>JAOUDZ010000144.1 GCA_029858965.1 Cyclobacteriaceae bacterium
AGGGTGGGAAAGGCACACCGAGCAAAGTATTCAAATTTCAGCTTCGCCCTGATCCGCTGGCCAGGTAACGCCATGTAACGCTGACGCGGACCGAAATTATTTTTATTGGTTTTGTGCGAGCTTATCGAGTTGTTCCCACGTCCAGGGAGTTGTTCTTCCTGTGGATTGTTCCCGGATTTTTTTAACCTCTTCGGGCATCACCAGCATGCGGTTGGCAAATTCTTCGCTTATGCTTCCCGGGGATCGACGTTCCGAAAGCCCGATATCGTAGCGCAAGTAGCTGAGCACAGATGCAATCCATTGGTCGTCGTTCATGCCCATCGCGGTCATATTTTCCGGATATGTTTTGCCATCCACGGGACCGGTAAGACCATTCAGGAGAATCCTGATCATCGCGTCCTTATTTCTGACATAGCGCCTGAAATTTCCCGCCAATGGCGGTGCCAGATTTGTCGGTACACCTTTTCCCTCCACACCATGGCATGTTGAGCACAATGACCTGAAAATGGCGGCGCCATCGGTGATCATTTTCCGACTTACGGCATTTAAAGAACCCATCTTGGCACCATATGTTCTGATCGCCTCAGTCTTATTGAGACTTTTCTGTGCGCTCACAATCATTTCATTGCCGGCATTACTAGCCAGGATTTCAGCTCCAAGCGCTTTGGCTTCTGGCGATTTGCTTTTGGAAAGGGAGAGCATGACCTGGATGCGCACATCAGAGTCTTCGTCATCTTTCAATTTTCCTATTGCCTCAATTACATCTTCGTCGTCATGTATCAAATACGTCTCACTGATCCATACTGCCGCCTTTCTTATCTGAGGGTCATCATCCTGCATCGCTTCCATCAGCAAATCCTTGTCCATGGCATCCAATCCTGACAAGGTCCACAGTGCATGAAGCCTTCCCAGTGAAGAAGGCTTTTCAGGCAACGGTCCCTTTTTACCAACTGCAATGCGCTTCAGATCTTCGACGACAGACTTGTCGCCGCGCAAAACGATTTCTTTTTGTGCATTGTCGCGCCACCATCCGTTTGGATGATCCAGGTAAGTCACCAGCTGATCCGTTGCTTCGTCAAGCATATGTGGCCTGGGTCCAGGCGTCATCCCATCGTAAACAAGTCTCCAGATCCTTCCGTGCTGAATATTTTCCTGTAAACCGAGTCGTAGAATTTGTTTACGCAAATAGCTGCCTTCACCGGTCCATGTTCCTTCCTGAATAATACCGCGATTCATATCGACTATATAGAGACAACCATCCGGACCGGTGTAGGTATTGACAGGTCTGAAATTCATGTCAGAAGACGCAATGAATTCCTCTTTTTCGTAGGCATTCTCAAGTGTTCTTTTGCCGTCAGTGTTAATGATTTTAGCTCTTCTTATTATCCGGGCCACCGGTTCATTGATCAAATAGTCTCCCACTAAAGTTTTGGGAAGGCGATCACCTCGGAAAATGGATTGTCCATTGGCTGCAGTGAAGTGATTAAGTGTGGTGTCTTCCCGAATCCGCTTCAAACCACCCTGAATATCGGGTGTCTTGATAATTGGCCAAACAGCGCCAAAGGTTGAATCATTGTATGCATCTGCAAATTCCAATTGTCCATAAGCCGGATTGATGTGAAATCCCGAGCCGGCATTTTCCGCACCTCCCCGACTGTAATAAAGTCTGCCGTAATTATCATGCGTTAATCCCCACTGTCCGTTAGAGCCACTGATCAATGAGTCGGCCCTAAGCATCCCAACTTTGTATTGGAAGCGGACCGGGTCTACAGTAATGTAAATCCAGTTGTCGAGATTCCAATCCAACCCGCTTCGCTGGTGTTCAAGATTGCCAAAGGCTTTTTTATCGGTGTGATAAACTATTCTTTTTTGATCTGCTATGCCATCATTGTCAGTGTCTTTATAGGCATAGATATCGTAGGTATCCGTTTCATTGACCAGCAGTTCATTTCCAACAGCCAGAATCATACGGGGCAACATCAGCTTATCAATATAAACGGAACTCTTGTCCATCTTGCCATCGCCGTTGGTATCTTCCAGGAGCATCACACGGCTGTTGGCGGTATGTTCATTGGTCGTATCTACTGTCTGCATGTAGGTTTCCATTTGCACGACAAACATTCTGCCATTTCCGTCCCAGGAGATCGCCACAGGTTCACTCAGCATGGTTTCGTCTGCAACAAGTTCAAGATGATATCCCCTTGGAAGCCTGAAAGAATTCAGACTTTCCTCCGGTGTAAGGTATCCGGGCTTGGGATCTTTGAGCACGGTCCTTGGCGAATCAAATCCGGATTCTTCCTGAACGGTTTCTGTTTCCCTGCTTGATGGCGCACATGTTGTGACCAACATTATTGTGGCGATACAGACGATTACCGGTAATATTTTATTTTTCATGGTTATGCAGTGCAGACGATTGAGAATAACCCGCGCAAAATGTTCGGAACTTAACCAAACATAGATAATTGAAAGGCAACTCCCAAAGCGTAATATGTCAGGTGGAGTTGTTCGTATTTAACCTGACTTTCTTATTTGACAGTGTGTATAATAAAGCACTCACCAATAGGCGCGCAATCGAGAGGTGGTTCGAAATCGCAGGTTTTCCAGATCGCAAACTGATGATTGAGAATGATCAAAGAAATGACCTTTGCATGCAAATAGAAACTTATAGGCTGAACATTCCTGGGTTAACAAGGGTGCAGGTGAAGGCGCAAGGTGACTTAATCATTCTTGCCGTTGACCATATGCTAAATTATTTGCGTGAGCCGGGCTTTTATAGTCAAGCAGTCCAACTCACTGGATTACACAAGATCCTCCTGCACAAGCGGCCTCTGCCTGTAAGTCCGTCACATCCTCTGGTTCAAAAATTGAAGACAGATCGATGTTCCGGGTCAATTTTTCCAGAGCTTCATAGCGCTCGCGGCTGATGTCCTCAAACGGTGGTTGCTTGTAATTGCCATTGTTGTAAGGCAGAACGCTTAATCCATGGTATGAAGCCTTGTTATTCCACATCCATTCACCAACTTCGGTCCACTCATCTTCTTTGATGGATACAGTGGCTGATACATTATTGGCATTATAGCCTAACCGATAACCGTTGCTGACCCATTCAGCATTGAAGGCTTTTACACGTTCAAGCATGTCTATGGCGCTTTCAGACCGCAGGATGCTGCCATCCGGAGCTTTTTGCGGAATACAGACAATTGCTTGCTTGCTGTTAAGGAAATCATCCTCAAGTAACTCAGGATGATTGATGTTCAGGTATTCATAAAGGGCTTCATTTTTTCCGATTCTCATCCTTCGCAGATAATAATCATTATGCCAGGCATGAATTCCCGAGGAAGTGCCGAGCACTAAGGAACTTGTGCCGGAAGGTTTTATGGTGGTGCAGCGTGCCGCGAACTCTATCCCAATTTTGGCGGTTACCTCCACATTTACATGCTTCACCTGATCTGCCGCTTCTTTAAGATCGAGTTTTGCAACCCTGCCACTGGCGATGCCTGTCATACCCACACCGATCAGCGCATCTTGCTCCGTGGTTTGTTTCCAAACTTCCCGGAGGTAATGGAAGTCTGTAAAGCCAGCCTGAAGGGTGCCCAGAAAACCAGCTACGCTTGCGCGGGCATTCAATTCATCCTGCGACTCAACATCACTAACATTGATTTCACACAGGTTGCAAAATTGAAATGGTCGAAGTGCAATTTCGCAGCATGGATTGGTGCCCCAGTCGGGGTGATTGCTGAAATAGAAACCCGGTTCCCCTGTGCCCGAAAGCTCAATCTTTTTCCAGAGGTCAAAGAATTCATTTCGCGTGGTTTCGTCGCGCGACAATACTGCAGAATTGTTGGCGCGGCCTCGTTGCTCATTGAGTTCCCACCAATTTCCAAATTTGCAGGTAAGCATGTCTTCATCTTCAGGTGAGAATAATGAGATCATGGCCGACCTGCGGATACCGCCAGCCAATACCGCATTGGCGATATGGCACATCAGATCATGGCATTCAAGGGATGATAATTGCTCTCCATCTTTTTTGCGATCCAGAATGGCAGCAAGATGTGCGTGGCAAACTTTCAGCGGCTCTGGACCTGGAGCCTTACCACCTGCCGTCACCAGTCGTGCTCCTTTGGGTCTGATGTCTGAGTAGTCGAAATCCGGCAACGCTTTGCTCAATCCAAAATATGACTTCATAATCATTTTGATAGAATCCGCCCAACCTTCGAGGCTATCGCCAATTAAGAATTTTCTGTGTTTGGTTGCTTTTTGGATAGGTGGCAACTCGCTAACATGATGTTGCTGTACAGAGAAACCTACACCGGTACCGCCAAGCAGCAGGAACATTGCTTCTGAGAATGCCCGGATATCGTCCACCGGCATGTACGCGCAGTTGTAAATGCGACTGTTGTTTCTGATGATCGATGGACCGGCAAACTGCATGGCACGCATGGAGGGAAGTACTTTCTTTTGCAATACCCATTGCATGTTTTCATGGATTTCGTTTTGCAGGTCCGGGTATTTTTGGACCATCATGGTTTCATAGCGGTCGCATATTTCTGGCCATAGTTCTCTGCGCCCCAGTTCGGGAATATAGCGCGCGTACTTCATGTGAATAACAATGTCGCTTAAGATTTGCTGGTTGAGTTCCATGGGTTGCTGGTTTTATGTTTAAAAAATAGTATCGAATTCCCAAGATTCACATTCTCAAGGTCATCAAAAACGTTGCTATCAAGTAGCAATGCTTGCTGGAATGACTATCTATAATGGTATTCTCAAAGACAGTTTTAGGTAAAGGTTTATGATGGATAATTTCAGTGATGATCATGTTGTTTTCTCAGGAGATTTCGACCGTGTGAACGTCTTCCTTGTGCGCATTGTATTTTCGCTGATCATCGCTAATGCCATATCCCGGGGAATTTGTGCCATTAATTTTTTTCAGGTTCTTTCTGTGTGTGACAATGAACCAGGCTAATGGAATTACGCCACCCAGGACAAAAATGGACCCTCCGATAATGCGCATCCAGGTGAGGCCCTGGAATGCTGTGCTTTCAATGAACCTGCTGCTTCTGGCAAACCACAACCCGTGGTCAAGAACAGCGTTAAACTGCAGGATTCCGGCAGGGAATAAATCAAGCAGTACCATCAACAGAAGGCCTGTATTTATTGACCAAAAAGCCATGGTTATCAACTTTTTATTCCACACCGAAGGTTCAAACAACAATTGGCAACAGAAGAGAATCCCTGCGAGAGATAGGTTACCATATACACCCATAAGCGCAGCGTGACCATGGTTAACGGTTAGGTATGTACCGTGTTCGTAATAGTTGGCAATCGGAAGGTTGATAATGAATCCCAATACGCCTGCACCAAAAAAATTCCAGAAGTTGACACCAATGAGAAAGAGAAATACTTCAGAAAATCCAAAGCCTTGGTTGACTTTTCCATTTTGGCTTTTCTCCAGATGCATTGGCAATTTGGTGAAACGCCAGGCTTCCAGTGTTAGCAGAACCAAGGGAACAACCTGGAGTGTTGAAAAAACGGATCCTAGCGCCATGGTGAAAACGGGTTTCGCATTCCAATAAAAATTATGCGAAATTCCCAGTAACCCGGAACCGAGGAAAAGGAGACATGCCAGGTAGATAACTCGGGTTGCCGCCTGAACGCTTACCAGCCCCATCAGCACCATAAAGTATCCTATCAATACGGTAGTGAAGACTTCAAAGAATGCCTCAGCCCACATGTGGACAACCATCCATCGCCAAAAGTCGGCAATTACAAAATTGGTATTCGGTGTGAACATAAATCCGGATCCGAGCAAAACCAGAATACTGGTGGTAGTATAAACCAGCCAATTGGGCAAAGCCCATGGCTGCTTTAGCGACATCACGGGTCTGAGACCTCTGTATAGAATCACGATCCAAAGAACGAAAATGAGATACAGCAATATTTGCCAGACTTTTCCAGGTTCGAGATATTCCCACCCCTGATGGCCAACCCAATACCACTGGTCTCCGGTTAGCCCTTTAGGGCCAATAAAAATTCCAACGACTGCTCCGGCCACCAATAGAATAATTGTCCAAAAGATGGAATTAATCAATGTTCGCTGGTAAGGAGGTTCTTTGGGTGACAACATTGGCATCACGAAAAAGGAAGCACCTATCCAGCAGGCGGAGATCCACAGCAGGGATAATTGTACGTGCCAGCTACGGGTAATTGTTATTGGAAGGAGTTCAGCAACATCAAAACCCCAAAACTTGGTAAAGCCTACGAAGTCATGCACAGTTAATATTCCTGCCAACACTTGCACTGCAAACAGAAGGATAGCGGCATAAAAAAATTTGTAGGTAGCACGCTGCGTCGCCGTCGGTTGAAACCGGGCGACGCCCCCCATGGTCATCAGCGGGCTTGCATTTTTGGTAAATGCCTGGTCATCCAGTTTCTCTAGCTTTCCATGATAAAAAAGGACAATGCCTAACCCCAGTATTAAGCCAAGAGAGCCAACAATACTCCAGATGATTACTGCGGGACTGGGTGTGTTGCCGGCGATTGGATCATATGGCCAGTTGTGGGTATAACTGTAACTTTTTCCGGGTCTTTCAACACCACATACCCAGCCACTCCAGAAGAAGAATGCGCTGAGTGATCTGATCTCCATCGCATTGGTCAGATAGTTCTTGGGTTTAAATGATCCTTTGCCTGAACCGGTGAATACATTTTGATAGTACGTTGTCAGTTCGTTCGTGGCAAACGTCTGCGAATCCGTCAGTTTTACAGTATTGGTGGAGGCGGCGTAATTGTTTGCCTTTATTTCCTTCTTCACGACATTAGAAATGCCATAGCGCTGAAAAGTCATATCCTCCGCGGAAGTGGCGATGGACTTCAGGTAATAGTCTGCCATGTACTCGGCGGTTAGATGGAGCGCCTCCGCAGCATAGTCAGGGCCACGGTTAGCGCCATCCCCAAACATGCTTCCGTATTCCATCAGTGCATATTTTTGAAATACACTTTGGCCGTTCAGAATGTCTTCTTTCGTGTACACCGGACTGCCATCCGAAGTAACAAAGTCAGGAATTGGGGGAGCCTCTGTATAAGTATGTCTGCCAATCATGGTTACGCCGGTAAGACTAGCCACAAAAATAATTACCAGTGGAAGCCACCAATTTTTAGGGTTCAGTAAGAACTCCATGAAGTTTTGTTTAGCCATTGTTCAATCATTTAAATAGATTGTACAAACATAATAAAAGACTAATTAGTCTTTATATCATTGATGGATATTTTTTAGCTTTTATTAGGTAAGCTACGATTCCACCGGCCCTTTGGCCCGATTGAATCAAATTGGAGCCATAAAACTGAACCTTCGCTGGTACCTTCTGGTACTAAAGTTTGTGGTACATTTTGGGATGACCACCCAGGGATCAGGGGGCAAGCGAGATAAGGATGATGGTTATGATGAATTAGATACTACACAAGTGATGCGTACTCCACGGCTAATCCACCGTGAACAGAACATCGTAGTCGTGAATTGCGGATGTTATAGTGGGTGTACTACACGAATCCTTAACAAATCTCTGCTTACGAAATGTTGAGGACGCTTTGCGGATTTACCTAGAAATTTTTTTCTTGTAGATTTTGAGGAAAGTTTTTCCATCCGACAATTCCCGTGCAAGATCCTGAACAGTCCTGTCCTTCATAATTTTCCGCAATCGCTCTTTGTATTCTTTTATTTCATTGTGAATAGGGCAGGGGAACTTATCCGAACACTCTTTCAGGCCCAACGAACAGGTGTGCAAAACATCTTCACCATCCATGGCTTTCACAATGGTATTGAGCGGAATAGGCTTGGCCTTTGGATCTAAATAAAACCCACCGTTGGGACCTTTTATAGAAGAAATAATCTTCTCGCGCGAAAGTGCTTGAAGAATCTTGGCTGTAAACGGTTCCGGTGAGTCGATCTCCCTGGCAATCTCTTTGATGCCCAACCTGGAACCATCTACGCTCTTAATGGAAATATAAAGTGTTGCCCTGATGGCATACTCACAAGCCCTTGAAAACATGACCTTAAGGTGTTCTTTTAGTTGTGCCTAATTACAAAAAATCTAGGCCTGAACAAAAGGCTCAGGTTTATTTGTGGCATTGGCTGAATAACGGTGGAGCAACTCGGCAAGATGGGCTTCGGCTTCACCGAGGCTATCATTGATTTTATCTCCCAAGCCTGCAAATTCGCTCTTCAACCTATCGGAAAGGCTACGGTAATATGAAATTCCTGTAGACAGATTTTCATAGAAGGACTGGATATAGGCTTGTTTTTTGTTGTCCGTAAAAGCTTTTCCGTCACGTAATAATTCACTCCAATATTCGATGTAGAGGTTGAGCTCTTTAATGAACATGTGCGGGCGGTTATTGTGCTGGATGATATTTATTCGTCCATATATATGATCAATCATCCTTTTTAACGAGACAATTTCAGTGAAGTAGGCAATGTTCGGACCAGGGCAAATATTAACAGCCTGAAGTCTTTTGAATGGTGCCACCTTGTACTGCTTTATCGCAGCATTGCTCAGTCCAATGCACAAGCACTCTTTCTCCAGCACTTCTTCTAACTGTTTATTGTATTCTTGCTCCGGTAAATCCTGACTGCGCAATTCAGCTATTTTTCTCATTTGGTAAGTGCGCGATGCCGTGCAAATTGGTTTTTTGGTGAACGTCGTATTGGAAACCAGATATTTTTCCGTGCATGGACTGCCAGGCTTTCCCCTGGCTATCCGATTTAACTTTTCCTTTTCACCTGTCGTACCCTTCAGGTAATGAAATCGAATACCTAGCGGAGAATTGTTGCTTAGGATAACGTCCCCTTCTCCCGCTTTGCTAAGCAATTGCAAGGTGGTGCTGTCAACAGTAGTTGCTTCAGGGACCAGCAAAAACGGTGTGCCCCATCCGGTGCTGTCTACGCCATAATAAGTTCTTAGTAACTCATTTTCTTCATGCGTTCCTATTCCTCCCTGAACAGTAATCCGCATGTCGTGCATTTTCTCAAATTCAGGTTTCCCTTTCGCTTTCAGTGATTGGTTATAGATTTCAAATAAGGTGGTGCTCAGTTCTTCTTTCTTGTTTTTAAATTCTTCCAGAATAGGACCGATCAAATAACCGTCGGTTGCAAAAGCATGCCCGCCGCAATTCAACCCCGATTCAATTCTGAATTCGCTCACCCAAAGTCCTTTTTTTGCAAGCATTTTGCCTTGAATAAGTGCAGATCTGTAATCCGAAACTTTAATGATGATTCTTTTTTCAAAAGCGCCACCGGCATCGGCGTCAAATGCGTGCTGTTTTTCCATGTAGCTAAAAAGACGCGGATTCATGCCTGCAGAAAGGACGACAGATGAATTGGAAAGATTGCTATTGGCGTACCCACGCAAAGCCGCAACGGCGTCGGAACCATCTTCTATTACATTCCCTTGTTTATCAAGGTTGGACTTATCCAGTTTGGTCATGATGTTCACATCAATACTTCCCGGCTCGATTTGCATCTTCAGCCAATGTTCCAGTTGTCGTACGTCTTCCGGATCATCAAGATCAGTCATTAAATTGTAAATACGTTTAAGATCACTGTTATCCGGCAGCATTTCAAAGTACTTATTGAGTTCTGAGCCTGCTTCAAATGGGGAAGCCTTTAATTCTTC
>JAOUDZ010000038.1 GCA_029858965.1 Cyclobacteriaceae bacterium
TCGGGGACATACGAGGATTTTCCGAGAGAATTTAACTATGCTTTTAGAATGTAGAACGCTTGTAGAAAAGGAATTATGAGGAAGCTGTTTAGTAAAGGCGAACGTGTTCGCAGCAAGATTGACGGAAAAGTGATGGAGGTCCTAAAGTACATCAAGAACAATTTTGTGGAAGTAAGGTGGTTTGATCTCGAGAAGAAAGAGATTAGAGTTCGACGCATAAAAGAAGACAAGTTGTCCAAGGCATTGTAAAGGTAGCATCCTTTGCCACTTAACATTAAAGGAGGATAGCTTTAGCACTTCCAAACTAATCCTAACTTTGTGGTTAGGCGTTATAAAACTGTTTATATCAAAAAGTTTCAGATCCCCAGTTACTACCGGTCGTCGATTACCGGAAAGGTTAAAGAGTCGCGCAGATTGAAAGACTTGCGGAAGCAGGATTTTGCGCCTTCGGTCCTGGACTTTGGTCCTGTTCAATTTTACATCGCGCGTCATTTTGGTTTTTGTTACGGGGTTGAGAATGCCATAGAAATAAGTTATCGGGCGCTGGAGGAAAATCCAGATCGATGCGTTTTTCTGTTAAGTCAGATGATTCATAATCAGGAGGTGAACAATGATCTGGAAAGTCGCGGGATCAAGTTCATCATGGATACAGATGGAAAACAGTTTATTCCCTGGAGCGCATTGAAAAAGGAAGATATCGTGATAATTCCCGCCTTTGGAACAACCATTGAAATTGAGGAAATACTGCGTGAGAAGGGAATTGAAGTCCAGCAGTATAATACCACTTGCCCCTTTGTAGAAAAGGTTTGGAATCGTTCTCAGAAACTTGGTAACGAAGATTACACGGTCGTGATTCACGGGAAGCCCAGACATGAAGAAACCCGGGCTACTTTTTCCCACAGCGCGCAGAATGGTCACTGCATCATCGTTAGCGACATGGGGGAAGCCCGGCAGTTGGCAGAACACATCAGGGGCAAGAAAACAAAGGAGGAGTTTTATCAGGAATTTGAAGGGAAGTATTCTGCTGGCTTAGATCCGGAACGCGATCTGCAACGGGTTGGTGTTGTAAATCAAACCACTATGCTGGCGGCCGAAACGCAGGAAATTGCTGATTATTTTCGGTCGGTAATGATTGAGAAACATGGCAGGGAAGATGTTGTTAACCATTTTGCTGACACCAGAGATACACTTTGTTACGCCACCAATGATAACCAGGAGGCGACGTACGAGTTGCTTAAGACCGATGCTGATTTGGCAATAGTTGTTGGTGGATACAACAGCTCGAATACGTCGCACATCGTAGAATTATGCGAGCAAAAGTTTCCAACGTACTTTGTTAACTCCGAAACAGAAATCAAATCAAAGCTTGAAATTCACCATTTCGATTACCACCGGAAAGAAAAGAAAATCACGTACGATTTTTTACCAGAGAAAAAATTAGTGAAGATTATTCTAACAAGCGGCGCATCTTGTCCTGACACGGTAGTTGACAATGTATTGCTTAGAACAATAGCGTTCTTCAAATCCACCAATAAACTGGAGGACGTATTGCAATTGATTTAACCCAATTAAGCGTTAGATGCAGCCTTTTTGCGACTTTCGTCAACTTTCTTACCGTTCTTATGCTCACCTAATATAATTACATCTTTCGTGTTTTCGTACTGTCTGGCGGCTTGCATCATTGCTTCCTTTGTATCACGAATGACAATGATGCCTGATTTTGCGCCTTTGTTACGCAATTCAAGATAAAACCCGTCTTTTTTCTTCTTCGGTAATACTGGAGGTCTTCCCATGGTCTATATTTTAATAATTTAGGTGTGAGGCTACTCTATTCCCACATTGGTACAAACCGGAAAATCCGGTCTTTAGTTCGAATCGCGCAATATGGCGAAATTAACTGGTTTATCCTTGACGATGTGGAGGCACTTTCAAATTGAACCGCTGGTGTTGGAATTACAGGCGCATGCCCAGCCTTTTTTGAAAATTGTGCCGTAACAGCCCCCTGTCATTTGATGCAATCGATAGCAAACAACTCTAGTTCATGGAAACATCAGCGCGACTGGCAAATGGGGTGAAAATAGCAGTGTATCACCCTCCCTTAATCTTAAAGCCTTTGTATTCGACTAGCCACTTTAAGGTCTTCTTTACACCCTCTAATTGACTTACCGGCACCGGACCCGTAAGCGCGTATAATTCATCTAAAGGTAGAATGTTGTCCGTTGTCATATTGGTCAGCCTGAAGCTTGTTATGGGGAATTTTATCTTGATGCGGGTGAGCGCGTCTCCAACAAGGGAGGCCATCCGCATTAGAAAAAAAGGCACTCTCCTTATTTCACCTTTGCCCATTTCAATCGAAATTTCATTGGCCCATTGAGAAATCTGAATGGGTGGATAATCTCCAAGGTAAAATGTTTTCAAGTGTACATCATCATTAGCAATAAGCTTCTGGATTTGGAATACAGTGTTTTCGATGTAGCCATATGTCTTGGTGCATGTCTTGCCAAAGTCAAAATACTTTCCATGATACACTACGTTGAAGAAGTCAATGTATGGAATGTTAAACCATGGACCCCATATGGAGGTCGGCCTGATAATTACCCAGCGGTACCGAGGATCATGTATCGCCTTGACGATAAGCTCTCCCTTGACTTTGCTCTCGCCATAAGGGGTGTGCGGCCAATAGTCATCGTAATTCTTAGGAATATAGCCAGGCTTACAAACATACATCGAGGATGTAAACAGAACTTTCTTAAGTGATGGTAACTTTGCAGCAATGTCAACTATGTTCTGCGTCCCTTTAATATTCGCGTTGTAGTAATCAAGGTTTTTACCATTAAGATCCGTTACAGCAGCCAAGTGAAGAATTACGTCAGGAGCAAATTTCACTATTTCTGCTTCCAGATTTGGGTAATCCAGAATGTC
Source organism: Cyclobacteriaceae bacterium (assembly GCA_029858965.1). GTDB lineage: Bacteria > Bacteroidota > Bacteroidia > Cytophagales > Cyclobacteriaceae > Chryseolinea. The sequence goes on from JAOUDZ010000038.1 coordinate 2,923, forward strand.
AACTTCCTTCCAGTAGGGAAGGTGTTGGTCTTTTACAGGTTTGGACCTATCTAAATTTAAAACGGAGAAGCCCTGCTTTAGAAATTCATCGACCACATTGGTCCCAATGAAACCAGAGCCCCCTGTCACAAGATATTTTTTCATAGATTATTCTTATACAGTTAACAGAAGCGACATTGCTGAAATATAAGTCGTGTAATATTCTTCGACCAACATTTAATTTGAAATGCCTCTATCTTTTATTGGTTTGGCAGGCGTGCCAACACAAATTTTTCCTGGAGGTAAATCCTTCAGAACGCTGCTTCTCGCGCTAACAATTGTTCCTTTGCCAATAGTGACTCCGGGGGCGATATATACATCGTTAGTTATCCAGCATTGGTCTTCAATCACAACTGGCTTGAAGAAAATGTCAAAAGTTTTTGTTCTGTATTCATGCCCCCCCGTATTTACGTATACTTTGTGTGCTATCGCAACATGACTACCAATACGAATATCACCCAGACTGTACAACATACTGTCATCCCCTATCCAGGAGTAATCCCCGACGCTTATCTTCCAAGGATAGGTAACTTTGACGGAAGATCTTATCTTAACTTTTTTTCCTATTTGAGCTCCGAATAACCGCAACAGGAATGATCTCCATTCATAAAGGAACTGCGGCGACCAGCTAAACAAAGTAGCCTGGACGATCCACCAAATCTGAATAGCTATCTTGGATTTTCCTCGGAAGGAGGCAGGCACTTTGAACGAACTTAGATCTTGGTATTCCATAATAATCAATGTGACATTATTTTTTGAAGGGTCTCTAACAACCGTGTTGCCGCGGGACCAATCGCATAAAGTTCTTCGAAAGTACTTCGTGCCATTTTTCCCATCTCCAGCTTTTCACTATTATTCAGGCGCCCCCAATTCTCAAGCATTTCCTGGACGCCTTTCTCCGTATTTGAAGATACTATGCCGGCACCTCCTGCTTTAATCTCTCGCCAGATATTTACTTGATCGGAAATGAGTACTGGTTTGCTACAGGCTAATGCTTCGACCACAGCAATACCGAAATTTTCCTGATGGCTCGGCAATACGAAGGCGTCACAACCGTAAAAGGCGCCCCATTTGGCATCACCGGAAAGCATGCCTGGGAAAAAGATGGAACTGTTTACTTCCTCGTTTTCTGAGATTAATTTTATGAGTTTTTGACCGTAGGGGCTTTCAAGACCTGGGCCTGCTACAACAAGTTTAGGAGAATCTTTTCCGAAGGTCTTTGCATACGCCTTGATCAAGAGGTCCACACCTTTTTTTTCATGAATACGACTAAGAAATAAAACATAAGGTTGGCCTCGAAGGTTATTGCATTTCATGAAAAATGCTTCGCTCATAGCTTGGTCATAAGGAGGAGGCTGCTCTATTCCATACCCGACATTCAATTCAAGTTTTGGATTATACGGCTGAAAAGGCTCGCGCGCGAGGAGAAGTTCTGCTTCGCACGTAAAAAGAATTCCATCTGATTCGTTGATAACCTTGCGCTCAATCAATTTCCAGTAGATCCAATTGCGGATCGCTTTCAGTTTTCTATCAGGGGCACGCTGGAAATAGGGGTCAAGCATCCCGTGGGGCATGACGAAAAGCTTGGGCAGCCTGGCAACCTTTGAAGGCTGAGACATTTTCTTAAAGCGGCGCACTGCTTTCCAAGTGGCATAACTATAATATTGCCACAGGCCGTGAATAATGACAATGTCAAACCGATTGAGATTGGTATCTAGCCACGGTATCAAATTTGAGCTATGTCCCCATGGACCCCTTGAGGGTCCAAGTGCATGAATTTGAAAGGAATCTTTGGCGAGGAATGGGGCCTTGGGGTCATCCAGCGACAACACTTCATTTTGAATACCTAACCTTTCCAGGGCTGGTATAGAATTCCGAATACCCTGACAAGGACCGCCATGAGACGGATCCATACTCCCTATTACACGCAAAATTTTCATCTTTAGGAAATTCTTCTCAACCATTAATTAGCAGGAACTGACCATTTCGTTAGCGGTAGATTTCTGGTTTATCAACCAGTGACCTAGAACACACCAATGCCAAACACGCGTCCAATGGACGTTCCCCTTGTCAAAGCTATCTTTTTGTTGTATCGGAGCCGCCAGACCAAGCCAATCTGCGGCAGCCTGAACGCCTTCATTTGTTAGCGATGCTAAAGGTCCTCTGATCCAGTCGCTCATGGGCAAAGTAAATCCCTGTTTTGGGCGGTCATAAACGTCACGTGGCAGTTCATCTTTGAATGCTTCTACAAGTAAAGGCTTAACGCCCTTTCCTTTCTTGAATCTTTGTGGCAATGTTATTACCTCCTCGACAAGGCAATGATCCAGAAAAGGGACACGAATCTCAAGACCTACAGCCATACTCATTTGATCGCTATCTCGAAGGAGCATGGGGATCATATAAGATTGAATTTCTGCCCACGAGATTTTGCCCATGGTATCCAAGCCTTCCGGCGTTGGCGGCAAAATGGGCGTACCTTCACCAAAGCCTAAAGCATGCAGACTTTCTACTGAAGTGAACCTCCGGCGGGCGACAGCAAGTTCTGTTACACCGAAACTGGTGAGACCACCAAGCTTTTCTTTCAAGCTTCGTGGCGCAAAACTTATCAGCTGTGTGCTAACTGCTGGAGGCAAAGCCCCAAGCCACTTTATTAATGGTATATCCTTAAAACTTGGATATCCAGCAAATATCTCATCTCCACCGAGTCCGGAAAGGGCAACTTTCACGCCAGTATCTCGGACTGCCTTAGATACAATGTAGGTATTGATAGCGTCCACCGAAGGTAAATCAAGGCTTGCTACTGCTTGCTTCACCCACTCAAGGCACGTGTCTTCGCTTACTTCAATCTCGGTATGCTCAGATCCGGCTTGTTTGGCAACCTGCCGTGCAATCGAACGTTCATCGAATGCCCCTTGGGGGAATCCAATTGTAAATGTTCGCAGGTTTTTCCCCAATGCTTTGCCCGCTACAAGCGTTACAATGCTGGAGTCAATTCCGCCGCTCAGAAAGGCCCCAACGCCGACATCAGATATTAAATGCTCTTCAATTGAAGTCGTTACTAACTCATTTACTCGATGCTTAGCTTCTTTTCGAGTCCGTACGTTGGTAGAGGCTAACTTTTCGTCAGGCCACCATGTGCCTTTTTCTGTTTTTCCACTGGGAAACAATTTTACCCATGCACCAGGGCCAACGGACTCGACGCCACTAAAGATTTCTCCTGTGCTGGGGACACGACCAAAACCAATATATTCATTCAAGAACTGTGTGTTGGGAGTGGATTCACCTTTAATCATCAGCGCGCGTATCTCGGACGCAAACCGAAAATGCATTTCTGTGCTTTGGAGCCACAGCGGCTTTATGCCAAGCCGGTCTCTGACCAGCAATACCGTATCATCATACGCATCGTGCAAGGCGAAAGCAAACATTCCTTTCAGCCTGGGAAGGCATTTTAACCCTTGAACAGCAAGCAGTTCGACCAAAGTCTCAGTATCAGAATTGCCTCGCCAGTTTATCGATGGAAGCGAAGGACGGAGGTCGTGGTGATTATATACTTCTCCATTGAATGTAATCGTGAAACGACCACCAGCATCTTGCATAGGTTGCCTTCCAGTTGGCGTAGGATCTAGGATTGCAAGTCTTGTATGACCAAGATAAACATTGCCATTAATGTTCGTCCATTCCCCGTTGCCATCAGGACCGCGATGGTCGAGTAAGCTGAGATTTGGCAGAGAAATCCCGATTCCCTTTAAAGTTACTTGCCCAAGTATTCCGCACATTTAGTAGGGGGTTAAAGTATTTTTGATTTTCATTTTTGCCTTTTCCTTTAAACAGTAAGCGCTAGCTATTTGTAATCTTTAAATAAATCTTCTCAATCTGATTTAGCGCGTTTTGCGTGTCGAATCTTTTGGCATTGTTAATGCCGGCATCTACAATAGCCTTGCGCGCAGTTGACGAAAGTGACAGAATTCTATTGATTGTGGCAGCCGCGTCACCAGCCCAGGCATCAACTTCGGATGGACTATTGGGACGCCGGGGTATGAGAAAGGCAGCATCGCCTGCGACCTCTGTCATGGGTGCTTCACCCGTGGTAATGACAGGGCATCCGGATGCCATAGCTTCAGCTATTGGCCAGCCAAAGCCCTCTCCCAATGAGGGGAAAAGGAAGACATCAGCCCCCGAATATGCCAGGCGCACAAATTCGTCTTCGATGTCATTCAGCCAATGGATATCTTTTGAGAATTTGGATTGAGTTTGTTTCATCAATAGTTCTTTTGTCGGTGCCTCACCAATCATAATAAGGGGCAATTTAGAATCGCCCTGTGCACGCCATACAGTGTAAATATCAATTACACCTGCCCGGTTTTTATACCATGGATTTCCTCCAACATGAAGTATGTATCCTGCAGTTAAATCGAGGTCAATTCTCTTGCCAAATAAGCCTTTGGCGACAGTCTGGTCATGGTAAAAGAAGGGCTGGTGAAATCCATTGTAAACGACTTCAGAAGATAGCGGATCGGTAAATAGATATCGATGCAGATCTTCTCTTGTTTTTTTTGAAACAGATATAAAATGTTTCCCTTTTGAAAAGCCACGCCGGATTAATTGTTGATATAAGCGCCCCGTCCAGCTCGTTGGATTTTCTGGGATTTCACCAAGGGCAGAGCGAAGAGCCATGAAATCATGACAATGGATAGCGTGAGGACGATTGGCCAGTAACGGTACCCAAGGGCCAAGCGCCTGGTCAGTGAAAACAAAAAGCGTATCCGGCGAACAGCGCTTACTATTTCGTTTTATCTCCAGAGGGAATATGATGTATTGATCGATGTATCCAAGCCACTTTTGTAGTACAGGGCTAGCATGAAGTTTAAAGAATCTTGCCTTTGGTGACCACATATCTACTTTGTGCCCGCGTTTGGACATCCCATCTGTCAGCATCATTGCGAAACGAGGCATGCTTTGTTGGGCTAGGAATAAGGGGTGTGCAAGAAAAACGATATTCATTCTAAAAATTATTGTAGAGGCGTTGACAACTAATTCTTACCTAATATATTCTATGAATTCAACAATGTGAAGTCTGATTGTTTATCGACCTTGCTCAAGAATTTCGATTGTTGGATAGATTTGCTCATTCGTATTAAAGATCGAATTCAGCAAGTATGTGCACACATCTTCGTTTCCAACTTTGAGAGATCGCACACGCCGCATACCCGCCAATCGTATAGCATTTCGTCGGTCCTCGTTCGCTAGAAGCTCTTTGCATATTTGCGCACATTCACTAACATCCGACCAAAAAACTGCCTCGACACCCTCTTTGTAGAACTTTTGATGCTCAATTGTTCGCTCGGCGCAGAGTAAACCTCCTGAAAAAGGTGTTTCCAAAGATCGTATAGTGTGCATATCTCGATTTCCCCTTGACAAAAGGCCAAGACATATTTTTGCGCCTTGAAGGGCGGCAACATAATCGCGTCCTGTCAACGCTGGGCCGCGCCAATGCGACTTCAGCTTTGCAAAATGGGCACTCTTGTCCCAGCGGTCTCCCCAAATACTCACAGGGATACCTTCTCGAATCAGGCCCAAAATAAATTCATCTCTTTTTTCATATCGCATCCAGGTCCCAATGAAAACTACTTCAGACCTGAACGCAGGAGGGATATCAGAAAAGTGGGCGAATGGTTGGTGCGCTACTTCATCGTAAGACATGAACACTCTTAATACTTTGTTCGCTCCCAAAGCCTTAAATTCGGAAACATTTACTTCACGCATAACGGCACAAACATCATAATATGGAAGCGCCTTAAGCAACGAATCAAAACGTCGTCCATCCCGGCCTCCGGTCGGGTCGTCATTGATATACAGAAAAATAGGGCAAGATAAACGCTTCAAGACTTTAAGACAGTCAGGTCCAAACAATTCTCCGCTGTTGACCCAGACAAGATCAGGGTTTTGTGCACGGACTACTTGCTCCATCCAGCTAACTACACTATTGTTCAATAGTTGATATCCTGAGCGGAAGTGAATTGGGCCAAGCCATCGGGAACGGAGTTGTTTGGCAAATGCCTTGTAGGGATCAGAAATCACGACGTTGTTACCAAGCCTAAGTAGCGCGTTAGCTCTGAGCGCTGATCCTGAAGCTGGGGAACTATCGCCGAAATAGAGAATGCTTGCCATATTTTGAAGCTTGGAATAGTTGCAAAAAATTGCGGATAATTGCTTAAGGAAGTCTAGAACCGCAGTCTAACAGCTACCTTGCGCCAACCACTTATCAGTCGCGAAAATTGAAACACTGCGAAATAAAGCAGCACCATCTGTATCCATCCACGGATAAGGAAGGTAGCAAGTGACACTACACTTTCAAATCCCAGAAAATGGAAAATCGACGTGAGCCCCATGATTACACAAAAACTGAACTGAATCTTTTGATTTCCAGATTGGTCTGGAGAATTAGGATCGCGCGTTTTCATAAGAAAGACATCAAATAAGTAGAATACCGGAATTATACCAATACCAAGTAATAGCAAGTACCACCATCCAAATGCCGTCATACCTGTGCCAGCAAAGTGACCTGTCCGGAACCCTTCAATATAACCTTGCCCACCCGCAATACGATAAAGGTAATCCCCCAATGACATGCCATATACTGTTTCTTTATCTACATCAACGTTAAAAATATCCAAAAAGGGTTCTGGAAGCGAGCCCAGGATATAATCTACTGACCGATCAAACATGTTTGGTTCGTGTGTTCCAAGCTTGGCTTGTTGGACCAGGCTCATGTCGTTAAACTTTATGTTCGCGAACCTGGCCGTGAAAATATTGTCGAGATATCGCTCATCCCAATCGATCTCAAAACTTTCTGATTTGTCCTCCTGTCTTCTTTTGCGAATTGCATCCTTGTCACCGAACGTTTCAAGGGTAAGCGCAAGCAATTCTTCAGCAGAAACGTCCTCTCGATCCCCCCTTACAATGACCATCGCAGTGCCGAGATCAGCAATTGGCCCTATCAAGAGCCAGACAGAAATACCCACTATAAATGCATTTCGCCAGGTAAATATTCGGGTCTTGAATACACCGAGTAAGAGTCCGAGACCATAGGCAAAGCCTATGGAGGCGAACCCGAGCATGAAGGCGCCCCTGCTATTGCGGCCTACACTTACCGCGAACAGAGCGACCGTAAAAATTAACAGCAAGGGAATAAATATCTTCGAAACCCTCTCATTATTCCCATATAATTTTCCAAAAGGAATGAAAAAAGGAGCATATGAAAAAGGAATTAATCCTTGAATCAACTTGTCAGAAGCCGAGCCCGTTACTTCCCAACCAACGTCAGGTGACATAAAGAAAACGTAGTATTGCGCAAGAATTCCAACAGCACCCATCAAGAAAAGTTGAAAGTGGGTTGGTGGAATAAAAAAGCCGATCTTCGTCAGTAACGGAAATCTATTCTTGACAGGTATTTTCAATAGAAAACGATAGACGCCATGTGCCAGCGTTAGGACAATAAGAGAAGCAAAGGAGTGAAGGAACACCTGATCGGGCATTTCTAAATTATAGATCAAGGGTTTGCCCTCCAGTGTAGTGAAGAGCAATGGAAGATAGAATTGAGTCGACGTAAAAGCGAAGATCATAAAGAAGGAAAGGGAATAATTCATTATGATCTTCGGCCGAAAAAATGTCTTAGTAAACATCAACCATGCCATGGCTACACAAGCAACCATCACAATGTTAGTGATGTCCATAAACAGAAGAAATTGAAAGAGTGCGCAGATCGCAAAAGCAACCCATGACCATCGAATTATCTGTGATCTGAATCTTTCAGCGTATAATATGCCAGCGTCACTGGATTTAGAATGAATATGCTGTATCTGCTGAACCATAACAATAACTAATTTTTACAGCCTTGTCCTGCGGCCTCTTTAGTTGACATGAAAACAAGAAAAACCCAGTTCCTTTCCAGCCAAACACTGCAGCGTTTTATTGGATTCTATCCTAAACGCAATGTATCCTATTCCCGGATTCTACACCGAATCTTTCTACATTCTATTTTACTTCCAAGTTATTTGCCATTCTAAAGGTGTGCATTAGAAATTATACTCGTGAACTTCAACTCAACAATATTACTACCATTTAGATTATTATTTTTTGCGGTGCTCCACAATATTCCGTGCCAGTATTACACTTGTCCTCAGGCGACCACCTTCATAGAGCGCAAATGGCAGGAGTACTATTAATTGAACCCACTTAGGCCAGAAAATTGATGATTTGGAATTCATAAAAGCCTTGAAATTAGCAAATTTGCCTTTCAGCATCGCAACTAATGCTTCTCGAAGTTGAAAGGATCGTGTCTCAATATTGTAATAAGTAATTAATTTCTTACGGTCATAGAATGGAGACAAGTCATCGATCAGTTTTTCGTAAACTGGAAGCGTATCCTCAAACCATTCACCTTTTGTGTTCAGGAAAGTAGCGGCAACCTTATCATGACGCCGGATATACACAACTTTTTCATTACTTAGAATCACCGTATTTGTTTTTGCGAGTCTAGCCCAGAATTCATAATCCCCTGAGTACTTCATGTGGTCAACAAAATTTTCAGAAGCATTAACAAGTCCAACTTTTACGCATACTTCAGAAAAGTTTCCCGGAATATTTCCAAAGAGGAAAAAACCCAGACTAGAATCAGGATATTTAAGTGTCTTTGGAAGTGCTTCATAGCCGTACCGTGTTAGTCTGCTGAAATTTATCATCCGGTGCTCCCAGTTATAGGTAATATAAGCTGTTTCGGGACTGGTGTTATGCCATGCTGTGATAATTTTGTTTAACGCTCCAGGGTAAAGATAATCATCTGCACACAGACCAAACGCTATTGGGGCCCTTGCTTTGGACCACAAAAACCTAATGCTATAATAAACACCAAAATTCTTTTCATAAAGGAAAACGTGAATTCTGGGATCGGAAAGTGTTTCCAAGTATTCCCTCGTGCCGTCAGTGGAGAAATTATCTCCTATCAGTAATTCCCAATCCTGAAATTCGTCAGCTAAGACGGAATCAATTGTTTCTTTAATGTATGGAAGCCCGTTCCATACTGGTGTAATAACTGAAATGGCTGGTGTTGAAGTCATTTTCAATGATTTTTGAAGTTCAGTAATTTTTATGAAATGAATAGTTTAAGTCCGGGGATTTTCCCAACGAATCTTCTGGCATGTTCAGTTGCGAATGCGGGCAATATACGCCAATACCGCAGCACATTCCAGGCGATTAGTAGCATCGATACAGGCAAAATTAACCACTTTAACCAGGGGAACCATATAAGGGAACCCAAGGAGGTCGAAGCAATAAACACGGAAGAAACGGCCAGACCAAACGCCTTCCTGGGCCAGAATAAAGAATTATTGCGTAGCCATTCTTTTGCAAAAATTAGATAGCCTACAGAAATGGCAACTTCCGAGACGAGCAAAGAAATTCCGGCTCCGAGAATTCCAAAACTGGGGACAAGAGCAAAAATGCCTACGATAACTATAATAGCAGCCAAACCAGATAGCCCCAATTGCGGCTTAAGCATATTGTTTCCAATAACCACAGCAATAGCTGGCTGGATCACCGCATAGACAAGAACGCCAAGTGAAAGAACAGCAAAAAGTAAGGGGTCAAAAGGAATTTTTCCGCGTGTCCATAAGGTATAAAAAGGTTCAACGAAGGCTTGTAAAATTACAACCCCGGGGCACATCAAGCCCATCACCACAATCCAAATCGTTCCAAAAGCTGCCTCGCTTTTGATCTGATCTCGCTGATGTAAAAAACGAATCAGATCGGGCATCAAAGGATTTGTAATGGTGTTTAATCCTTGCAAGGCGACATTGGCACCTGTGCGCATTGTGGAAAAGGCTGCTAGACCTGCGGCCCCAGATATTGGTGCTAGTACTAACCGTGCACCCTGCTGGCGGATATTTTCAAATAATGATTTGCCAAATAGTGCCAAAGAATGAAGAAAATTACTATAACCAAGTTTCCAGGAAGGGCGACTGAATGCTATCTTTTCCTTGCGGAGCAAGGCGAAAAGGTCATAGTATAATGGTATGCTGTAGGCCACAGAGGCACAGGCGGCAGCAATGCCAGTAACAAGCAAATCTGCTCCAAGGACCACAGCAAGTAAAGGTGCTAAGGCTATAACAATAGCGTATGCAAAACCCCACCAAGCCACTCTTGGAAAATATCCAAAAGGTGTTAAAACCCTAGTCAATAGGCCCGAGATACCAGAGACAATAAGCCAAGCGATACTTTGTAACACGAGTACGATACCAGCGGAATAAAGCAAATCCGGATCAGGGTCAGAAGATTCTCCAAGGATAAGGGACAGCGACCCGGTGATGTGAAATGCGGCAAGTAAAATTATTTGAGCAACGCCAATAATAACACCAACAACAATACCCGAACATAAATACCTACTAAGCTCTGCCCGATTACCAGTGCCTAGCCGCAAAAACTCATATCCAAGAAATGTTTGATGGCCAAAATCCAGCATGGAAATAACGCTCACTAAAGCTTGTATGGCAAGCCAGATTCCATATGTTCTTACGTCCCAATAAACAAGGTATACGGGAACCAATGCTATCTGCGTCACTAAGCCAACACCGATTTGAGCCCAAGAAGCTGCACTACCAGAAATAAGCCGTGCCACTACAGACATAAACAAATACTTTCGGGTGCCAAAAATCTTCTACTTCTTCGACGTCGACTACGATTCATCCCTGTTTCTTAAAAGAGTAATTCTTCTATTAACTCGTTTCACGACCTTCTCGCTAAAATTACTCTTGAATTACTAACTTCTATATCCGAATTGATTTGTCAGGACACGCTAATTTCTTCTTTCTTACTTCTTGAATAGCCGTAAGTATAGCCATAACCATAAGCATGCTTAACTCCTTCTTTTGCGCCATTCAATATGATCATCGCGTGCTTGAACTTTGAATTTAGATAAATGTCGTCGATCAATTCTAAATTCGCCTTTGACGTAAAATTGTATCGCACCAGATAGATTGTTGAATCGACAATTGAACTGAGACTAAAAGCATCTGCAACCATTCCAACGGGTGCAGTATCTATAATTACATAGTCAAAACTTTCTCTTAATTCGCTTATCAGATGAGCAAGATTATCGGACATCATTAGCTCTGCCGGATTAGGCGGAATAGACCCACAACTCGCTACGTAAAGGCCTGGTACTGCACTGTAAGGCTTAATAATATCTTCAATAAAGACTTTGTCAGAGGCAACTAAAAAATCAGAAATTCCTTTTTCGCGGGTTAGGTTTAGCTGCTTCATCATACTTGGTCTACGGAGGTCCAATTCCAATAAGACAACTTTTTTACCAATCAATGTCAGACTGGCGGCCAGGTTGATACAAAAGAAGGTCTTTCCCTCCCCGCTTATGCTGGATGAAACAAGTATAACTTTGTTTTCTTTTCCCGCAGTTGCAAACTGCAGATTCGAACGGACTAGACGAAAGTGTTCAGCAATTGAGGATCCACTTTCTTCTTTTACTACAAGAGCCTTGTTACTGGTATTAAAGGAAATCTCTCCCAATATTGGTGTGCTGGTTGCACGCTTCACATCTTTCTTGGTCTGAACTTTATCATTTAAAGCGTCTTTCATATATATGCCTGAAAAGGGCATTCCAATACCAAGAATTAATGCCGACAAGAAAACCAAAATCTTCTTAGGACTAACCGGCTCGTCATCTGACATGGCGGGGTCCAGCATTCTGGATTTCGAAACAGTAACTTCCAAGGCTAAGGCAGATTCTTCACGCTTTTGCAATAAGTAAAGGTACAGGTTCCCCTTGGTTCCCTGTTGACGATTTATTTCAAGCAGGTCGCGTTCAATTGATGGTACTTTCTGTATTTGTGACCTAAACCTGCTGGAGCTGGATTCTAAACTTTTGCGCGCAATGGTGAGTCCATTCTTAATGTTGTGTAGATTTTCAAGTATATTAAGCTGGAGACTTGCTAGCTGATCGTTTAGATCTTTGACCAAAGGATTATTCGGCAACGTTGTTCTTAACATTCTCTCTCTTTCGAGTTGTAGCTCATTGAACTTTGTAATTAATTGCACCAAGGTTGGATCCTGAATAGTAAGCGTACTCGGCACTAATTCAAACTTTCCAGGTTCTTTGTTGATGTATTCTTCTATTGATTCCAGCACATCGATTTGAATATTCAACTCTGAAAGCTGCTTCCTGGATTCGGCAGCCTGCTCAAGGTATTGATCTGCATTAGAAGTTACATTGGTTAGTTCATTTTGTCGTTTATATTGTTCAACATCTTTTTCTACTTCAGTCAATTCTGAAGTGAGATATTTTAGTCGCTGGTCTATAAACTGAATTGTAGTATTGGCAACCAGGTTTCTATCCTCCAAAGCTTCTTTGGAGTAGACATCCAGGAGTTTGTTTATGATATCCCTGCCCTTCTGCGGAATAGGGTTTATTAACGTTATTTTAATAACGCTTGCCCGTTTGTTAACAGTTTCAACCTTCATCGCATCATTATAATCATTGGCCAAGGCTTCAATATCCTCAAACTTAACAATTATGGGTCCCTGGACTCGATTTTCTGATGAAGGTCCGACAGGGGCAGAGATTACCGTAAATATTCCGTAGGGCTTGCTTATTTCCTCTCCAAATTTATGAATCGAGACTTCTCCGTTTTCCTCTTCAAGTTCAAAAGTAGTGCTAGTCTTGCGCACAATAGTCACAGGGTTTTTATAGGCTGAAGAATGAAGTTTATTGATACTTACGCGAATGGGTAATTTTTGACCATAGACTTCAACAGTCTTGAAGCCCTGCTTTTCATAGTATGTTACAAACAATGAGAGCTCTTTGAAAACGCGCTGCATCAGACTTTTTGATTTCAGCACCTCAATTTCATTTTCTATTATCTGCTTAGTGCTAAAAAGGTCAATTTCCCCGAGGTTGGAAGTATTCGTCAATGAATTAGATTCCACTTCTCCGTTCTTAAGTAACAATGTGCTGGAGATTCTATATTGTGGTGTCACCCAGTACAGGTATAACATAGCAAGACACGCGCTTACTACTATGCCGGACACAAATAAATACCAATACTTGAAATACTTGGAAAAAACTTCCTTCACATCAATGTAGTCGGTCTGGGTATGAAGCATTTCTCTTTCGGACATAATGTTTTTATTAACGTATTGGGCAAAATCTATCTGCTATTATAAAGAACCAACGTGGTGATCGTATAGCCAAGTACTGAAATCAAGGCAGCCCAGATTCCAATATATCGGTTACCGGCAGCATTCTGTGCAACTTTCGTCTTGTTATCTGGTTCCACGTAGACAATATCATTTTGCTGCAAATAAAAATACGGGGAATTGAGCACATCTTTGTTGTTCAAATTAATTCTGGATGTGGTACGCACACCTTCCTTTTCCCTAATGATTAGCACATTTTCCCGCCTTCCAAAAGCTGTCATATCTCCGGCAAGTCCAAGCGCTTCCAGCACATTAACTTTTTCACTTGGAATTACAAAGGTGGAAGGCGTGTTTACCTCACCAATTACGGTTACGCTAAAATTTAGATAACGGATATTAACAATAGGATTTTTGACATTCTCCTTAATGAGATCTGTCATTTTTTGTGTGGCTTCTTCTTTTGAAAATCCTGCCAAGCGAATTTTCCCAAGTACAGGGAAATTAATGAAACCGTCTTTATCAACAAGATAACCCTCATCTAACTTATCTGCGATGACGTTGTTGTTATTGGCTGTTGGTAGCAATACATTATTGAACAAAACATTTGATTCAGGACTCAAACTGCTTACAGAGATGCTCAAAATATCACCAGATTGAATCTTAGGAGGCACGTAGTTCCTTATGGGTGTGGTAAAATCGGAAGAAACAGGCAAATCACTAAAATAAACCAAATTCCGCTTTGCGCAGGATGCGAAAACTGTCAGCAGTAAAAGCAAACTGAACGTATAGCTTCGCTGATTATTGTTGAAAATGTCTTTTTTCACGTAGGAAGGTTTTAAGCCAAAGTTAAAATAATCCGAAAGGTATCAATTTTCTTAATTGTTTGAAAATTACGAAAAGCAAGCGTAAGAATGTTCTTCGATTTATGAAAAATTCATTTTCACAAGCTTGCCCGAGATAATACTAAATAAATGCCTTAAAGTGGGTAACACTAGAAGCCCCAATGTTAACCAATAGGCTGATTTTTTCAACCGTCTGCAACCGAGATTAATTCCTCCAAACTGGCCATTACGCTGTCAATCGAAAGATAATTTTCAGCATACTTGCGAGCGTTATTTCTAAGGTAAACAAAGTCTTCATTCACCGCTTTCAATATACCTTCATTGAGGGCCGCCTGGTTCTCGGCGTCAACCAATATACCTAAATCATGGTCTTTTACAAGGGAATACAGTCCTGAGTCTTTATTGGCGGTAATGAGTGACAACCCACCCACTGATAGTATGGTGGTTAGCTTGGACGGCATTACCAAATCGCTGGCGCTGCTTTTTTGAATGATCAAGTGCAAGTCGGCAAGATTGAGAAACTGATTAAATTTTTCGAAAGGCTGAATGGGAAGAAACTGTAGATTGTCGAGACTTAATTTTTCGGCTAGCCGTTGAAGCTGCGCCCTATAAGGTCCAGATCCGCAAACAATAAATTTCAAAATTTTCACCTCACGTAAATGATTGGCTGCATGTATAATAGATTCAAGCCCTTGCTTTTCTCCGATTGACCCGGAATACAGTACAATTACATCAGAAGTCTGATAGCCAAAATCCCTTCTGAGGTCCAATCGATTCTTAAGTGGATAGAACACCCTGGTATCTGCCCAGTTTGGCAGCAGGTAAACGTCTTTTTTAGCTTTTTCAGAAATCTTTCTTACCATTTCCGCAGAGATGCTTGAGACAATTTCAGACTGATCATAAATGTATTTTTCAATCTTAAGCAATACGCGGATCAGCCATTTGGATTTTATCATGTTCAGGTCCCTTGCCGCTTCAATCTGCATGTCCTGTGTATGATATAATAGCTTTGCTTTTCGAATTTTCTTGTAGAATACTGCCAAAAGACCTACCGGAAATGGAGGCGCCACGGTGATGACAAGGTCAAATTTTTTCTTCGTTAAAAATCCGATCAGTGGCAAAGCAGCAGACACAAAAAAGGAAAGATCCAAGAGCACCCTTTTCAACCCGGAGGGATTGCTTGGAACATATTGTGGGCACCTGATGATCCTTAATTTTCCATTGGAATGCTCACTATTTACCTCTTCTGTTGAATACCAAAATCTTCGGCTATGGTATGGTTCCTGAACTTTCCAAAAAGGATAATATGGGTATGATGTAATAACAGTACAATCGTAACCTTGGTCAACAAACCATTGTATCATTTCTCCGTTATATTTTCCAATACCGGTTGGCTCGGGGTAAAAGTTGTAATGAATCAGTAAAATTCTCTTCATCCTAAAAGCAGGTTGTAAAGGTTTCGAAAAGGCTCGCCTCTGGAGGTTGCTTCATGCGACAATTTCCCACTTGGGCGGCAAATTCGACAACCACGCATCACTCAATGCAGCAGTGGTGCCCGAATACTACGTCTTCAGCAGAAGTTATACAAATCAGAAGTGAAAAGGTAACCCTTCAATGATAACAGTCTTCATGATGAATGATTTCGGTCACCAAGCCCGCGGTTAATATAAGACAACTTAGCAAATGTGTATTGACAATTTCGACTCCTAACGAAAAAGGCTCAAGAGCGTTTTCATAAATATTATTACTAGAAATAGTTTATTCAAATCCTTGCACTTTGCAAACGGTGCTTAAACTTTTTCAATTGGATGCGTAGAGCATCCGCGGCAAGATCCGTTGCTTCTTCAAAAGTGCGTGCTTTCTCTATTGCAAAGAGTTGTGAACCGGGAACCCGAAGTTTTACTTCGACCGTTTTATTGTCAATCCCCTCGTTGTTAATGCGCAAGAAGACTTCACCATCCACTAACCGATCATAAAAAGTTTCCAGCTTATCCAGTTTCTTCTGGATGAAATCGATAAGCTTAGCGTCTGCATTGAAGTGGATTGAATGAACTTGTAACTTCATAGTTATAAAAATTTAAGTTGAAAAAAGGATTCTCTCGGTCGTAATGACCACCCAGCATTCAGGGAGTATTTATCTTATCATGTGGTATGATGTTTATTGTTGACCATATGCACTTTTTCAAGCTTTTGGGTGCGCTTGTTCAAAAATTCTTTTCAACTTATCCATAGAGTTGTGCGTATAAATCTGGGTCGCTGCCAGGCTGCTATGACCTAGCAGATCCTTCACAGCATTTATTTCTGCACCTTTGTTGAGCAAATGCGTTGCATAGGTGTGGCGGAGCACATGAGGGCTTATCTTATCAGCCGTAGTGTGCAAGTTCAAGTATTTCTTCACTGTTCTATAAACCAGCATGGGATAGCACCGTTCTCCCTTACTGGTAACAAAAAGATATCCGTGACCTTTTAACGTAAGTGCCTTATTCCTGGTTGTAGTATATTCTTCGACAAGCTTAACAATGCTTTTCGGAAAAGGGATTACTCTTTCCTTGTTTCTTTTCCCCAAAACCTTTATGGTTCGATTTCTTAGATCAACCTGGTTTTCCTTCAAGGTAATCAGTTCCGAAAGTCGAATACCGGTTGCATAGAAAAGTTCCAAGATCAATTTGTCCCGCATACCCTCAAGTGTATCTTCATTAAAGTTTTCACCATCGAGAAGATTGACCATATCAGATTCTTTAACAAAAGAGGGCAGTTTCTTGCGTGTTTTCAATATGCCGATCTTTACCATCGGGTCTTTGGGGATGACATCCTGCTTCAGCAAGAATTTAAAGAAAGTCCGAAGACAAGCTATTTTTCGGTTTACTGACAACGGTTCGATTCCACATTCCACAAGATGAATAATCCAGGCGCGAATGATGCCATAATCAGCTTCTTCAGTCTTATGTTCCGGGTGGTTTGTGCCAAGAAAATCCGAGAATTGATCAAGATCGTTTCGATAAGCCCTCAACGTATTGAGGCTAAGTCTTTTCTCGAATTGAAGGTATTTAAGGAAAGATTCAATCATGCATGCTACGCCATACCCATCAGTAGAAGCAATATAAAAAAATAATCCCCTTTAGGAAAATACCAAAGGGGATATGTAGTCAAAATGAGAAGTAATCGATGATAACTGTCGAGTTATCAATAATCAAGACTCATTTCAGAAAATCTAATCTAGATTTTAGTCTCCTGAAGTCTCATTTGTTCCCTGTAGGCCGCCCGAATAATTTGCGCTCTGCGGCTAACAGAAGGTTTTGTAAAAGAAGTACGTGAGCGTAATTCCTTTAAAACTCCAGTTTTTTCGAACTTCTTTTTAAAGCGCTTTAGGGCCTTATCAATTGATTCGTTTTCCTTTACGTTGATAATCAGCATAATTCTTATTTAGGGCTGCAAATATAGGGTAAAGTCACCCTTTTTCGCAAGTCTATCGCAAAATAGATCTTGATATAACCAATTTCTGAATCTCCGAGGTCCCTTCACCAATGGTGCAAAGCTTGGCATCACGATAGTACTTCTCGGCAGGAAAGTCCTTAGTGTACCCGTAACCGCCAAATATCTGCACGCCTTCATTTGCGGCTTCTACTGCAATTTCTGACGCGAAAAGCTTGGCCATGGCAGATTCTCGTGTTACCTCTAGCCCTTTATTCTTCAGATCTCCTGCCCTGTAAGTCAATAATTTTGCCGCCTCAATCTTAGTGGCTATTTCCGCCAGCTTAAAAGCTATTCCCTGGAATTTAGAAATGGGCTGATTGAATTGGTGTCTTTCTTTCGAGTACATCAATGCAGCTTCAAAAGCACCTATGGCAATTCCCAAACTTAGGGAAGCAATGGAAATCCTGCCCCCATCCAAAACCTTCATGGCTTGAATAAAACCTTCGCCCTCTTTGCCCAGCATTTGAGATTCATGAATTCGGCAATCGGTAAAAATTAGTTCAGCTGTTTCTGAGGCGCGCATGCCTAATTTATTCTCTTTTTTCCCCGATGAAAAACCTGGGGTTTCTTTATCAACAATGAAGGATGACATCCCGCGAGAATCACCTACTTCTCCAGTACGCACGATGACAACTGCAACATTTCCCGATTTTCCATGCGTGATGAAATTCTTGGCGCCATTTAATATATAGTACTCGCCATCGCGTATTGCTGTTGTACGCATATTCCCGGCATCGGATCCGGTATTTGGTTCAGTCAAGCCCCAGGCACCTAACCAATCGCCAGTGGCTAGCTTGGGCAAGTATTTCTTTTTTTGTTTCTCGTCACCAAATTGAAGGATATGGTTGGTGCAAAGTGAATTGTGTGCAGCCATTGAAAGTCCAATCGAGCCATCGATCTTAGAAACTTCAGTGATGGCAGTAATGTATTCAAGGTAACCAAACCCTGCCCCACCATACTCCTGTGGGACAAGTACACCCATCAACCCCAACGATCCCATCTTGGAAAACAATTGCCTCGGAAACTCCTGGCTTTCATCCCACTCCATCATTTTTGGCTTTATTTCAAGGGCACCAAAATCACGCACCATCTGTCGGATGAATATTTGATTTTCTTTTTCATTGAAATTGACCGCTACATCTTCATCCATACGTTTTTCCACCATAGGTATCGCCAATTAAACAAGGGTGCAAAATTACAGCGATTTACCCTAACTAACAAACAACTGTTAGTTGTATTACAAAGATTTTAGAAAAATCCATTTTGAAAATCCCCGCCATGTTCTAATCTGACTAAATGTTTTAATTTCGCGATTCAAAAAACTAATCATTCATGAAAATAGCGGTAGTTGGCACTGGTTATGTTGGTCTTGTAACCGGAACCTGTTTCGCAGAAACGGGTAATACAGTAACCTGTATTGATATCGACCAGGAAAAGGTTGAGAAGCTTCAAGGCGGTACTGTGACAATATATGAGCCAGGATTGGAGCAATTGTTTTCCAGGAATATAAAGCAAGACAGACTTTTCTTCACAACAAACCTGGAAGAAGGCATAAAAGACGCCAAAGTCATTTTTTTAGCCTTGCCAACCCCACCGGGCGAAGATGGATCGGCGGACTTGAAATATATCCTTAAGGTTTCTGATGACCTGGGACCAATCTTGAAGGGCTATACAGTTATTGTTGACAAGAGTACTGTTCCGGTAGGAACGGCGGATAAAGTCAGGGAGCGGATAGCGAAAAACGCGAAATCAAATTTTGATGTCGTTTCAAACCCTGAATTCTTGCGCGAAGGTGTGGCTGTTGAGGATTTTATGAAACCAGACAGAGTCGTTTTGGGCACCAAATCCCCCGAGGCAAGGAAAGTTATGGAAGCGCTTTACTCTCCTTTTGTTCGCCAGGGTAATCCAATCATCTTTATGGACGAGCGTTCTGCGGAACTTACAAAATACGCCGCAAACTCGTTTCTTGCCACAAAGATTTCCTTTATGAATGAGATAGCCAACTTGTGTGAACTTGTTGGAGCAGACGTAGATGCAGTTCGGAAAGGGATAGGTACTGACAGCCGAATCGGCAAGCGATTTTTGTTCCCAGGTATTGGGTATGGAGGAAGTTGCTTCCCCAAGGATGTACAGGCATTGGCTAAGTCATCTATGGATGTCAAGTATGATTTTAGAATTCTTAACGCAGTGATGGAGGTTAATGCTACTCAAAAAACCAGACTAATTCCCAGAATAAAAGCATACTTTGACGGAGACCTAAAAGGAAAAACCATAGCGGTCTGGGGGTTATCCTTCAAGCCCCATACAGATGACATTCGCGAAGCGCCTGCGTTGTATAATATTGAGGAACTCTTGCGCGAAGGGGCTATAGTGAAAGCGCATGACCCCGAGGGGATGAAGAATGTAGCAAAGGTGGTTGGTAATAAAATACAATATTTTGATACGCCTTATGAGGCGGCTGAAAATGCAGATGCAATCTTTATTGCAACAGAATGGCCTGAGTTTAGGGCTCCTGATTTTGAAAAGCTATCGTCCATCCTGAAGAGAAAGGTTATTTTTGATGGACGTAATCTCTATGACCTTGGACTTATGAAAGAACTGGGGTACGCTTATTTCAGCATCGGCAGGGAGGTGATTCATGGCTAAGCAACGCGTGTTAATCACTGGTGGTGCGGGCTTCCTTGGCTCCCATCTCTGTGATAGGTTTATCAGGGAGGGATTTCATGTTATTGCCATGGACAATCTGATAACTGGAGATTTACGCAATATCGAACATTTGTTCAAACTGGCAGATTTCGAATTTTATCATCATGACGTTTCTACTTTCGTGCACATACCAGGGAAACTACATTACATACTTCATTTTGCCTCTCCTGCAAGCCCGATTGATTACCTGAAAATTCCCATCCAAACCTTAAAAGTCAGCTCATTAGGTACGCACAATCTCTTGGGACTTGCCAGAGCAAAAAAATCAAGAATACTGGTTGCCTCCACATCAGAGGTATACGGTGACCCATTGGTTCACCCTCAGGTGGAAGAATATTATGGTAATGTGAATCCGATTGGTCCAAGGGGTGTATATGATGAAGCAAAACGCTTCCAGGAAGCCATAACGATGGCCTACCACACGTACCATCATTTGGAGACTAGGATCATCCGTATTTTCAATACCTATGGCCCACGAATGCGTCTGAATGATGGAAGAGTGCTTCCGGCGTTCATTGGTCAGGCTTTACGCGGTGAAGACTTGACGGTCTTTGGCGATGGTACACAAACACGATCATTTTGTTTTGTTGACGATGAAGTTGAAGGAATCTTCAGATTACTGATGTCGGATTATCATTTACCCATGAATATTGGTAACCCCAATGAAATAACTATCGGCGATTTTGCGGAAGAAATAGTTAGGCTTACCGGTACGAAACAGAAAGTGATATATAAACCTTTGCCGGTAGATGATCCTAAACAGAGGCGGCCTGACATTACCAAAGCCAAGGAGATATTGGGGTGGGAACCGAAAGTCTCAAGATCGGAAGGATTGAAGATTACATATGATTACTTCAAATCGCTGCCACATGAAGTACTTTTTGAAAGGGATCATAAGAACTTTCAAAAATACGTTCGGTAGAGTTATGCCATGACCAAAAGAAATATTTTAATAACCGGTGGCGCAGGGTTTATTGGGTCGCATGTTGTGCGCTTGTTTGTAAACAAATATCCATCATATTTAATTGTAAATCTGGATAAGCTTACCTATGCTGGCAACCTGGAAAACCTGAAGGACGTAGAAAATAAATCAAATTATCATTTTGCAAAAGGAGATATACTCGATGTAGAATTTTTGTATGAGGTTTTCAAAAAGCATGACATAGATGGGGTAATTCACCTCGCAGCAGAATCTCATGTTGACCGGTCCCTCCACAACCCGGTGGAATTTGCGAGTACTAATATAATCGGTACACTTAATCTCCTGAGCGCCGCGCAAGCCAGCTGGCATAGCAATTACCAGGGAAAAGTCTTCTACCACATTTCAACAGACGAAGTGTATGGCTCTGCCGAGCACGGTATATTTTTTACCGAACAGACTCCAATTGATCCAAGATCCCCCTATTCGGCGTCCAAGGCGAGCAGCGATCACTTTGTTAATGCATATAATAACAGTTATGGATTGCCTACACTGATTAGCCGCTGTTCAAACAACTATGGCCCGTACCATTTTCCTGAGAAGTTAATTCCCTTGATGATCAATAACATCCTTAACAGTAAGTCATTACCGGTTTATGGAAAGGGTGAGAATGTTCGTGATTGGTTATTTGTCGAAGACCATGCCCGGGCCATTGATGCAATTTTTCACGGCGGGACATCTGGTCAAGTTTATAACATTGGTGGTAATAACGAGTGGAGAAATATAGATTTGGTAAATTTCTTATGCCATACTATGGATCACAAGCTTGGCCGTGAGGAGGGCACCTCTGCAAGGCTAATAACCTATGTAAAGGATAGACCCGGCCATGACCTTCGGTATGCAATTGATGCCTCTAAATTGATCAGCGAAACAGGGTGGCGGCCCCAAGTTTCATTTGAAGTGGGCCTGGAGATGACAGTAGAGTGGTATCTGGCTAACCAGGAGTGGTTAAGGCATGTAACATCCGGAGAGTATCTTCAATATTATGCTAAAATGTATCAAAGCAGTTGACTTATCCTCCGAACTAAGTAACTGACAAAATCTATGAAAGGCATTATCCTGGCTGGCGGTTCGGGAACCCGACTTTACCCATTAACATTGGCTGTAAGCAAGCAACTCATGCCATTGTATGACAAACCCATGATATACTATCCGCTGTCGGTCCTCATGATGGCGGGCATCCGTGAAATACTTATCATATCAACGCCTCAGGACATCCCCATGTTCCAAAAATTGCTGGGAGATGGAAAGCGATTGGGTTGTTCATTTTCGTATGAAGTTCAGCAGAAACCGGAGGGACTGGCCCAAGCCTTCATTATCGGGGAGAAGTTTGTGGGAAAAGAAAAAGTGGCATTAATCTTAGGGGATAACATTTTTTATGGATCAGGGATGCAGCAGCTTTTGCAATCCAATAGCGACCCGGACGGAGGAGTCGTTTTTGCTTATCACGTTCAGGATCCAGAGCGCTATGGCGTGGTGGAATTCGACAAAAACAGAAAAGTTATTTCTATAGAAGAGAAACCGGCAAAGCCAAAGTCCAACTACGCAGTTCCAGGGCTTTATTTTTATGATAACGAGGTTGTTGCCATTGCGAAGTCCCTGAAGCCAAGCCCCCGCGGAGAACTGGAAATTACAGATATAAACAACGAATACCTCAAACGCGGCAAGTTGACGGTGGCGAAAGTAAGCCGGGGTACAGCCTGGCTTGACACAGGTACTTTCGATTCATTAATGCAGGCAGCCAACTTTGTTCAGGTAATAGAGCAAAGACAGGGCTTAAAGATAGGTTGCATCGAGGAAGTGGCCTACCGAATGGGTTTCATCACCAAAATGCAATTATTGGACCTGGCCAAGCCGCTGGAAAAAAGTGGCTATGGCGTCTATCTAAAAAATTTACCTGAGTACATTTAATGTCAATAATGGCAAAAAAGTCATTTTTGGCATCTCCAATGACCAAGAAAGGCTTAGATCCCGGCCAAATTTTATTTTGTATTATACGATAAAGCGAGGCTGGGAAAGGAAGTGAATCAAGGGCATTGCTATCCTCAGGAGGTGAAGACTACCCCCTAAAAAGTCCCTGGGCTGCCGGGATTAAGAATTTCCTTATACCCTTTGAGTTAAACCAAAATCTATTTACTTTTGCGAAAGTTTCTTAGTATTCTTTGGAGGGGACCAGTTAGTCCCCTTTTTGTTTGTGGAAATTTTCAGATGGATATCGCGGAAGAAATCAAGAGAATCGCGGAAGAAAAGTTGATTGGACCCAGTCAGTTCATCGTAGATGTTGTTGTTTCTTCCAGGAGGGTGCCTCAAAAAGTGACGATCATTGTTGATGGCGACAGTGGTATAAGTATTGAAGATTGTGCAAAAATCAGTCGGGAAGTTTCAAAGGTTTTGGATGATTCTCCACTGCTGGAAGCACATTATATGCTGGAGATTTCGACACCTGGGCTGGATCAACCATTGAAGTTAAAGCGCCAATACAAAAAGAATATTGAAAGGAAACTGCGCGTAAAATTTCAGGATAAGATAGTTGAAGGGAGGCTGCTGAACGTTACGGATGATAGCATCACCCTAGAACAGGAAACAGGAGTGGGTAAAAAGAAAGTGATAAGCCCGGTAGAAATTCAATTTTCAGAAATCGATAAATCATTTGTGTTAGTTAGTTTCAAATAGACGTAACCATCCATGGATGCACATGAATTAATTCAGTCGTTCGCTGAATTCGCAAAACAAAAAAACATAGACCGGCCAACAATGATCCGGATACTGGAAGACGTGTTTCGCAACATGATCAAAAAGAAATTCGGATCTGATGAGAAATTTGATATCATCGTGAACGCTGATAAAGGCGATTTAGAAATTTACCGCTTTAGGGAAATTGTTGATGATGACTCTGAAGACATTTGGGATTTTGATAAGATTAGCCTATCAGATGCGCACAAAATTGAGCCAGATTTCGAAGTTGGCGAAGAAGTTTCGGAGCAGATTTTCATTGACGATTTCGGCCGAAGGGCTGTAACCACTGCGCGTCAGACTTTGATTCAGAAAGTTAAGGATCTGGAGAAGGATATTCTTTTTCAGAAATATAAGGATTTGGTTGGCGAGATTATCACGGGCGAAGTATACCAGGTTCTCAGCAGGGAAGTGCTTCTTACTGATGCCGAAGGCAATGAGGTCGCTATCCCACGGAATGAGCAAATTCCAAAGGATCGTTACCGCAAGGGTGAAAATGTGCGAGCCATTGTAGACAGGGTGGAGATGGTTAATGGGAATCCGAAAATAATTCTTTCCAGAACCTCACCCGTTTTCCTGGAAAGACTTTTTGAGCAAGAAGTACCTGAGGTATATGATGGGTTGATTACGATTAAGAAAGTTGTCAGGGAACCCGGGGAACGTGCCAAAGTTGCTGTTGAGTCTTATGATGATCGCATTGACCCTGTTGGCGCTTGCGTTGGCATGAAGGGATCGAGAATTCATGCCATAGTCCGCGAGTTACAGAACGAGAATATTGATGTAATCAATTATACAGAAAATCTTGAATTGTACATCCAACGGGCACTTAGCCCTGCTAAAATTGTCTCAATCAAAGTTGATAAGGACAACGGACGAGTTTCCGTTTACTTAAAGCCGGACCAAGTATCACTTGCCATCGGCAAAGGAGGCTTAAACATAAAATTGGCAAGCCGATTAGTTGATTATGAAATTGATGTATTCCGTGAACTGGCTGATGGTCAGTCTGAGGAGGATGTGGACCTGGGCGAATTTAGTGATGAGATTGAAGGCTGGGTTATCGACGAATTAAACAGGATCGGACTGGATACGGCAAAGAGTGTTTTAGCCTTGTCAAAAGAAGAATTGGGAAGGAGAACGGATTTAGAGGAAGAAACAGTTGAAGGTGTACTGAATATTCTAAGGAAGGAATTTGAATAATAGTTGGGGATCAATACTAGTAAAAGGGTTTTGGAGGTGCTTGGATTAACTGAAAAAACGGAATTGGAACAACCTTACTTATTAGCGACAACGGGTATTAGGTTTTAAAGTGTATAAAAAACAGGCATATTTGAGTATGGCAGAAGAAAAATTGATCAGGTTGAGTCAGGCAGCGAGGAAGCTTAATGTTGGCCACAATACCATTTTGGACTTTCTTGCTGATAAAGGCTTTGAGGTTGAAAATAACCCCAACGCTAAGCTTTCGCCTGAGCAATTCGCACTTTTGTCTAAAGAGTTTGCCTCTTCAGCAACTGAAAAACTTGAAGCTTCAGGTCTCTCTATTGGCGTGAAACATTCTGAGGATATAGTCATTGAGAGTGAAAATGATGTTGTTAAGAAACGATCTGACGAAGAAGAGAGTAATATCATGATCAAGAATCTTGGTTCCAAAGATCTGATTGCGAAAGAGGAACCAAGACCTGAAAAGATTGAACCTGAAAAGAAAAAGCTTGGCGGTATAAAAGTTGTCGGCAAGATTGAGTTGAAGAAGAAAACGACTCCGGCAAAAGTAAAAAAAGGGGCAAAGGAGTCGGTTGCTGAAACTGAAACCGAACCTTCGGCAGCGGCAAAGGAGGAACCCGTCATTATAAAAGAGCCGGCAAAGCATGATGAGCCTCCGGTAACAAAGGAGGAGCCTTTACAAGTTGAAGAGAAGTTGCAGGACCAGGAATTAATCAAAGGAAGAGCAGACAAATTACAAGGGTTAAAAGTGCTGGATCGCATTCAGCTTCCGGAGAAAAAGAAAGACGCTCCGGTGGCCTCATCCGACGCGCAGAAAGATAACAAGGGCAAGCGTCCTCGAAAACGCATTCCATCGGAAGGTCAAGATACTCAGCAGACACAGCAGGGTGGTGCGCCAAGGGTGCCAAGGACTGGCCAGCCACAGCGTGGCAGAGCTGGACAACAACAGCGCGTACAAAAAGCTGAACCTACCGAGAAGGAAATCCAAGATCAGATAAAGGCGACGTTGGCCAAGTTGAGTGGAGGAGGGACCAAGAAGGGTTCGGGAGCCAAATACAGAAGGGAAAAACGTCAAGCTAATTCTGACGCACAGGAACAACAATTAATTCAGGAACAGGAAGCTTCAAAGACACTCAAAGTCACTGAATTTATCTCCGCCAACGATTTGGCTTCCATGATGAATGTCTCAGTAAACGACGTAATCTCCACGTGTCTGAGTCTTGGAATGTTCGTTTCTATCAATCAACGATTGGACGCAGAAGCTATTACTGTAATTACCGATGAGTTTGGATATGCTGTACAGTTTACTTCAGCAGAAGAAGAACTCGAAATGGAGGAAGACATTGACAAAGAAGAAGACTTGGTGCCTCGTGCACCTATTGTTACCATTATGGGTCACGTTGACCACGGAAAAACTTCGTTGCTTGATTATATTCGAAATACGAAAGTTACAGCTTCGGAAGCCGGGGGAATAACCCAACACGTCGGTGCCTACGATGTTACCACAAAGAGCGGCAATAAAATTGCATTTCTTGACACGCCCGGACATGAGGCCTTTACAGCGATGCGGGCGCGTGGGGCTAAACTGACCGATATTGCCATTATTGTTGTGGCGGCGGATGATGATGTTATGCCGCAAACAAAAGAGGCTATTAATCATGCTCAGGTTGCCGGGGTCCCAATTGTAATTGCCATAAATAAGGTGGACAAACCATCGGCAAATCCCGAAAAAATCCGGGAATCGCTTTCCAAAATAAATATACTGGTTGAAGAGTGGGGAGGGAAATATCAGAGCCAGGAAATTTCCGCAAAATCTGGCGTTGGGATAGAGGCCCTATTGGAGAAAGTACTGTTGGAAGCAGAATTGCTGAACCTTAAAGCAAACCCAGATCGCTATGCTACCGGCTCTATCATCGAGGCATCACTTGACAAAGGCCGAGGTTATGTGTCCACATTGATGGTTCAAACAGGGACATTGCACGTTGGTGATGTCTTGTTGGCAGGAGCCAACTATGGAAGGGTAAAAGCGATGTTTGATGACACCGGGAAGAAAGTATTGGTGGCAGGGCCGTCTACACCTGTCGTTGTTCTTGGTCTTGATGGTGCTCCACAGGCGGGGGAAAAAGTTACGGTACTCGAAACAGATCGCGAAGCACGTGATATTGCTACCAAACGAGGTCAAATTATGCGTGAACAAAGTATCCGTACGCGCAAACACATAACACTTGATGAAATAGGCAGACGATTGGCCATCGGTAATTTTAAAGAATTAAATGTAATTGTGAAGGGCGATGTTGATGGCTCAGTAGAAGCTCTTACCGACTCCTTATTAAAACTTTCAACCCAGGAAATCCAGGTAGCCATTATTCATAAAGGTGTTGGTCAGATTTCCGAATCTGATGTGTTGCTTGCATCCGCATCAGATGCCATTATTCTGGGGTTCCAGGTTCGGCCTTCGGTGGCTGCGAGACGCGTTGCGGAAAATGAAGAAATTGAAATCCGGTTGTATTCGATAATCTACGACGCTATTAATGATGTCAGGGCCGCTATGGAGGGGATGCTTGCACCAGAGACAGAAGAGGTGATAGTTGGGAATGCAGAGGTGCGCGAGGTTTTCAAAATATCGAAGATCGGTACCATAGCAGGTTGTATGGTGACGGATGGATCTGTTAAGCGTAATAATCCGATTCGGATCATTCGTGATGGAATTGTAGTCTATGCCGGGAAACTTGGTTCGCTGAAACGTCATAAGGATGATTCGAGTGAGGTGAAAACTGGCTTTGATTGTGGTATTGGTGTTGATGGCTTCAACGATATGCAAGTAGGTGACGTAATAGAAAGCTACGAACAGCGCGAAGTAAAAAGAACACTGTAAGGAACACATCATCATGAGAAAACCCCGATCAATTTTGATCGGGGTTTTTTGTTGTTTCTTTTTTACACTTTTTGTTGAAGTGAAAGTCTAGCGTCCGTTCAGGAAAATTCTGGCGCTGAGCGCGGCAGGATCACAGGTTACTTGGAATTTTCAGTACCCAGTTACCTGCAGGGATTTTCAACAAACATTAAGTCTGAAAACGCAGAAATTGCATGAAAAAAAAGCCTTGCCGCCGTGGCAAGGCTTGTCTCTGAGTGCAAGCAGAGAGTGATTATTCAGTATTCTTTAGAACTTAACTTCGGGAGCGTTTTCTGCCCCTTGCGATGCTGCAAATCCTTGCCTTGCACTAAAATCTTCCCCACCGCCGAACCAGTTCAATGCAATTTTCTTGAAAAACCCACGAACATAGGTGTTATATCCCTGAATGGATTCGTTATAGCGCTGACGCGCAACATTTATCCTGTTTTCAGTACCCTCCAACTGTGATTGCAGATCTTGAAAATTCTCTGTCGACCTGATCTGAGGGTAAGCTTCAAACGCCAGGTTGATTGCAGTATTGATTTGGCGTCCTGCAATTTCCAAATCTTCCGGTGTCTTTGCATTTACGATTCCGGCACGGGCTTGCGTAACCTGAACCAATATCGATTTTTCATTTTCTGCAGCACCCTTTACAGTAGCAACAAGATTGGGGACAAGGTCTGCCCTTCGTTGATAGGTTGCCTGAACATCAGCCCATTGGGCATTTACACCTTCCTGTAATCCTACCGCATTGTCGTACACGCCGGTACCCCAGGAAATGAAGCCAAAAACAAATACTACAATAACCCCAATTATTATTAGGGTTGTTATTAATCCTTTGCTCATACTGTTTTTTAAAAGTGAAACGAAATTAACTAAAATGATTTAAAATATTATATCGTTGGATTTATTGTGCTGCCCCTTCCATCATTCTTTCTGCACTGTCAGCGATTCGAAGTTGCTCAACAAAACCATCAAGATCGCCATTCATTACTGCCGGTAGATTATGCTGGGTGTAACCGATGCGATGATCGGTGACCCGGCTTTGTGGATAATTATAAGTTCTTATTTTTTCAGAGCGGTCACCGGTACGGACAATCGATTTGCGTGTGGCGCCAACTTCTGACTGCTGCTTTTCCAGCTCCATTTCATAAAGCTTTGTCTTCAACATATGCAATGCGCGCTCACGATTGGCGTGCTGCGATCGCTCTACCTGGCATGTGATCACAATTCCCGTAGGTTTGTGCGTCAGTTGTACCTTCGTTTCCACTTTGTTAACATTCTGTCCCCCTGCACCACTTGATCGGGCTGTTTGATACTCCAGATCCGCTGGATTAATTTCTATTGAAACATCTTCCACTTCTGGCATGACCACAACAGAAGCGGCAGAAGTATGGACCCGGCCCATTTGCTCGGTGGCGGGCACCCGCTGTACGCGGTGAACGCCAGACTCAAATTTTAACAATCCATACACAGTATCACCACTTACACTGCAAATTACTTCTTTGTAGCCACCAGCGGTCCCTTCAGTGACGTCCAGAATAGTCATCTTCAGCCCCCGTCGTTCGCAAAAACGCTGGTACATCCGCCATAGATCACCTGCAAAAATTGCCGCTTCATCCCCGCCTGTTCCAGCCCGGATTTCCAGCAGAACGTTCTTGTCGTCATTGGGATCCTTGGGAATAAGAAGCGCCTTTATTTCCGATTCAACCTTTTCAATTCTTGGTTCAAGCTCATCTATTTCTAGTTTGGCCATTTCGCGCAGGTCTTCATCCTTCTCTTTCTGTAATACCTCCTTGGCTTGCTGTAAATGGTTGCGTGCGTCTTTGAGTCGATTGTATTTGGTGACGATTTTTTCCAGGTCCCTGTACTCTTTGCTGAGCTGAGAATATTTCTTCATATCCTTCATAGTCTCTGGTTGCGCCAGGAGTTGCCCCAGTTCTTCAAAACGCAACTTTATTTCTTCCAGTTTCTCGGTCATATCGAATTATCAACGACAAAGTTAACAAAAAGTCGATTGCACCTTGCTCACGAGGAGGCAAGTTTGTTCAGTTGTATCGCCGGGTAAGCATAGTTTTAATTCTTTATGTCTTGTTATTTGGTGCTGATGGTTTCAACTTTGTCCTATGAAAAAACTGGTAATAATCATATGTTCAATTGCCATGGGTTGCGGTGGTTCGCTATCGGATGAGCAGCGCAAAAGGTTACACGAGGGGATGGATCAGCAGCAGATTGTGAGGTTAAGCGATTCAGAAATCGTAACGGCTTCGCTGGAACAGGGGAGAATTGTTTTCGCGGCGCTGGATCAGGTGAAGTTTAACCCAGCTAAAGTAGATTCAATAGCCGCAAGGTATCATGTAAGGTTGCGCTGGATTGTGCCGGGATCGGCGGATGCTTTGGAAATCGAAAATCAATTGATAGAAGCTTATGTGATAGGCGCGGAAACCGGATCTACCCAGGACAATATTCAGAAGCTTCGAACATTGCCACAGGCGGATGAATACGATTCCCTGCTTTACTCCCGGCCTCTGGTGAAGCCAATAGCCGACGGGGCCATTAATGTTGAAGGCGTTTGGAATGTCTATATCGCCAAGAAAGACATTATCCTTTCAGTGGCCAAAAGGAAATAAGTTTCTTAGGAGGAAACAAGCTTGTGCCGCCAACAGGTTACCAGGTGATCGTTTACCAAGCCGCACGCCTGCATGTGTGCATAGATCACCGTGCTTCCAGCAAATTTAAAACCACGTTTAATAAGGTCTTTACTCAGTATATCTGACTCCCTGCTTGTAGCAGGAAGATCCTTCAAAGTTTTCCGCTTGTTTATGATAGGTTTTCCGTTGACAAATCCCCAGATGTATCGATCGAATTGCCCAAACTCTTGTTGCACTTTTAGAAAACACCTGGCATTGTTAACAGCAGCTTTTACTTTTAATCTGTTGCGGATAATTCCTGGATCCTGCAGAATTTTTTCGATTCTGGTTTCCGAAAAACGTGCCACTTTCTGAGGGTCGAAATCAGCAAATGCTTTGCGGTAGCCTTCACGCTTCTTTAGAATAGTAGCCCAGCTAAGCCCGGCTTGGGCACCTTCCAGGATAAGGAACTCAAAATGGATATTGTCATCGTGTACGGGTACCCCCCACTCATCATCATGGTACCTTACGTACTGCTCAAACTTCAGGCACCAGCCGCAGCGGATTTTTTCTTTTGGTGGCATAGGTGAGTTGATTTTGACAATTATCTGGTTACCAGAAAACGCATCGTGTCTATTTTTGCCAGTCAAATCTATTAAATTGCTGTTAATATTGATGAGCCTTTTTTTGGGGCTCAACTTGTTTTTCGATTGATCCAAAAATCCCATAAGCATGAAAAAAACCATAATTATTTTCTTTGTCGTTCTCCTAGGCTTTGCGTCGATGGCACAGAATATTGATTTT
>JAOUDZ010000039.1 GCA_029858965.1 Cyclobacteriaceae bacterium
ACGTCGAGGGCAGCGCCCGCAAGCTTATCTGTATTTAATGCCTCGGCCAGGTCGTGTTCGTTTATCAGTTGTCCACGAGCCGTGTTGATCATCAACAAGCTCGGCTTGACGAGGTTCAACAAATCGCGATTAACAAATTGGTTATTCGCCTTTGTTAGTGGACAATGAAGGGATATTACATCGCTTGATGTGAACATGGTTTTCAGATCGACGAATGTGGCTAATGCGGTATCCTTTTTTTCAATGCTATAATAGATTACGTTCATTCCAAATGCCTTGGCAATAGTAGCTACCTGCTCTCCGATTTTGCCAAAACCAATGATGCCAAATGTTTTTTCATTTAACTCTGTAAGACTTGCTTTGGTATAACAAAAATCCGGAGATTTTTCCCACATCCCTTCCTTGACTGAAGTACTGTTTAGTCCGACGTGATTCGTCAATTCCAAAAGTAATGCAAAAGTATGCTGCGCGACGGAAGCGGTTCCATAACCCGGGATATTGCATACGGGGATGTTTCGTTTCCGGGCTGCTTCAACATCCACGATATTGAATCCTGTGGCTGTTACACAAATTAACTTCAGACCAGTTGCTGCCTGTATAGTATCCGCTGAAATGGGGACCTTGTTGGTCAGGATGATATCAGCATCCTTGCACCGATCTTGTACCAGCGCATCAGGTGTGCGATCATACAAAGTAACTTGTCCGAATTCCTCAATACCACCCCAGCTGAGATCTCCTGGATTTAAGGTATATCCGTCAATAATTACGATTTTCACTGCTCTTCACTGGTTTGGATTAGCGCTATTTGATCATGACCTGCATCTGTCTTGGCAAAATCTTGTTATCCTCACACTGGATGCTATCCTAGTCAAATTTCCAAATGAATAAATCCCTGCCTATACCCTATACCCCACCCCCATTCCTCTCTAAATCCCTGCAACCCTAAGCATGCGCTTCAGCACCTGCAGATCTCTAGTCATAGCTGCAATTACCACTTCTCTTTCTATGGTTAACGTGTCTGTGCCGTGTTCTGCTCCACCCAAAGCATACTCGAAATGCAATGAGATAGGACCCTGTATTTCGTGTTTTTTGAGGAGCGAAAAGTAATTCTTGAAATCAACCAACCCCTCACCAAGGGGCACAAATTCTGAATCCCACTTACCTCCTGTTTTCGACCATTGAAAATCCTTTATATCCATACTTTTGATGTAAGGCTTAAGTAGTTTGAGTCCGATAGGCCAGGCATTTGCACCCTCTATAGTTGCGTGCGAGACGTCGTATTGTGATCCGATCCAGGGTGAATTGATTCGACTCAGTACCGTATACAAATCCCAGATAGGTGAACCAAAGTGGGTACCGGAATGGTTTTGATATTCGCCGTAAATGGAATATTTTTTATTGAGCAAGGCTAACTTCAATAGCTGATTTTTGAATTCTGCCAGATTATCCTCAATGTTTTTCTTTTCGTCATAATTATACCATCCCATGCGATAATGGCGTATGCCAAGCGCACTTGCGGTCTTCAGAATATTATCTGTTGCAGGATCATCGGCGTCTTTGATTGCCGTAGTGATCATGGTTACGTTCAGGCCGGTTCTCTTGATTGCTTCTACCGCTTTTGGTAAATCCTCAACAACTTTTTCCGGCAGTACATGGCCATCGGGTCTGACTGTAATATCAACTCCGTCAAATCCTATTCCGGCAGCAACCTGCGCCATTTCGGCGTACCCCAGCCACTGCAGATGTTTTGAGAACACATTAATTTTAAAAGCATCATCGTTAACCAGATGCACAGGGCTTGCTGGAAAGCTACTGTCTAGCCCAAACGCGTCTGTTCCGAACGCGGAAATGCCAGCTGTTGTGAGCACGGATTGGCGGATAAAATTCCTTCTGTTCGTTTTCATGCTGCTAATAACCTTGGATGAGGCCGAAAGTATTCTACACGTAATTTATGCCCAAAGATTAAGAGGAACCAAATTCTTTGCCATTTATTCCATTAATGTGGCGATATTCAAATATGAATTCGCACTGCCAATTCATTTTTAGCCTACGAAGTCGTCTGCGCCTGCCTTGCTGCTCTTGCCAACGCGTTCGTTTTTGGTGGAATCATACAATGAGGAATTCATCATAAACGTAACTATGCCTATCCTATGAAACGCACTCTCAGAAGTTTTTTGCTGATTATTAATTATAAAACGGTTATCGTCACAACACTAGCGGTAATCTCAACGTATTTCTGCATCCAACTGAATCTTACCGCACGATTTCCCGACATGCTGGTGGGCGTAGCCATCGTATTTCCCGTTGTATTCTCTATTGGATCAGCCTACAGCAGGAGGGAAACGGCACTGCAACGGCTTTCGGATTTCAAAGGCCACGCCATTGCCATTTATTTTGCAACACGTGATTGGCCCAATGAGAAAAGTGACTTGCCGGAGCGGTCGCGAATCCTGATCATCGAAACCGTCAAAAGCATGCGGGAGATGTTCAGAAGCAGCCATGATGCTGAATGGCTGGAAAATGAAAAGAACATGTATGAAAAATTCTCTGAATTGTCTGCGCTGACTATGGAAATGCGCAATTATGGCGTGCAAAGCGGAGAAATCTCGCGTGTAAGTCAATACGTGAGTAAAATGATAATCGCGTTCGACAATATGAAGATCATTCACAACTACCGGACGCCCATTACACTTCGTGCCTACAGCAAAGTATTCATTTATATATTTCCCATTATTTACGGGCCTTATTTCGCGAGCACCCACCTGGATTATTCGGGATACCTTGAATACGTTATGCCTGTACTCTACAGTTTTATTCTGGTTAGTCTAGACAATATTCAGGATCATCTGGAAAATCCGTTTGACGAAGTAGGGGAAGATGACATCAAGATAGATACACATGATACCCTTAGTATGCTTTCTTAGGGAATGCATTCTTTGTTTTTTATTGGCATTGGGCATTCCTTTTAGTTTCTTACCGCTTGTTATTTTTTTACTGCTTGTGCTTATTCAAATCCATGTAGTCGACAACAAGATTGGTCAACGCTATGACACCCGTTTTAAATCCACTTTCATCCAAAAAGAATTCTGGCGTATGGTGCGGGGCTGAGGTCTTGGGATCCTTTCCCACTGGCAGTCCGCCGATATAAAAATAAAGACCGGGTACTTTTTCTGCAAAGCGGGAAAAATCTTCAGCACCGGTTTCTGCCGGTACTAATATTACGTTATCTATTCCTGCTGATCTTTGCAACGACGGCAGCATAGCTGAAGTGAGCGCAGGGTCATTAACGGTAACCGGATCATGACTGCTGTACGGGATTTCTACGTCGGCTTTGGCACCTGCTGCTTCTGCAGTTTTCTGGACAATTTTTTTAATGCGATCAATGACCATAGACTCGTCTGCATCATTTAGCGTCCGGACAGTTCCCAGCATTTCTACCTCCTCCGGGATTATGTTGGAACGGTTTCCACCGTGGATAGAACCAATCGTTACGACGGCAGCGTTTTGTGTAACATTTACATTACGACTTAGAATAGTCTGCAGGCTATTGATAATCTGCGCTGATACAACAATTGGGTCAACCGAAGACCACGGTTCGGCGCCATGAGAAGATACGCCCTTAACCGTTATCCTCATATCATTTACGCTTGCAAACATACTACCAGGCCTGTAGGTGATTTTACCGGCCTCTACTTGCGCATTGATGTGCAGACCAAAGATCACGTCGACCTTTGGGTTTTCCAATGCACCTTCCTTGACCATTAATTCGGCACCACCTTCTTCTCCCTTTGGTGCGCCTTCCTCAGCGGGTTGGAAAATGAATTTCACGGTTCCGCGTAAATCTTTTTTCATCTCCGCCAGTATTTTGGCTACTCCCATAAGCACAGCGACATGTGAGTCATGACCGCAGGCATGCATAACACCTGTTTCCTGACCGTTGTAGATCGAAATGACTTTAGAAGCGAAAGGAACCTGCGTGCGTTCAACTACAGGTAGTGCATCCATATCAGCACGAAGGGCCACGACAGGCCCGGGCTTACCACCTCTTAGAATCCCGATCACGCCGGTTTTGGCGACACCTGTCTTTACTTCGATTCCCAGCGATTGAAGGTGCCTCGCAACAAGTGCCGCAGTGCGCTCCTCACGATTACTCAATTCCGGATGTTCATGTATATCCCGCCGCCATGCGATAACCTGCTGCTCTACTTTGTCGGCGCCCCGGCTGATGTTTTTGCGCAGCGCTTCGTTTTGTCCCGTCGCAAGGAGTGAACTAAACATTATGGATAGTAAAAGAAATTCCTTCATAAAATATTGATCTTAATGGGTACAGGAGGCAGTGAACGTTGACATTCGGTTAAAAAGTGCGCGTAAGCACGGTTCGTAAGATAAAGACTTGGTCTCACTAAAAATGTGTTTTTTATTCTTTTCTCTTACACCCTTTTTTAACTACCTTTTCCACTGAAGAAATCGAGAACACCATGATTGCAAATGAAATAGAGGCATCGCCCGTCTTTACCGAGGAGTTAGCGAACTTAATTAAAGGAGAAGTACTCATTGACGAATATTCCTTAGGGATGTATTCTACGGATGCGAGCTTCTATCAAATAAAACCATTGGCCGTGGTACTGCCGACCGACGATGCTGATGTCAGGAAAGCGGTTGAGATAGCACGAAAATATAAAATTAAAATTCTCCCCCGTGGAGGAGGGACCAGCCTTGCCGGCCAGACCGTAGGGGATGCCATGGTAATCGATTTCTCCAAGTATATGAATAGAATCCTGGAGGTCAATGCCAAAGAGCGATGGGTTCGCGTTCAACCGGGCCTGGTACGGGATGAGCTCAACGAAGAGATGGCGAAACATAAGCTGCATTTTGCTCCTGACCCGGCAACCTCCAGCAGAGCCAATGTGGGTGGGATGGTAGGGAACAATTCTTCCGGAACAAAAAGTATACTCTTTGGTAAAACAGTTGATCACGTACTTGAGGCCAGGGTTTTGTTGGCGGATGGTACGGAATTGTTATTGAAAGAATTGTCCGCCCTGGAATTCGATGAAAAGGAAAAACAAGACAGCCGCGAAGGTGCGCTTTACCGGAATATTAAACAGACAATCGAGTCGAACAGTGAAGAGATAAAGCAAAGATTCCCCAAGGTCATGCGAAGAGTGGGGGGCTACAATCTGGATGAGTTTGTATATACTGACCGTTGGAATCTTGCCAAACTGATCACGGGCAGTGAGGGCACTTTGGCCCTAACGCTTGACCTGAAACTCAATCTGGAGCCGCTACCCGAATTTAAATCTGTCGTTGTTGTTCATTTTGCTGACTTGCTCGAGGCTGTGCGCGCCGTGCAGCCCATGCTGCCTTTCTCGCCTTCGGCCATTGAAATTATTGACAGAACAGTGTTGCGGTTGAGCGCGGAAAATCTCACTACCAGGCACCACTGTCATTTTATAGACAATGATCCTGCTGCGATCCTCATCGTAGAGTTCTATGGAGACACATTTGAATCGGTGATGCAACGGCCACGGGATATGATCGA
Organism: Cyclobacteriaceae bacterium; assembly: GCA_029858965.1. GTDB lineage: Bacteria > Bacteroidota > Bacteroidia > Cytophagales > Cyclobacteriaceae > Chryseolinea. The sequence goes on from JAOUDZ010000039.1 coordinate 5,540, forward strand.
GGCGCTGAAGCAACTTCACCTGGGCTATACGTACCCCTTATTCCCTGCCGGAAAAGATTACGATGACGTTTGGGCACTCCGCAAAAAGGGATTAGGCCTCATGATGGGAATCAAAGGCGATAAAAAGGCATTGAGCTTTATTGAGGATTCTGCCATACCCATTGAAGTATTGCCGGAATACATTGATCAGGTACTGAAAATCTGTGCGAAGCACAACACCGAAGTTTCCATGTATGCCCATGCCAGCGTGGGCGTTATTCATGTGCAGCCATTGCTGGACCTGCGCGATGCGCAGGATATTGAAAATCTGAAGAACATCACGGAGGAAACATTTGAACTCGTTGTTAAATACGGCGGGTCATGGAGCGGGGAGCATGGTGATGGCCTGGTCCGCAGCGCATACAATGAACGGTTTTTCGGGCCAGCGATTTATCAGGCCTTCAAGGATATCAAGAAATTCTTTGATCCGGATAATCTAATGAACCCCGGAAAGATTATCGATTCCCAAACAATCGAACACAATCTTCGATACGGCACGGCCTATCACGATCAGCCGGTAAAAACAGAGTTCCTGTATCGCTCCGAAAATAGTTTTAGCGAATCCGTACACATGTGTACCGGTGTGGGTGAATGTCGCAAGATGCTGGGTGGGACCATGTGCCCCAGTTTTAAAGCAACACGCGACGAGGAACACTCTACCAGGGGCAGGGCAAATGCCTTGCGATTAGCCATGTCAGGGCAGCTGGACCAGGAAGGCCTTTCCAGTAAACGCCTTCACCAGGTAATGGATTTATGCCTTTCCTGTAAAGCATGCAAGTCAGAGTGTCCCAGCAACGTGGATATGGCTAAAATGAAAAGCGACGTGTTGCAGATGTATTATGATCAACACGGTATAAAATTGCGAGATCGGCTGATCAGGGATTCTTCCACAGCAGCGTCACGTTTTTCTGGTTTACTGTCGGGCTTTGTAAATTTCATTCAGGGTTCCACGTTATTCAGGTTTGCATTACACAAACTTGCTGGCTTCGACAAACGAAGGGTATTACCGAAATACACCGCCGAACCATTTTATAAGTGGTTTGACCGAGAGGGAAACAATACGTTTAGGAATGCAGCGAAAAGGGTTGTCCTTTTTGCCGACACATACCTTAATTTTCATGAACCGGAGGTTGGTATATCCGCACTTCAATTGCTCAATTCCTGCGGATACGAAGTGATCCTGGCGAACGTAGGCTGCTGTCAACGACCAAAAATTTCGCATGGATTCCTAAGAGACGCCAAGAAAGACGGAGCCAGGACTATTGATGGTTTGAAGGAGTATCTGGATCAGGGCTTAACCATTGTCGTATGTGAGCCTAGTTGTGCATCAGCCCTCAACGATGACCTTACTGACCTGATCGAAGACGAAGCCGTCGCAAAGCAACTCAGGGAGCAGGTCATGATGATTGATATTTTCCTGGCAAAGGAAGTTGAGCATGGAAATCTGAATACAGCATTTGAATCGCTGGCAGGAGATATTCTCGTCCACGGGCATTGTCATCAAAAAGCGCTGTATGGAACGCAGGGAATGAAAACTGTATTCTCTAAAAGCGATAACGCAATTGGTGAGATCCCTTCGGGATGTTGCGGAATGGCTGGTTCTTTTGGATATGAGGAAGAACACTATGAACTGTCGCGCAAAATTGGAGACAATGTTCTCTTTCCTGCTATAAAGAAGATGAAAGCGGGTACCACACTGGTTGCAAATGGGTTCAGCTGCCGCCATCAGATCGCTCATTTCACAGGCGTTAAACCGAAGCACTGGGTAGAAGTAGTAAGGGCAAAAAAATAGTTACTAACCAAACTGAGGGACCTTTTCAGCATGCAATGGACTCAACTTATTGACCCGCTCAACAATCTTGGCTTGTCCGCACTTGTTGCGGCAATTCCTGTAATTTTTATTTTCTGGTCACTGATCAAGAAAATGAAAGGTTATCTGGCAAGCCTGCTTACCGTATTGTTGGCCATTATTGTTGCTATCGTCGTCTATGGAATGCCGTTGAAGCTTGCATTGTTGTCTGTAATGCATGGCGCTATGTATGGGCTATTTCCGATATGTTGGATTATTATCGGAGCAGTTTTTCTTTTTAACCTTACGGTAAAGAGTGGTCATTTCGAGGTCATCAAGAATTTCATGGCCTCCATTACACCTGATCGAAGACTTCAGGCACTCCTCATCGCCTTTTCTTTTGGAGCCTTCCTGGAGGGCGCTGCAGGATTTGGTGCCCCTGTAGCAATCTCTGCGGCCATGCTTGTCGGGTTGGGATTCAATCCGCTGTATGCTGCCGGTATTTGTCTGATTGCCAATACTGCGCCCGTTGCATTTGGTTCTGTGGGTACGCCGATAATTATTGCGTCGCGGGTATCCGATATTCCGGAAATGGCAATTTCGCAGATGGTGGGCAGAACCTTACCCTTATTGTCCGTTGTGGTGCCCTTTTACCTGGTGGTACTAATGTCGGGCCTAAAGCGATCCGTTGAGGTGTTACCCGCGATCCTTGTTTCCGGTATATCATTTGCCATTTTGCAGTGGTTTACCGCCAATTATATTGGTGCCATGCTTCCGGATGTATTGGCTGGCATTGTATCGATAATATGCCTGATGGTACTGCTAAAATACTGGAAGCCAAAATCGATCTGGCGCTTCAGTGAAGAGCCGCAGCAAACTATTGACACGGAACTAAAGTATACATCTGCTCAGGTGATTAGGGCGTGGTCACCCTTCATTATCATGACCCTGTTTATTATTGCCTGGGGATTGGAACCTGTCAAGGGTGCACTCAATTCCATTGGCATTTTGAAATTTGATATTCCCGGGCTCCATGACGGCATTCTAAAAGCTGACGGTACCCCGCTTGTTATCAAGATGTTTGAATTCAATTATCTTTCAGCGCCAGGATCAGCGCTGCTGTTTACAACGCTGATAGCCATACCGCTTATTGGCATGACGTACCGGCAGGGCCTGGAGATCTATTGGTCCACACTGAAGCAATTGAAATTCCCAATTATTACAATCGCTTCCATTGTGGGCTTTGCCTTTATTGCCAATAATGCCGGGATGTCCATAACGATGGCCCTGGCCTTAGCCAGTACCGGGGTTCTCTTTCCTTTCTTTTCGCCCATCCTGGGGTGGCTTGGGGTGTTCCTTACAGGCTCTGATACTTCTTCCAACGCATTGTTCTGCAAACTGCAATCCACTACCGCTGAAACACTTGGTGTTGATCCGGTAGTAACGGTTAGTGCCAATGCCTCGGGAGGTGTTACAGGAAAAATGATTTCTCCACAGTCTATCGCGATTGGAGCAGCTGCTGTGGGGCTTGTTGGCAAAGAATCGGATCTGTTCAGGTTTACGGTAAAACACAGTTTTATCATGCTGTTTGTGATCTGTGTACTCACCACCTTGCAGGCATATGCTATGCCGTGGATAATTCCAGCTTACAAGATGCTTGAAGCAGCAACGACAACAGCGGTTGCCGACGTAGTGCAGGGCTTCAGCTACCTGATGATGTTGGGCGTAGCATTGGCTTTGGTGGTCATTACTGTTTTATTAATGAATAGGCAGAAGGCATGATCGCTGAATGCTCTTTATAAATGTGTCCAGTGCAATAGGATTGAAATCATTAGGCTGTGTCGTAATCTTATTTATTTTTACTGACTGGTCTCAATTTAATAACTTTCGAAGTAACCGTAAACGTGTCAAATGATTCACACCAACATTAAAATCAGAAATGGACTGAAGGAAGACTACAGTGATGTTTATACTAAAGAAGTTCTTGAAGCGCTTTCTGCGCTGGCCTCTTTTAATAACGATATAAAGACTGCCATGGCGGCCCGCATCAAGCGGAGGGCCGATCGCCAGGAAAATGAATTGAGAATCAACTTTCTTGATCCTAATGCAATTATCCCGCGAACAAACATAAAGGTGGCTGATGCGCGCGCGGGCATGTTCGAAGGAGCAGCGATTCCCACCGACCTTCAACGACAATGGATTCAGGGTACCGGACCCGCCGCAAAACCAAATGCCTCATTGGAAAGTAGCATTCGAAATGTTGCCTATGCATTGCTTTCCGGGGCAGACGGATGGATGTTTGATGGTGAGGATGCCCTGGGCCAGATTAATGCCATGTCACTCGACAATCAACGCAACCTGAAGCTGGCAATTCATAAGGATCCTGTCTTCTTGCGGGTAGCCAGGCAGGTAGCTACTGAAATGAATAGGTGGTCGAATGGTTTTTTTGGTCGGGATATCATCAACGACTGGGCAGCGCAACTCGATTTTACAACAAAAATATTCCGCGCGCGTGGCCTTCACCTGGATGACCGCCACATCCGGGATGGCCAGGGACTGGCCCTGGCGGCCTCTATTGTAGACCTGACACTATATGTTGTGAACAACTATAAAGCTTTACAAAGTGCAGACTGCTCCATGGTGTTGTACTTGCCCAAAATACAAACTGCGGAAGAAGCTGCACTGTGGAACGACATGATGAATGCGCTGGAATCATTCCTCCACATTCCGTTAGGAAGTATCAAGGTTTATGTATTGGTAGAACAACTTGAGGCAACGTATCAGCTGATGGAAATCAGGGCTGCGTTAGGAAAGCACTTTGTGGGATTTAATACCGGACGTTGGGATTATATTAATAGTGTAGCTGATGCTATGTCCTGGGACAGCAACTTCATCAACCCAAACATCGAAGCCATTGTGATGACATACGGGTACATGCGCAATTACGAAGACAGGGTAAGGCGTGCCGTAAATACCCCGGATCGAAAGGGCAATTTCGCGCTTTGGCAGGGTGGCATGGAGCCCAACATACCGGTGGGGTCGGAGCAAGGTGTGGAGGCCAGTATGAAGAAGGCTGTTGCGGGGGCTGAACGCGAACAACGCGATGGCGCAAGCGGAAAGTGGGTAGCGCACTGGAAGATGGTGCATATCGTTAGGCCCGTCTGGGAAAAAGTTGGTGCGTCAAACCAATTGGGCAGAAAATTCCCTCCGCTAACTTACACGCAGCAAGATGCTGATGGACTGATATTGCTTGAACCTGCAGAAACTACCATCCGTGGTGCGCGCAATCTGCTGAGCGTTGCGCTGCAATATGGGAATGCTTTTTTGCAGGGCATGCAGGCAGCAGCGCTTAAACCGGCAGACTATTTCGGCAATGATGATATCCTGTATCTGATGGAGGACATGGCAACCGGTGAGATTAGATTGAGTATCCTTTGGGAGTGGGTCCATAAAGGAGCCGTTCTAACGGAAGATGATGCAGAGACAAAAATAAAGGCAGGAGATGTTTTTGATGCTACCTTGTTCAACAGATTGCTGGAGGAGGAATATGGTAAGCTCCTCAATGCAACGAATAAAGATGTTCATGAGAATTCAAAGACATCAACACTCCCTATTTCAAGGCAAATAGCCTATACCTATGTGCTGGAAAGGGTGAAGGCTCCGTGGTTTATTGATTTACTTAACATAAACCTGAACAATACTGATTTGGAAATGGCAAAGAAGCGCATTGATTTCTATATGGAAAAATTCAAAAGAGAGGGTATTCGGATTACAGAGAACCTGGATTTTGTGTAGGAGTCCTGTTGTTCAGAATCTTTATCAGGGCCTGATTGAAAAATCAGGTCCGCTCAATAAGAACATACGTAGATAGGATTTGGTCAAATAGCTTCTCTCTATTTTCTATCAATTCACGCTTGATTTTCTGCAATTGCTTTATTTCAGCCTGATTGAATTGAGATGAAAAAACTGCCTTCCTTAAGTGATCTATAGCCACCTGATTGTCATGCCACGTACCGAATAATAACTGAAGCCTATTGCAGGGCTTTGGTATTGACATATTCGGGTAGGTTGTTTTTGCAATGAAATAGAAGCCTTTTAGTTTTTTCCGAATGATATGGAGGTCTTGTTCCTTGAATATTGATCTCTCCATCAATGCGGAGAGTTGTTTTGCCCTCTTTTTCAAAAGGGACTTCACATCATTTTCAGTGACTGTGTCCAGTCGTGAGGTTATTCTACTCTTTTGACTTTTAATTTTCGCGAAAGTACCGGGTGTTATCTTTTCCACTGCTCTTCTTTTCTTTTTTTCAAGCCTTTGAAGTTGATCAAGATACTTGCTCGGAGTGTCGGGCATGCTTTTTTTTAAGAGTTCCTGCTCAACTTGAGCGCCTCTTATGGTGCCTGCCATCTTGAATAGGAGTTTGAACGGCCCAAAAAATTTGGAGAATCTGAAGTCTTTGTCAGAATACCGGAGCAATTCGAACAAGGCCCTCATTTTTTTCAATTCAACCCGAAGTTCGTGGATTCCTTCCTGCGTGATTTCTTGCCACGGCAGTTGCAGAATCCCTTCTATTTTCTTAAGACGCTTTTTGTAATATTTGCTGGCGAATCCGGTACTTTCCTTTCCGGATAAATGGCCCGTTTGCACAAGGTTATACATGTGTTCTTAGGTTGATGCTGCCGCGTTGCCGCGTTTCCATTTTATATGCTGCAATATTCCTCCGAAAGCCATACATACCAGTATAAACATAATAGCAGGGCCAACAAATGGGGTGAGTGACGCAAGTTTTAGAAAAATAAAAATGCCGAATGCGATAATTAGAATTCTGCTTGTTGTCAAGGCGTGCTGGTAGAACGTGTTGTTTATCCAGTGGGTTGCTAACAGTGACACAACAACGGTTCCCAGCAATAGCACTGCTACATATCCGATAAGCGCCAGGATTCCGATCGGAATGCCAACCAGGGTAATCATCGTGATAACGATGGCTATTGGAACACCAACCAGGAATAGGAATCCCAATCCTAACGATTTTAGGGATGCGTTTTTAACCGTATCAGCCGCTTTTTTAAATGTATCGCGGAAAAAATATTGTATCAAACCTATCATGAGTAGTGCAGTCCCTAAATACCATAACAGAATAAGGAAAGAAGCAAATCCTAAATAACGCCATTTTCCAGACTCAATCTCAAGAGACGGATCGAAAGTGGCCTTTCCGTTGTGTAATGCATTTTTGAAATCCAATGAACCAGCTTTGTTCCAGTATTTTACATCTTTGTTGAAATGTGCATCTGAGCCTATCACAATCGTACTGGCGGCCAACACTGTATTTCCGTCAACGGTTCCATTGATTGAAATGTTACCGCCTCTGCAATCAAGGTCGTTGCGTGCTATCCCATTCAAAGCAAATTCGCCGGATGCACTCTTGACATTTCCCTTTACTTCACCATCGAGTGTTACTTCTCCACCGCTGACAATGAGATTGCCGTTGATGATAACGCCTTTGTCTATTTCGACTTTACCTCCTGTTACAATAACGTCCCCCGCTACGCTGTTTGAAAGTTTGATCGTGCCCCCCGCACTACGGATATCATCGCCAATGTACCCATCAAGAATAATGTCACTCCCAGCAGCCAGCAGATCCTGGGTAACCGTGTCAGTAATCGTGATCGTTCCACCGGCAACAACCAAATCCCCTTTTACAATCGCATTTATTGTTACCCTGCCGCCGGCAACATAGAGATCATGATCTACCTTATCATTGATGATCACGCTTTTTCCGGATTGCATTTGCGCAAAGGCAGCAGTAATGGAGCCCATTAAAATTGAAAATAACAGCAGCCTACTTTTTTTCATGATTTCTTCGGTTGATTTGTTTATTCATGCCCTTCAAATATGTCAAGTATCTTGAGTGTCTATGCATTCCCCAGAAGGTCGTCAATCCATATGGTGATGTAGTCAACGATGTCCTTGATGCCTGGACTAATGCCATTTTGAATATAGACGCCAGAAGTAGCCATCCCCAGGAGCATACATTGTGGTAACGAAAGACCTGCAAGTAAGCCCAGGCAATATCCGGCATTCAGATTGTCCCCGCCACCCGTCAGGACTTTTGGTTCTGTGACCAACCTGCCCTGCAATGCAAGTGTTTCGTGCTGACGGTAAACAATAGTCCTGTCAATAGGATGAACCAACAGACTATCAATTTTAATCGTTTTATAAAGTAAGTCTCCGGCCTCTTCAACCGGAGGCATCTTGCTTTTTGTATCGCGTCCATTGATAGCGGCCCAGATTTTGAGCGTTTCATTTTCGTTGAGCCCAACCGTAACTTTTCCATAGGCAGAAAAACTGCTCATTAAATCCAATACTTCGTCTATTTCTTCAGGAGTCTTTTTTGAAGGATCGCACAAGTCAAACAAAAAAAGAAAATCTTGCTTGCCTGAAGGTTTGATGATGTCATTGAGAACACCTTGCCAGATATCGCTCGCATGCGGCAGGTTCACCCAATCTACAAAGGCGAGGAGTTGACTGTTCATAATCACCTTTCTGAGCTTTTCAATACCTGCCGTTTTTGTTATGTGTTGCCAGTCATAATGGTCAAAAACGCTTAGTTCGGAGAAGATCATTTTGCCATCTTCAAATTCTATTGCGTCGCTTTCACCTGCATTCAATGCGCTGATTACTTCACACTTACTGTCCATAGAAGAAAACACAGGGTGCTTTTCCGGGTAACCCATACTCCCAACGCAGTAACTCTGGACGCCTAATTTCCCCAACGTGTTTGACAAAATTGGCGCATTGCCGCCAAGTTTTGTCCGCTGTGTGACCATTTCTATTTGTCCGCTTTTACCTGTCGCTGCCTTGATGCGGTCAGAGAACTCTTTTAACGTTTTGTAATATTCAGCTTTTAAGTGGTGCTTTTGCCTTACAGCCTTTTTGATCTTGTCAACAAAGCCGTCAAATCCGACAAAAATCTTTTTATCAGTAGTAATTCCCCTTACTTGCGTCTGTAAATCAGACAGCATGGCGATCGATGTAGTTGACATGCTAAAGCTTTAACCGGATTTAGTCTAAAAGTATAAGAATATTATTTCACCCGGAATGACTTTTACCGTAGTATGGAATTGATTTATGTCAGTAATGATTCAGCAAAAATGAGCGAATACGATATTTCAGCACCTTATCATCTTGCCCGCTTCGCCAGAGCTGAAGCACTATTGAAAAAAATTAAGAAGAGGAGGGAAAAAGTTCCCACTTAAGCAGCGCAGGCTGCAGAAATCACGGGTCTGCAGTAATTGCATTTATTTCAGTTTTTACGAAATGATTTAAGTCATTTGCGGCGATGACCTTGCTCATCCAAAGGGCGTCTCGGGGCATATAGTTTTAGACTATTGAGAAACGGGTTAATCTACCGCGTAAAAGGTGGAATTTTTTGATATGAGTAATTCTTTTGTCCCTTTCAATTCACACCTGGTTGGCATCGTTTTGATGCCCACCGTATTGATTTGGGATGCTTGTATTATAATTCTTGCGGGTACGACATGGTATTTGTTTCTCGCCATTGCCGTGATTTGGCAGTTTCGGGTTTCAACATAGTCAATTGCATAAGTTATGAGCCATAAGATTTTGTTAATTGAGGATGAAGCGGCAATGGCGGAGAATATTTCTGAAATTCTTGAGTTGGCGCACTACAACGTTACGATTGCTCCGAACGGAAAAATAGGTGTGGCATTGGCGCAGGAAAACCATCCGGATTTAATATTGTGTGATGTGATGATGCCTGAGCTTGACGGTTATGGGGTTATTAATATATTGAACAGTGACCCGGATACAGCAGCCATACCTTTTATCTTCCTTACGGCTAAAGCTGATCGGGAGGATGTTCGCGTAGGAATGAATTTTGGTGCGGATGATTACATCACAAAACCTTTTAGTAGCGCTGAACTACTGAAAGTGATAGAGACACGACTAAGAAAAGTAGAGCTGCTGAAGTCGGGTTCTGGAAAAGATCCGATGGATTCTTCTCATTTTTTTAATAAAACAAAAGAATTGCGGGAGTTTCAAAAATTATACGAGAACAGACCTGTTCGCTCGTACAAGCGTAAAGACCTGCTTTTCATGGAGGGGCAAATTCCAAATGATCTCTATTATATACTGCAAGGCCAGGTCAAAACCTATAAGGTTAACTATGATGGCAAGGAGCTTATAACGGGCATATATGGTGCAGGGGAGTACTTGGGATATGTGCCACTACTGGAGGATAAGCCTTATGGTGAGCAGGCTGAAGTGCTTGAAGATGTACGGATTGCGGTGATACCTAAATCTGATTTTCTCGCGCTAATCTATTCTAGTAAAGATGTTGCCAGAAAGTTCATTAAAGCCCTTTCCAATAACCTTGATGAAATGGAGGAAAGACTGTTGAATCTGGCTTATCAGTCGGTAAGGCAGCGCGTGGCTGGCACTTTATTAAAACTGAATGAGAAATTCTCAAAACCGAATTCAGATGAACCGATTACCATTGCGCGCAGAGATATTTCCAATATTGTCGGAACCGCTACAGAGTCATTGAACCGTATTTTGACTGACTTTAAGACTGAAGGCCTGATCGAGACATCCGGGGCAGGCATAAAGATTATCAACAAGGCCAAGCTTGAAAGGATACTGTATTGATAAGCATTGTACTGTGTATTTCTATATCCAGTTGCACTTGTCAAGTTCCCTATGTAGCGCAAACTGTTAGCGTCCTGGTTCTTAGATTTGGCTTTCCGCACAAACTTCAATGCTATCCGGAACGTCGTATAGTTTCAATTCATTAAAATGGATTAAATTAGGCGCCGGAAAGGAATTACCGTCAGGCCGTTCTTGTTTTCGATTCCCGCATTGACAAACGATCATAAACCGAAACTCATGAATTTTTCTCTATGAAATCTACTACCACCACATCTGGAAGAATTTTGCTGCTTATGCTAAAAAAGCTGTTTTTCAATGCGAAGGTAATACTGTTCATCATTCCGGTCATAATGACAATGGGCATCCCATCATTTGCTCAGCAGCCCCTTCGCGACGCTTTTCCTTTCGATGACTTCACAATCCGCGAGGAAATGATTCCGATGCGCGATGGGGTCCGGCTTTATACCATAATACTATCACCAAAAAACATTAAACAGGCATTGCCCATGATGCTTGAGCGCACACCATACAATGCCGCAAACACTATTGGAGGGCCTACTGCAAACATGGACGTAGTATTGGGAAATAAATATATTGGTGACACGTTTATTTATGTCTTTCAGGATATACGGGGTCGATTTAAATCGGAGGGTGAAAACCTGCTCTACCGCGTACCACGCGGTAATTTCAACAAGACAAATACCGACGAAACCACTGATGCATGGGATACAATTGACTGGTTGGTAAAGAATATAAAATCCAATGGCAAGGTTGGCGTTTGGGGTACTTCTTATCCGGGTTGGCTCACACTTGCGGCGCTTCGGGATCCCCATCCGGCGCTTGCAGCAGCTGTTCCATTCAATCCGGTCGTTGATGTCTGGAAGGCTGACGACTGGTTTCATTGGGGTGCGTTTCGCGCCACATATGGATTCGATTATATCTATGAAATGCAAACCAGGTCTGATGAGCCGATGAAGTTTCCGCATAATGTGCGCGATAATTATATATGGACGCTTGACCAGGGCGCAGCCGGTACAGGACTAAGCAAATACCTTGACAAGAGGTATGAAATGTGGGCGCGATTGATGGAAAATCCTGCTTATGGCCCCTATTGGAAAGATGTCGCCGCAGACCGATGGTTTGATGCTCCACCTCGCATCGTTCCGACCATGCATGTACACGGTTTGTGGGACCAGGAAGATATTTATGGATCACCCGCAGTATACGCGACAATGGAAAAACACGATACTTCAAACGACCGAAATTTCTTCGTTGCCGGGCCCTGGTACCACGGGCAGCACTTTGCCGATGGAAGCAAGCTTGGCGATATCAGCTTCGGTGAGAATACATCTAAACGTTTCCGTGAAGACGTACTAAAACCATTTCTAAATCATTTCTTGCATGCTACAGATGAAAAACTGCCGGCGCCGGTAACGGTGTTCGAGACTGGTACAAATCGCTGGAATACATTTGAACAATGGCCTCCTATGGGGACTACATCCCGTTTGTATTTGCAGCCTGAAGGTAAACTTTCCTTTACACCTCCCGTTGCTGGAGAGAAAACCACGGATTTTACCGCAGACCCCGCAAAACCGGTTCCCTATGCACCACGGCCTAACTGGGCAATTGACTATGACAACCCGACCTCTATTGCCAAATGGCGGAGATGGCTTGTTGAGGATCAACGATTTGTAGATGGCAGACCAGATGTAGCAACCTGGGTCAGCGACCCGCTTACAGAACAGCTGACGATTCGCGGCCCTGTACTGGCTAAACTATTGGCGGAGACTACGGGTACCGACGCAGACTGGGTAGTGAAACTGATTGATGTGTATCCTGACGATAGCCAGGAAAATGAAATGTCGGGGTATCAGTTGATGATTAGCGCCGATATCTTTCGTGGACGGTATCGTGAAGATTTTGAGCAACCTAAACCTTTGGCCGCAGACAAAGCGCTGTCCTATACCATACCATTGCCAATTGCCAACCACACTTTCAAGCAAGGTCACAGGCTGATGGTCCAGATTCAAAGCTCCTGGTTTCCACTGTATGATCGGAATCCACAGACCTATGTTGAATCCATTATGACGGCTCCTGAAAAGGCATATCAGAAACAGCGGCACCGTGTCCACCATAATCCGAATTATGCAACATACCTGGAATTCAATGTGTATCGAGACTGATTTACGATAACCTGAATGACCTACCCTGCCGCGACCAAAGATGCTAATAAATGCGCATGCTGGTGGGAGGGTTAATTATCGGAATGAGAGCTCTGAATGGAATACCAACTTGATCCAATGCCGGAGGGGATGGCATGGACTAGTCTTCGGAAATGCGCTTGTTTGTTAGGATAACGAATTGCCCCGGCTCTAATTTTATTTTCAGAAAGTGCCTGCTGCCATCTTCATTTTTTAAGACATGGATTTTTCCGTGGTCACCATAACTAAACCGAAAAGTACTTCCTTCGGGATTTAAATGCCTGTCTACCCCAATATATTCTTCGTCCACGTTTATAAGCGAGTCATTGTAAACGATTAGTATTTCTTCGTCGTACAGGATCCTTGAGAAGGCGATCATACAGTCGGCGTAAATTGGAAGATGAAAGACTTTTCCATCGTTTGAAAAATCACGCATATACATCCGGCCAAATTTCAGCACAGCGCTATTCTTCCTGATGGTTGCCAGTTTCCTGATTTCCTCATAGATTTTATTGGTTTTATTTAACACGTTGATGGAATCATCTTTCAAACTGAACATCGACTCTCTCACATTCCAGTCTCCTTCACCGCCTCCGCTAAATCCTTGTTCTGTGCCATAATAAATACATGGCGTGCCCAATGCACACAATAAGAAACCGACACCGGCGATTATTTGAGCTTCTGTCGCGTCATGTCCAAATCTCTTTTTAAAGGTCTGACCAACCTGGTCGTGGTTATCGAGAAAGGTCACCAAAAATTCCCCGAACTCACCCCTTGACATCGCACTTTTGCGAAGTGATTCGTAACGTTCAATTAGTTTTTCAGGGGTATCCTCGCCAAGAATGACCTTGGACAAGACATGGTACAATGGAAAATCCAATACAGAATTCAGTCCATAATATATCGCTGTATCCTCAACGGTAATGGCGGTTTTGGGGCCGATGTATTTGTTGTACATGTATTCAGGACCAACGAGTTCACCAAAAAGGAAGAAGTTCTGCTTGCCAAGCTTGTATGCATACTCACGCATGTGAGAACAAAACTGGCTAATATCTTTTTCGCCCATATGCTTTACGGCGTCAAGTCTGAATCCGTCAACATCCGTTTCCCGGATCCAATAACAATGAATTTTTGTTAAAATTTCCTGTATGTGCAGCGCCTCTGGTGAATCATCGTTCTTGAAGGTCTTGAGATCTTGAAAGTCACCCTCTTTTGTTTCAGGATAGCTGTCAAAGTTTCTGATTTGTCCCTTGCGCCAGTATAGGTCGGGATTTCTTAATTCTGTGGGTACCGGTTTATCTTCGTAGCGCCATCGACCAAAGGGAAATACAGCGCCGTTGTAGTAGTAATACGGAAGATCATTTGGATAAAACCAGTTGTTGCCGGAGTGATGCAATACTATATCGAGAAATACACGCATATTGTAAGCGTGGGCAGTATCCACCAAATTAGCCAGGTCTTCAAGTGACCCAAATCTTTTGTCTACTGCAGTGTAATCCTGGATGGCATAACCATGGTATGCTTCCTTATTATTCTCATATACCGGACTTAGCCACAAGGCAGTGCAGCCGAGGTCTCTAATATAGTCCAGGTGATTTGTTATGCCCCGTAATGTGCCGCCGCAACTTTTTTGCAATTGGTCCGCGGTTCCAAAGCCCTTGGTCTTGCCCTCAGCTTTTACGGGCTTTCGTTTATGGTCATCATGAAAACGATCTACCATAAGGAAGTAAATGAATTCTTCTCTCCATTCACGATTGCAATTTCTCCAGTAGGTTTTTCCCGACTTTGGAGAAAGGTCCAGATCGTTAATCGAGGTGATTTTTTCTTTCATAGGTAAGATGTTTAACTGAACCTATACTAACCCATTTGGCCATTACAAAGACAAGTGCTTTTTAGTCTGCATACGAAGCGCGAATTTCTATTTTAGAAGTGTAATAAGTAACGATTGTTTTGATGTGATTCAAATGATATTTATCATATCCCTCCCTAGGTAAAGGTCATTCATTCTTTTCCTAATAAGCGCCAGCTTTAAGATGTCGGCAAACTAAGTTTTATTGTGGCGGAAAAACCTAATCAGAAATCCCAACTTCCGCGTCCTAACCTGTGGGGCGGCTTACTGTTTGTTTTAGTTCTCATTGTCGTGGCCATCGTTGCTATCCCCGATTTTATTTCGTCCAGCCAGGTAGTAACATGGCAGACATTTGAAAGGGATATTCTCAGCAAGGGTGCCGTTGAGAAGATTGTGGTAGTTAACAAGGAGACCGCCCAGGTTTATCTCAAGGAGGAATTCAAGAATGACTCATCTTTCACGGATGTTTTTAAATCACCATTGTGGGGTACGAATCATGGACCACACTATGCATTTAACATTGGATCAGTTGAATCATTTGAAAGGAAGCTTGAGGAAGCAGAGCAGCATTATTCCCCGGAGGATAGGGTGAGTGTCAGCTATGTGGAGCAAAATAACTTTGGCAACCTCATTTCATGGTTGATTCCATTGGTGATTATCTTTTTCTTATTTCGATTAGTCTTTCAGGCAAGGGGAGGAGGAGGTACTTCTATTTTTAACTTTGGAAGGTCTACAGCGCGACTGCTGGAACAGGACCAGAAAAGCCCTGTGACTTTTGATGTTGTTGCAGGATTGGAGGAGGCAAAGCAGGAGGTAAAAGAGATTGTCGATTTCCTGAAAGACCCGGAACGTTACACGAAATTGGGTGCTAAAATTCCCAAGGGTGTTATCATTGTCGGTCCGCCCGGTACAGGCAAAACACTCCTGGCAAAGGCAGTAGCGGGAGAGGCACGGGTACCCTTTTTTTCATTGTCGGGTTCTGAATTTGTTGAAATGTTTGTTGGTGTGGGCGCATCGCGCGTGCGTGATCTTTTTAAGCGCGCGAAAGAGAAAGCACCTTGCATCGTTTTTATTGATGAGATTGATGCCGTCGGAAGATCCAGGGGTAGAAATGCGATGTATACTGGGGCCAATGATGAACGTGAAAGTACACTCAACCAATTACTTACAGAGATGGATGGATTCGGTACGAATACAGGAGTAATTGTGCTGGCTGCAACAAACCGTGCTGATATACTTGATCCTGCGCTTCTCAGACCCGGGAGGTTTGACCGGCATATCTATCTTGAATTGCCAAATCAAAAGGAACGTGAGGAAATATTTGAGGTTCATTTACGCCCTTTGGTTTTGGCAGAAAGTGTCGATACGGATTTTCTGGCAGCACAAACGCCTGGTTTCTCAGGCGCCGATATCGCCAATATCTGCAACGAAGCAGCGCTTATTGCTGCCAGGCACAGAAAGGAGAAAGTTGAGAAGCAGGACTTTTTGGATGCGATTGACAGGATTGTTGCCGGTATTGAAAAGAAGAGTAAAATTATCTCTGCAGCCGAAAAAAAGATTATTGCCTATCATGAAGCCGGCCACGCTATTGTAAGCTGGTTCCTGGATGCCGTAGATCCCCTTGTTAAAGTTTCTATTATTCCGAGAGGCAAATCGCTGGGGGCATCCTGGTATTTGCCTGAAGAGCGACAGATAAAAACGCTAACGCAGCTAACGCAAAGGCTCTCTGCTTCGCTGGCGGGCCGCGCAGCCGAGGAAATCATCTTTGGTGAAGTTTCCTCAGGCGCACTTGACGATCTTGAGAAAGTTACAAAAGAAGCGTACGCCATGGTAGCCTACTATGGGTTTGACGCCAAGATCGGGAATGTTAGTTTCTTTGACTCCACCGGCAGGACGGAGACCGGGCTTCAGAAACCTTACAGCGAAGATACCGGCAGACTCATCGACGAAGAGGTCCGAAAACTTGTTGAAGAGTGCTATCAACGCGCGATAGAAGTACTTACGCAACACAAGCAGGAACTTATTGCGCTAGCGGAGTTACTCCTGCAGAAGGAGGTGATCTTCAAAGAGCAAATCGAAAAGGTTCTTGGAAAACGGGCTTCAGCGGAATCTGCAAAGCTTGCTGTCGTTAAACCTTAAACATAACTGCGATGGACATTCATTCGACAATTAAAAATCAAGTGCAAATCGTGGTCGATTACATACGTCCCCGTTTCATACCCCTGCAAACACCGGTTGACCTTGATGCACTCCTCGACCAGATCGACGATGCAAAGGTTGTGATGCTCGGAGAAGCCTCTCACGGAACCCATGAGTACTATGCATGGCGTGCGCTGATATCGCAACGGCTTATTGAGGAAAAGGGATTCAACTTCATTGCGGTGGAAGGTGATTGGCCGGATTGCTACAGGGTGAACCGGTACGTGAAGAATTATACCGGCACGGAAGCCAGTGCTTTTGAAGTGCTGCATGCGTTTGACAGGTGGCCTACCTGGATGTGGGCGAATTGGGAAATTGTTGCACTTGCAGAATGGTTATACAATCACAATGTCGCACTTCCGGTTAACAAAAAGGTCGGTTTCTATGGATTGGATGTATACAGTTTATGGGAATCGATGGAAGCAATTATGGTGTATTTAAGATCCACTGATCCGGCAGCACTCAAGGTTGCCGAGCGCGCATTTCAGTGTTTTGAACCCTACAAGAAGGATGAAGGCACCGGATATGCGTATGCTTCGTTGCTGGTACCGGAACCTTGTACAAAGGAGGTTGTCACGCTGTTGTCAGAAATTCAGCGCAAAGTTCAGCAGTACAACAGTGATCACGAAAATGTTTTCAGTGCCGAACAGAATGCTTTGATCGCCTACAATGCCGAAAAATATTATCGGGCTATGTTGCAGGGGGGAAGTAAGACGTGGAATATTCGGGATTCACATATGGCAGAAACGCTGGAACGCCTCCTGCAATTTCACGGGAAGGATGCGAAGGCAATTATCTGGGCGCACAATACACATATCGGTGATGCTAGTGCTACAGATATGCGATACCAGGGAATGCACAATATTGGTGAGATGGCAAGGAAGCAATACGGAGACAAACGTATTTTCCTGATAGGTTTTGGTTCTTACAAAGGTAGCGTTATTGCGGCGCCACGTTGGGGCGCCACGCCCGAATACATGAGTGTGCCACCCGCCGCAGAAGGGAGTTGGGAAGATATACTCCATAAAACCGGTGTGCAAAACGGCTATCTCTTATTGAATGATTTTGAGGGTACCAGTCTTTTAAGCGATGTGATCGGGCATCGTGCGATAGGTGTGGTGTACAATCCTGAACGTGAAAAACTTGGGAACTATGTTCCAAGCCGGATCACCGACAGGTATGATGCATTTGTATTCCTGGATCAGACAAAAGCCCTACATGGTCTGCATCTTGTACCTGACGGACATCAGATGCCTGAAACGTATCCATTTGGGGTATAACGGTAAACTACAGTTGACTTCATAACTTCCAATAAATTTTCGGATTTGGTCAGGAGGCTTTCTTGAGGCGTTCTTCTTCCCACTTTTCAACAAAGCCGATGGTCTCCTCATCGGAAAGACTGCTGAAGTATTCGTAGCCTTGCCCCACAGCATAGAAAAAAGATGGCGTTTCCAGAATGATCACATCATCGACCATTTTCCCCAGTTCATAGACCATACGCTGTCCTGAAATTGGCGCAGCCACAACAATCTTCCCGGCCTTCTTTTTCTTACAGAGTGCAATAGCCGAAAACAAGGTTGCGCCGGTTGCGATTCCATCGTCAGCGAGGATTACCGTACGACCACTTATGTTAGGGAGTGGCTTACCTTTCCTGAGTTTACTGATTCTTCGTTCAATTTCCTTTTTTTCCCGCTCAAGGATGTCACTGATTTCTTCTTCAGAAACATTCTCTGCGTAGTCAGACAGATAAACGCTGCCATCTTCAGCAACTGCGCCAAAGGCTGCTTCCGGATTGGATGGGTGCCCCAGCTTTCTGGTGATAATAAGCGCCAGATCTGCATTCAGGTAGCGCGCTACATAGTAGGCAATTGCTGCTCCCCCTCTGGGTATGCCAAGCACGAGCGCACCCTTGTCCCGATATGCAGCAAGCGCCTTGCTGAGCTTTTCCCCGGCATCTTTGCGATCAATGAACATACAGCAATATTAAAAAGGTATAAATCTCACGCTGCTATAATACCATTCTATTTATTCCAGCGAAATGATAAACATCATTGGATAACCTGATTTTTGACTCATCTGACAAAAATCAGAGACGGGAAGGGATATCGATCATAGGAAGATTAGAGCAGAACTGAAACCTTGTGTAAAAAATACACCATGGCTAAGAAAACAATTAAAGCGAAGAAAACCGTAAAAAAAACGATTCCAAGAAAAACAACTGCGAAAAAGGCAGGACCCGTGACGACCGTTGATTCGGTAGAAAATTCCTGGGCCAGGTTGTTTGTCTTGGCTGCGCATTGGCAGTCCGACATGCAATTCTTTTCGGATGAATTGCGTTTTTTGAGAAGTTTGGTAGATAAGTACTTTCTCTGGTTAATTGACGAGAATCATATTGAAGCCACAAAAAAAATGGCAACTGAACTGGGAAAGATTGAAAAAAACAGATCCCGGCTGGATCTGAGTGTGGGGAATCATCTAAAGCATCTGACAAATCTTATCGAAAATCCATTTGCTCATGACGCGCAATCATGCAAGGATGAACATGCCAAACTCGAAGATTGGCTCGCGGATTTTTCAAAAGATTTTCGTGAGGTGAAGAAAGGGATATTTCAGTTAACCGAGCAGGTTATGGAATCCAAAAAGGCGCAATATGTGCTTGGTCAGTAATGAATGAACTGCAAACGCAAATTAGCCTGGCATGATCATCATCGTCGCAGGCTTACCAGGATCTGGCAAAAGCTTCTTTGCTGAAAAGCTAGCAGCGAAACTGGGTGCTGCATATGTTAACAGCGATAGGATAAGGACAGAAGTGAATGCGCTGGGTAAATATTCGCTGCGGGACAAGATGGTTATTTATGAAAAAATGGCTGGCCTGACAAGAGAAATTCTTGAGAAGCAGTCAACTGTTGTCGTTGATGCGACTTTCTATCACGATTCCATGCGCGAGCTTTTTTATCGCGTGGCCAGGGACTGTTCATCAGGAATTAGCTGGATTCACGTAACGGCAAGTGAAGCTTTGGTTAGAACGCGGCTTGGGAAACCTAGGGTAAACAGTGAGGCCGATTTCGGCGTCTATCAGAAAATCCGGGATCAATTTGAGGAAATGACTATGCCCCATCTGACAATGGAATCTACAAATGACAACATAGAATCTATGTTGACAAAAGCAATCGCGTACATTAAGGGCATACATGAAAGCATATCAAATTGAACAACTCGCAAGGCATGGATTGTTTTGCCGCCAATCGGTGCAAGGTAAAGTTGAGGAGACGCATATCTCATGGGTTATTCTTTCTGGCAAAAATGCGTTCAAGATAAAGAAGCCATTGAAGCTTCCGTTTTTGGATTTTTCAACACTGCATCTCCGTAAATATTTCTGCAACCGGGAGCTTGTATTGAACAGCCGTTTCAGTGATATCTATCAGGATGTTATTCCGGTACAGCTGAACAACGGTAGGTTTTGTCTTGGGAAATGTCAGGGTAAGGTCGTCGATTATGCTGTCCAGATGAAAAGGCTTATGACGGCCAAACGGCTGGATAACGTGTTGCGATCAGGGAAGCCCAAAATTGAGCGGATCAGATTGCTGGCTGAGTCTACCGCTTTGTTTCATCATCGCGCTGAAATAGTACACTCGCCTTTCAATATAAAGCGGGCGCGCGATACGTTTAATGATATCAGGTTATTGCATCACTTTATACAAAAGGCGATGGGTGCCGGCTACGCAAAACGTATAGCGCGTGCGGTTCAGTGGAGCGATGATTTTCTAAGCACACATGCCAGGCGACTGCAGCAAAGGATTGATTCCGGCTTCAAACGGGATGTGCACGGCGATCTTCACAGCGGCAACATCTTTTTGTACCGTAAACCTGTCCTCTTTGATTGTATTGAATTCAATGACGTATATCGACAGATTGACTTGTTGTATGAGGTGGCTTTTCTCTGCATGGATTTTGAGTCCTTCAATCAACCACGGCTTGCTGATTTGTTTTTCAAGGTATACAATAAGAATATGCGTTGCATTGAGGTTGAGGAAGACAAGCGAATTTTCAATTATTTTAAATGTCTGCGGGCAAATGTTCGTGCAAAAGTACATGCGATGCGCGCGATGCAGCGGCGTGACTCAAATGAAGCCAGAGACTATCTTGATGAAGTGCGAAGGTACCTTTTGCACATGAAGGAATACATGGGTAATTAAATTTATTGCAAGACACAGGCATATACTGTGCAGCAGCAATTGCGGACCGGGCGAAAGCTTAATCATTTATTTAATTAGGTTTGGAGACAAGCGACTTGTTGCATCTGTTCGGTCTTTGCTCATCAACCCTGACGAAGGTCTGATGAAAGTTTGATAAAAATCATTTCAAAATATAGCGGCTGATTAGAATTTTGCCAAAACATTAAATGTGCATTGTAGCATAAAACAAGGTATGAAAAAAGTTCTAACAATACTGTTGGTTGCTAATCTGGCGGTTGCCGTGTCGAGTTGCGAAGGTCAGGTTAAGCAAACAGGCGCCAGCAAAGAAGTTTACTCAATTGTTGCAAAGCAGCTTCAAGCCGGCCTCGATACGGGATCGCTGAAAGCAAAAAACAATTCTGGTATTGATTTCAGGGAAGCCGCCCGCAAGGTAACGCCCTGTGTAGTTCACGTCAATTCTAAATGGAATGCTCCTGAAGACCAGCAGGAGCTGAAAGAAGATAATCCTTTCAGGGATTTTTTTGGAGATGAATTTTGGGGAGATTTCTTCAGGCCTTTCCGACCACATGGTCCCAGGCAAGGTACTGCGTCGGGCGTCATTCTCACAAGTGACGGATACATTGTCACAAACAACCATGTGATCGAAGACGCAGATGAAATAGAAGTCGTCTTGCATGATCAACGATCATATAGAGCGAAGATCGTCGGAGCTGATCCTAAGACTGATTTAGCATTGCTCAAAATCGATGAAACCAATTTATCATTCCTGCCATATGGAAATTCTGATGATGTGGAAGTAGGCGAATGGGTATTGGCTGTGGGCAATCCTTTTAACCTGGCTTCCACGGTGACTGCCGGGATCGTGAGCGCTAAAGCCCGGAATATCAATATCCTGAGAGACCGGGAAGCGATTGAATCTTTCATTCAGACCGATGCTGCCGTCAATCCGGGAAATAGCGGTGGAGCGCTTGTTAATTTGGATGGACAATTGATTGGCATTAACGCTGCAATAGCAACGCCTACTGGCGCTTTCGCTGGCTATTCATTTGCCATTCCTGTGAACATCGTCAAGAAGGTGGCTGATGACCTGTTGCAATTTGGCAGTGTGCAAAGAGGATACCTGGGTATCATGATTCGCGATATGACCGGGAGTCTTGCCAAGGATTTGGATTTGAAGTTTACACCAGGCGTCTACGTGGATAGCCTTGTTCAGGATGGTGCCGCGGCAGAGGCAGGGCTGAAGCAAGGTGATATTATCACAAAAATTGACGGCGCGAAAGTTGAATCCTCTCCGCAACTGCAGGAAATTGTGGCCCGACATAGGCCTGGTGAAAAATTGCTGATCACTTTTAACAGAAAAGGTCAGGAAAAAAATATACCAGTTGTGCTGAAAGCCACGAGCGGAACAGTTGCAGTCAGCAGGAAAAGCAGTGAGGCAGTTTTGGAGATGTTGGGCATTGATGTATCGGAGATCACAGCGCGGCAGAAGAAGCAACTGGGTATCCAGCACGGGCTTGAAGTCACACGTATTGTCAAGGGTAAGGTAAGTGAGTTCACAACGATGAAGGAAGGATTTATTATTACCAGGATTAACAATATACCCGTGAAATCAAAAGATGATCTCGCCGATATTATAAGCAAGAAGGGTGGTGTGTTGATTGAAGGTGTTTATCCGGGAAGCAAGGAAGTAATTTATTACGGAGTTGGAATCTGATTTGCCGTGATTTAAAATCACAACGGTTTGATGACGGTCATCATGGTCTAAGGACTTTGTTTAGTTTAATATTGGGTATAAGAAAGTAGTAACAAAAACAACACAGCTATGAATCCAGGAAAAGCATTATTAGGCGTATTTGCAGGGATTGCAGCAGGCGCAGTATTAGGTGTGTTATTTGCACCCGAAAAAGGATCGAACACACGACAGAATCTTGTAAAAAAAGGCGATGATTTGGCGCACGCGTTGAATCATAAGATCGACGAAAAGTTTGATGAACTAATGAGCACGATTACCGGAAAATTCAAAAAGGACAAATCGCGCAATGATGAGGTTCCATCGAACAAAGCTGAATTCGTGGGTTAATTTGACTACATGCCACGTCAAACAGTAGCTGCCTATGGCATATTGGATGTCTCTAGCGAGGCTTTCACGCAAAACGGAACAATTCCCGTCAGGTATGCATGCGATGGTGACGATGTGAGTCCGCCACTGACGATCAACAAAATTCCTGCACAAGCAAAAAGTCTGGCACTCATAGTCGAAGACCCGGATGCACCTGGCGGGACTTGGCTGCATTGGTTGGCTTGGAATATTCCCGTAGTCAAACAAATTGGCGAAAATGAAGTGCCAGGTGATCAGGGGATGAATGATTTTGGCAAGATTTCATATGGGGGACCTTGCCCTCCTTCGGGTACACACCGGTATATTTTTAAGGTTTACGCGCTGGACGATTTACTGGACCTTACTGAAGGTTCCAGCAAAGCGGAATTGGAAACGGCAATGCAAAATCATATCCTCGCGCATGGCCAGTTAACAGGTGTCTACAAAAGGCCATAGTCGTACTAGTCTACACAGCCTTAGGATAAAATTAGTGCTGCTGTTTTGATGAAGGAAGTAATTCTAAGGGATTTCTCACATTTGCCAAAGACAGATTTGGGGTAAGTATTTGTCCAGGTCAACATAATCTGCTACCCGGATTTCTTCAATTTCGTTTGAATCAAAATTGTAGTAAGCTTCTACGAAATAGTGATCAAGAGCGTAAAGCAAAATCTTGTGGTTCTGTGATTCAACAGAATGGATAAAGACACCGAATTCCCTCATGATCAATGCCTTTTTGGAAAGGGATAGTTCATCGAAATAGGTTACTTTCATCGCATTTCATTAATGGCCAAAGAAGATGGATCTGAAATCTTATAACTGAAACCTGCGTGGTCTCAGATTCCGGCTCATGCTCCAACTTTCGATTTTTACTCCAGGTATTAACCCTACGACTAACCTACAGCCGGATATTATCCAACGGCAATGACTTTTGTCATCTGGATTTAGCAACAGTTAACACAATTGGTCAAATCTTCTCAGCTAAATTATAAGCAACTTGCTATCTTTAACAGGAATAAGACAATTTGCCCTTAATTGAAATGCGTATACCATGAAGATTGCACTTGCCCAGATGGAAGTATTACCAGGCTTTGTGGATAAAAATATTGGAAAGATGCTCGCCATGATTCAGCAAGCCAAGACAGCGCAGGCCGATTTGATTGTTTTTCCTGAGTTGTGCGTAAGCGGTTATGTCCTTTCCGATCATTGGACCAATGAGGCCTTCTGCAATGCGCTGATGGAGTACAATGAGGTTTTACTTGAAGCCAGCATGGGGATTGCCATCGCCTATGGCAATATTTACCTGGATAAGGATATCAATGCCCGCTGGAACGACACCGCCTATCATCCCAATAAGGATGGAAGAACCCGAAAATATAACGCCGTATATGTTATGCAGAACGGGCGCTACGCTAAGCGTGAAAATGAGAACAATGTTCTGCCTGAAGGCGTCCACCCGAAAACACTCCTTCCGGCATACAGAATCTATGATGATGCACGTTACTTTTTTTCCCTGCAGGATACCGCCAATGATGCTGGTGTTCCTATTTCATCGCTCGCACAGCCATTTGTTCTTGAAACCAACACGGGAGCGGTAAAGATTGGTTTCGAAGTGTGCGAAGACCTGTGGTGTAACGACTACAGGGTTTCGGGCAAGCCGGTAAATATTACGAATGTGCTGATTGAAAATGGGGCAGAGATGATTGTTAACATTTCTGCCTCTCCATGGAATCATGGCAAGAACGCCTCACGCGACAGGCGTGTCGCATTTCTTTATGAGCAGGCTTTAGAGCATTTCGTTCCTTTTTTTTATGTGAACAATGTAGGTGTGCAAAACAATGGTAAAAACTTTGTCACTTTCGATGGCGGCTCGACTGTTTATAACAAGAACGGGAAGCCGGTGCTGTTCGCAGCGAAACCTTACCAGGAGGAGTTGATCGTATTTGAGGATTCCATTGTGAAGCAAAACCCGGTTGAAAGGAATGAAGGCTCTGAGATAAGCCAGAAGTATGATGCTATCATAAATGGAATTAAGCACATGAAGACCTTCAAAAGGGATACTGAGCCGCTTCAATTTGTGATTGGCTTAAGCGGAGGAATAGATAGCGCGGTGGTTGCATCTTTGCTGACGATTGCCTGTGGAAGTGAAAATGTCATAGCCGTTAATATGCCTTCCAAATACAACCAAGGTAGAACGAAAGACATTGCTGAAGGGGTTGCGAATGCCCTGGGCATTGAATACATCAGTATTCCGATTGACGCCTTGGCCTCGGTCCATAACGATGTCTTTGAGAAACTGGATAGAAAGTTCGAACCCCCAACCTGGTCGGCTGATCTTTCAAATGAAAATATCCAGGCAAAAGTCCGGGGCACATCCATTCTGTCAAACTTTGCCGGGAGGTATAATCGATTCTTTACCTGCAATGGCAATAAACTTGAAATTGCACTGGGATATACAACATTATATGGCGATGTAAATGGTGCACTTGCGCCTATTGGCGATTTAACCAAGAGCGAAGTGTATGCGCTTGCAAGATTTTTAAACGAAGATGTTTTCAGAGAGCCGATCATACCTCTGGCGTTGCTGCCAGATGAATTATTTTCTTTCGACGGCCAGTGGGTAATCCCCTCTGCTGAACTGAAAAAGGATCAGATCGATCCAATCCGTTTTGGATATCATTGTGCCCTGCTGGTAGTTTTCACCCAGTATATGCATAACACGGCAGAAGACATTTGTGAATGGTATCTGCAAGGTACGATGGAAAAAAATCTTGGGATTTCCAGGGCGCTGATGGTAAGATGGGGGATGGATGATCCAAATGCATTTGTGGAAGATTTGGAGTGGTTTGTTGCTACAATTCAAAAGAATGTTTTCAAACGCGTTCAGTCTCCCCCGATTATTATTACAAGCCGGTCTGCCTATGGATATGATATCAGGGAGAGTATCTTGCCTTCGATGACTACTTCGCGATACAAGGCACTCAAAGCGAAAGTTCTGAAGAAGGAAAAATATTGAGCTTCAGTTGTTTCTGCTACGTTGCCGGAAAGGCTCCGATGAAAATCTTTCCTGATCATGATATTCATCATGGCTTTTTTGTATATGATGTGTTTTCTTTATTTAAGGATAATGAATTGCTACTCGATTCTGATAAGTAGGGCGACAGATAACAGCAACGTAACTACTCGCCTGAATTGTTGTGAGAGCAACTTCTTCTTGTGTTGGGTGGCATGATTACCCAGATGGCATGAAGCAACTACCGTTAAGGGTATCGGTTCCATTGCTGTCCAAAAGGCGGAAGTATTGTTCCGCCTTTTGCCATTTAGGTTTCTCTTGATGGTTTGGGAAGACTGAAAATGAATCCTTGGTCTTGTAATGGTTAACTGCAAAGTATCATGAAAGCAAGCGGGCAAAATTTACCTTATAAAATATCCGAGTACATTCAGTCGAAATTTAGAGAAGATTTTCTGTTCGAAGTGAAGCAGGTTCGGCCGATTGGAGGACAATTGATGTATACGGTGGAGGTATCCAAGGACGGGTACATTTACACCTTGAATTTCAATGTGGAAGGCGACCTTATTGCAGAAGAAGCAGCGCAAGCCTTTCCGCCGGATTCGCACGACGAGAATACCTACGGAGACTTAACGGCTTGACAATCGGTGATAAGACAAACTTGCTGATTAATTCGCAAAATGGAGGCGCCAAATGCAAATCTTTGGACACTCCAAGCAAGGACAATACCCGAGCGTCTCCCGCTTATTGATTGGTCGGTCTCAGGACTTGGTATTGTCCTTACGGGTTAAATATTGTATAAACCAATCGCCCGATATCTCAGCAACCTTTTCCAGCGTTCCAGGTTCCTCAAAGAGATGTGTGGCACCTTTTATGATTTCCAGACGCTTTATCCCGGTCATTTCTTCCATTGCTGCACGGTTAAGCGAAATAACTTCTTGATCAAGTTCGCCCACAATCAGTAGGGTAGGTGCTTCAAGTCCCTGCAAATGATGTATGGCCATGTCCGGTCTGCCCCCGCGCGATACAACGGCATGGACTTCCTTTTGCAGCGTCGATGCGGCAACGAGCGCAGAAGCTGCACCGGTGCTGGCACCGAAATATCCTATCGGAACAGCTTTAATACGGGCCATGTTTAAAAGGAATCCTGTTACTTGTATGAGTCGACTTGAAAGCAGGTCGATATTGAACCGGTTGCTGTAGACGTTGTCTTCTTCCCTGGTAAGTAAATCAAATAAAAAAGTTCCCAATCCAATCCGATGAAGATGTTGCGCTACAAAATTGTTTCGGGGACTGAACCTGCCGCTGCCGCTTCCGTGTGAGAAAACGACAAGGCCTGTAGTATGTTCCGGAAAAACAAGTTCACCAGGCAATACAACATTCCCAATTTTTATTTCCAGCGACATACCAGATGCAACATTCATCTTGTTTCAGGTTTTGAACACTTTCACAAAAGGCAGAACCAAATAAAAAGGCGGAATGCTTTCCGCCTTTTTTACATGGAGTCATCACCAGCCTGCTTACGCAAAAACCTCAGTATCGATATCAATTTGATTATCAACAATAAGCACGCCGGGGGAGGACCACGCAATTCTTTCGGCCTCTTCTTTTTCTGCCCACGACCTCACCGTTCCTGAGAGCTTCACTCGGCTACCCGAGGACTCAAGTTTAATGGCCGAAGAGTCGATCGTCGCACTTCTGTGGAAGGCTTCAGCGATTCTACTCTTGATTTCCTTTGTGTCTATAGCGCGAGATTTAATGGAGATATTATTGCTGACGCCTTTAACGCCCAGAAGATTTTCCACACTATTTCGAGCGGAACTCTTTTGGTACTCCCACTCCACTTCTCCGGTTAATGTTACCCAGCCGTTGTCCACAACCACTTCAATCTTGTCCTCATCCACAGCGCTGCTCCAACGCAGCGCATTTTTTATGGCTTCAGCAATTTGCGTGTCGGTTCTGGCCAGGAGTTTGTCCATTTTCACTTCCACATCGGAGGCAACTACTTTTACGCCATGTACACGTTGCGCGGCGCGTTCAGCAGCGATTTTCTTACTGTATGTGTCCACTAATCCGGAAAGTGTTACCACGCCATCATTGGCGGAAACGCCAATCTGAGTATGCACATCCCTTAGTTGTGCATCCCATTTGATTTCGGCCATTACATCTCTTTGAAGTTCATCGTTAGTTTTCATAATGGTTACTAGTTAAAAAATGATAAAATAGATGATTTCAGTGTCTCAGCTTAATAAATCCCCTTTGTTTGTTGATGTACTAAATTACTGTAGGGTAGGGACGAAGTCGATGACGAACGTCAATAAACAAGTAGATTTTTTGCTGACCTGATGATCTTCCTCAAACCTT
>JAOUDZ010000040.1 GCA_029858965.1 Cyclobacteriaceae bacterium
GAATCCATTATAATTCTTAAATGATGGCTCCCCGCCATGATCTCTGATAAACTCTTCGGCCAGTTTATCCAGGTCTTTGGTTTTCGTGCCAGGCTTAATATGCCTGGCTATTTCACCGTGAGCTTTCCCCAATATAAGGGAACCCTCTTTTATTACCTGGATCTCTTCTACCGTTTTTAAGTGAACCATTCAGCCTTTAAGCCGCAGCAAATTGAGAACGTCCTTTCACCCTCCCTGACTTCATCATACCCTCATAGTGCCTCATCAACAAGTAGCTTTCAATTTGCTGAAGTGTATCCAATACAACCCCCACCAAAATAAGAAGCGACGTGCCACCGAAGAACTGCGCGAAGTTCTGACCTACCCCTGCCCTCACAGCAAATGACGGAATAATCGCAATAGCTGCCAGGAAAAGAGCGCCAGGAAATGTGATTCTTGATAAAATTGTATCTATAAACTCGGCTGTCTGTTTACCAGGTTTTACACCGGGAACAAAACCACCATTTCGTTTCAAATTATCAGCGATGTCATTGGAATTGATGGTGATCGCTGTATAAAAGAATGTAAAGATCAGAATCATAATAGCAAACAACAAGCTGTATTGCCATGAGTAAGGATCAGAAAAAGTAGACCCAATGTATGCACCTATGTCACTATCCCTCCACATTCCTGCGATCAGGGCAGGGAAGAACATGAGCGCTTGTGCAAAGATGATGGGCATTACACCTGCAGAATTTAGCTTCAACGGAATAAAGTCACGCTTGCCGCCATAAAGCTTATTTCCTATGACCTGCTTGGCATATTGAATAGGGATTCGGCGCGTTGCCTGTGTTAGTGCTATGACGGCAACAACTATTGCAAAGAGCACGAACAATTCAATAATAAAGAAGATGGCTTTACCAGGAAATTTATCTGTCACTTCTGAGACCAGCGATAAAGGTAATCTTGAAACAATACCGATCATGATCAGCATAGAAATACCATTGCCAATGCCCTTGTCCGTAATTCTTTCTCCCAGCCACATGCAGAACATAGTTCCTGAAATAAGGATGATGACGGATGTAACGTAGAAGAATGCACTGGGATTAATAATTACAGCAGGATCAATAGCGCCTTTCAGATAACTATAACCCTGGAATACCGTAATAAAAATTGTCAATACACGGGTATATTGATTTAAGCGTTTTCTGCCGGAATCACCCTCCTTTTGAAGTTTTTGAAAATAGGGCACAGCAAATGAAAGGAGCTGTACAATAATTGAAGCCGAAATGTAGGGCATGATACCCAATGCGAAAATCGACGCATTGTTAAAAGCACCTCCCAGGAAATTATTCAGGTAGCCCAGAATACCGCCTGAGTTTCTGCTGGGATCCAACAGATTAGCATCAATCCCAGGCAATACAATAAAGGAGCCAAGTCTGAAAATTATCAAAAACCCGATTGTATTCAGGATCCTGATCCTCAGATCTTCTATTGAAAAAATATTCTTTATGGTCTGAAAGAATTTCTTCATTACTTCACTGTTGTGACTGTTCCTCCTGTTTTTTCAATTGCCTGCGTTGCTGCAGCCGAAAAGGCATGTGCCTCAACACTTACTTTAGCTTTTAACTCACCTCTGCCCAATACTTTTACTTTGTCATTCTTGCCTACCACACCGTTCTCTATAAGTACCTGCAGGCTAAGCGCACCGGATTTGGTCTTCTCAGCAAGTGTTTCCAATACATCAAGGTTTACTGCCTTAAAGTATTCCTTATTGTTGTTTTTGAAGCCAAACTTAGGAACCCTACGCTGCAGTGGCATCTGACCACCTTCAAAACCAGATTTACTGGAGTAGCCCGATCTTGATTGAGCACCTTTATGGCCACGCCCCGAGGTGCTTCCACCTGATCCCTGACCACGCCCAAGTCTCTTATTTGTTTTGACAGAACCCTCAGCAGGTTTTAGTGTATGCAGCTTCATCTTAAAGTTCCTTTACAGTAATCAAGTGATTCACTTTTGCAATCATTCCAGCAATCTGTGGCGTCAGTTCCACTTCAACTGTTCTGTTTATCTTACCCAATCCCAAAGCCTGAATTGTACGTACCTGCCTTTCAGGTCTTTTTATTGTGCTTCGCTTTTGTGTGATCTGTACCTTTGCCATGTTTCTTAGCCGTTAAATACTTTCGACAATGATACGCCCCTGTTCTTCGCCACGGTGTATGCATCACGCATACTCGTCAATGCTTTAAAAGTGGCCTTTACAACGTTGTGTGGGTTAGAAGAACCTTTCGACTTTGCCAAAACATTATGTACGCCCGCACTTTCCAATACAGCCCGCATTGCACCGCCGGCAATAACACCTGTACCTGGAGATGCAGGTTTGAGCAAAACAAAGCCACCACCAAACTTACCGATTGATTCGTGTGGCACTGTGCCCCGAATTATTGGCACTTTCACCAGGTGTTTTTTTGCATCATCAATGCCCTTTGTAATGGCATCCGTTACTTCATTTGCTTTTCCGAGGCCATATCCGACAACACCGTTTCCATCACCCACAACCACGATGGCTGCAAAGCTAAACCGTCGACCGCCTTTAACCACTTTTGCGACACGCTCAATGGCTACTACGCGTTCCTTGAGATCGATTTCGCTGGCTTTTACTGTACTTATATTGCTTACCGACATATTTCTAGTTTCTTAGAATTTTAAACCACCTTCTCTTGCGCCATCCGCCAAAGCCTTGATATTTCCATGGTACAGGTATCCGTTTCGATCGAAGACTATAGTATTAATACCAGACGCTATGGCCTTCTCCGCGATTTTCTTCCCTACATTCTTCGAATTCTCGATGTTCAATTTAGCCTTCTCGCCAAGCTCCGCAGTTGAAGCAGACGCAAGCGTAGTCCCTTTCAGGTCATCTATAACCTGAACGAACAATCCATTGTTACTTCTGAACACAGACAAACGAGGCCGCTCTGTAGTTCCGCTTATTTTCTTGCGGATACCCCTCTTTATCTTCACTCTTCTCGCGTTATTCTTGGTTGCCATAGATTTATGTTTTACTCTATGATGTTTACTTATCTTATGGGTCGCAAAATCACAAAATCTTGCATCCTTACATTACTACTTTGCAGCGGCCTTACCAGCTTTTCTACGTACAAATTCTCCAGTGAATTTGATACCCTTTCCTTTGTACGGCTCAATTTTTCTAAGCGATCTCAACTTAGCGGCTACCTGTCCGATTAGCTGTTTGTCAATACCTTCTAATATGACTGTCGGGTTCTGACCTTTCTCCTGCACAGTCTGCACCTTTATTTCCATGGGCACCGCCAGAAAAACATTGTGTGAGTAACCCAAACTTAATTCAAGTACATTAGACTGGGCGTTGGCTTTGTAACCCACACCCACCAACTCTAGCTGATGTTTATAGCCATTTGAGACACCTTCAACCATATTGGCTATGAGCGAGCGATACAAACCATGCATCGCTTTATGCCGTTTCTGCTCAGTCGGACGCTCCACGAGTAAAGTTCCATCCTCCTGTTTGATGTTAAAATCAGGATCGATGCTTTGATGCAATTCACCTTTTGGTCCCTTAACGGTAACTTTGTTATTCTCTTTCGAGAAAGTAATGGTTACGCCTTTTGGAATTGTAACTGGTTGCTTACCTATTCGTGACATGACATCTCAATTAATACACGTAACACAATACTTCTCCACCAACATTCATCGATCGCGCCTCTTTGTCAGTAATTACACCTTTTGATGTAGACAGGATCGCGACACCCAAACCGTTCATAACCCGTGGCATGGAACTGGTACCAGCATACTGCCGCAAACCAGGCGTACTTATTCTCTGCAGCGCTGTTATCGCTGACTCTCTTGTCTCCGGATTATACTTCAGGGCAATTTTTATAATACCTTGATAGTTAGTACCATCCTCAAACTTGTAATTCAGGATATACCCCTTATCAAAAAGCACCTTTGTAATCTCCTTTTTGAGATTGGAAGCGGGTATTTCTACCACTCTATGGTTGGCCTTAATGGCATTCCGCAACCGGGTTAAATAATCTGCTATAGGATCAGTCATCTCTTATACTCCTTTTCTATTAAAAAGCAAGCCCGCGTTTTTTAAAACCGGGCTGCAAAGATATCGAACAATTTCAATAATCCAAACTGTTATCAGGTTTCGCCCCAATAGCAAAAAGGGGGACCTGGATACTCAGCAACCAATATTTTATCTCTTATTTATTACCAGCTGGCCTTAGTGACGCCTGGTATTTTTCCATTTGATGCCATTTCACGAAATACGTTACGGCAAACGCCGAACTTTCCCATATATCCTTTCGGACGACCAGTCAATTTACAACGGTTCTTAAGCCGCACCGGAGAAGCATTACGCGGAAGCTTGTCCAGTCCAAGGTAATCACCAGCGTCTTTGAGCGCTTTACGTTTTGCGGCGTAAATCACTACGAGCTTTTCTCTCTTTGTTTGCCTTGCTATTACTGATAATTTAGCCATGCTGTTTCTTAGTTTTTGTTTGTAAAAGGCATCCCAAATGCTTTCAGAAGCTCATAGCTTTCTTCATCCGTTTTTGCCGATGTAACAAACGTGATATCCATACCACTGATTTTGTTCACCTTATCGATAGAAATCTCGGGGAAGATAATCTGTTCGGTTACACCGAGTGTGTAATTTCCCCTGCCATCAAAACCTTTGGCAGAAACTCCACGGAAGTCGCGCACACGCGGGAGCGCAATATTCATCAACCGGTCTAAGAATTCATACATTTTATCACCACGCAGTGTTACGCGAACACCAATTGGCATATCCTCCCTTAACTTGAAATTAGAGATTGCTTTCTTCGACTTCGTAGGCACTGCTTTCTGACCTGCGATATTGGTTATCTCCTCCACGGCAATGTCAATCAATTTCTTATCTGACACCGCTATGCCCATGCCCTTGTTAATACAGATCTTTTTGATCTTAGGTACCTGCATAACTGACGAATAGGTGAATCGCTGCTTCAACGCAGGGACTATCTCGGCAGTGTACTTATCTTTTAATCTTGGAGTTGCCATCACTTAATAAATTCTCCGGTTTTCTTAGAATATCTTTGAAGCTTATTCTTATCGTTAAGCTTACGCCCCGTACGGGTCGCTTTACCGCTAGCAGGGTCTATCAGCATCAAATTGCTGATGTGCAATGCAGCTTCTGTTTTTTTAATGCCACCCTCAGGTTTTCCTGCCGAAGGCTTTGTATGCTTCGTCACGATATTAATTCCTTCAACGATAGCTCTGTTTTTTTCAAGCACAATCTCGAGTACAGCTCCTGTCTTACCTTTGTCATCTCCGGCAAGCACTTTTACTGTATCTCCTTTGCGGATGTGCAACTTTGGTTTTGAGTTTTTTCTTTTCTCCATGGCTTAGATTACTTCAGGTGCCAATGAAACGATTTTCATATACTGCTTTTCTCTGAGCTCACGCGCTACCGGGCCAAAAATGCGGGTTCCGCGAGGTTCATCCTGTGCATTCAACAGCACTGCTGCATTGTCTTCAAAGCGAATATAGGATCCGTCTTTTCTTCTAATTTCTTTCTTTGTCCGCACGACAACGGCCTTTGAAACAGTTCCTTTTTTCACCTGGCTGCTGGGTATGGCAGACTTAACCGTAACTACAATTTTGTCTCCGACGGAAGCATAACGTCTTCTGGTTCCACCAAGAACATGCACGCAAAGCACTTCTTTTGCTCCACTGTTATCAGCTACGGTTAGTCTCGATTCTGTGCTTATCATGATTACTTGGCTTTTTCAACTACTTCTACTAATCTCCAACGTTTATCTTTGCTCAATGGCCGCGTTTCCATTATGCGAACGGTGTCACCCACACCCGCTGTATTTGTCTCATCATGTGCTTTGAACTTAGTCGTTCTATTCACAAATTTTCCGTAGATCGGATGTTTTACCTTTCTGTCGACGGCAACGGTAATAGTCTTCTGCATCTTATTGCTTGTTACTTTACCAACCCGTTCTTTTCTGTCGTTCCTTTCCATAGGAATTATTTTTGAAGTTCTTTTGCTTTCAATTCAGTATGTAACCTTGCCACTAGCTTCCTGGCCTCTCTCAGCTTCATCGGATTTTCGATGGCAGTAACCTGATGGGCAAACTGCAATTTTCGAAGCGCCTCTTTTTCAGTGCCGATTTTCTCTTTCAGTTCTTCCGCGCTTAATGCTCTTATATCTGAATTTTTCATGACTTTAATGGTTCTACGTAGTCGCGTTTTACCGTAAACTTCGTCTTCACAGGTAATTTACCTTCTGCCAGCCGCATAGCCTCTTTGGCAGTTGCAATGTTCACTCCGCCTGCCTCAAACAAAATCGTTCCCGGCTTAATAACTGCCACCCAGTACTCAGGGGCACCCTTACCTTTACCCATACGAACTTCAGCAGGTTTCTTGGTTATCGGCTTGTCTGGAAATATCCGAATCCAAACCTGACCCTCACGCTTCATTGCGCGTGTCACGGCGATACGTGCAGCCTCCAATTGACGCGCGGTAATCCAACCACCTTCAAGTGCTTTTAAACCAAAGGAACCAAACGATATGGAGTGGCCTCTTGCTGCCATTCCTTTCACGCGGCCCTTTTGCATCTTTCTAAATTTCGTTCGTTTAGGCTGTAACATCGCTACCTATCTTTTATGCTTCGAAATATTTATCAATTCCTTCTTCCGCCACGGCTGTCGCCAGTACGTCTGCTACCACCCTCACTGCCACGTCGATCACCACCTGGTCTTCCTTCCCCACCTCTTCTTCTGCCACCGCGATCACCACCACGATCGCCACCTTTGTGCTGGCCTCCGCCTTGCGGTGCATTGCTTACAACACCTACATTAGGAGAAAGATCACGCTTACCATAAATCTCCCCTTTGAATATCCATACTTTGATACCAATCTTACCATAAACGGTCTGCGATTCAGAGATTGCATAATCAACATCCGCACGCAGGGTATGGAGCGGGATACGCCCCTCTTTATACTGTTCCGTCCTCGCCATTTCGGCCCCGGCCAAACGACCTGAACATTTTATTTTAATTCCCTCAGCACCTACGCGCATCGCCGACGCAATAGCCTGCTTCATGGCGCGTTTGTACGAAATCCTTGCTTCAATTTGCTGGGCAATTGATTCCCCCACCAATTTTGCATCCAATTCGGGACGCTTAATTTCAAAGATGTTTATCTGAACATCTTTGTTGGTAAGTTTTTTCAATTCTTCCTTTATCTTATCAACTTCAGTTCCCCCCTTACCGATCACTACACCGGGACGAGCAGTATGAATAGTAAGCGTAATGCGCTTCAAAGTCCTTTCAATTACCACCTTTGCAATGCCCCCCTTAGGGATACGCGCATCAACATATTTTCTGATTTTCTGGTCCTCAACCAATTTATCAGAGAAGGTTTTTCCACCATACCAGTTGGAATCCCAACCGCGTACAATTCCCAATCTAAAACCTACAGGATTAATCTTTTGTCCCATTATTATTCCTTCGTTTCTTTTTCTGTTGTCGTTGCTTCCGCGTTTTCTGGTTTATTCATGCTGTCAACGATTAGTGTCACATGATTAGAGCGTTTTCTCACACGGTGCGCTCTTCCCTGCGGGGCGGGCCTTAATCGCTTAAGGATACGACCACCATCAACCCAGATTTCTTTTACATAAAGGTCAGCTTCCTCAAGCTTAACATCTTGATGCTTTGATTCCCAGCTTGATATTGCCGAAAGCAAAAGTTTTTCAAGTTTAGGAGCTCCAACTTTGGGCTCGTACTTCAAAATGTTTAGCGCTTTGCTTACGCGCTCGCCTCTTATCAAAGCTGCCACCAGGCGCATCTTGCGCGGCGAGGTAGGTACGTTCTTCAATTTTGCAATAGAAGGACCGCCTTTTGCTGCCTCTTTACGGGCATCGCGTTTTTCACGCTTGAGCACTGATTTCTTTGTCTTCTTCGCTTCAGCTTCCATAGTTACCTAGCGTTATCTTTCTTTGTACCGGAGTGTCCACGATAAGTACGGGTAGGGGCGAACTCGCCCAACTTATGGCCTACCATATTTTCTGTGACATATACCGGAATAAATTTATTTCCATTATGAACGGCAAACGTATGGCCAATCATTTCAGGCACTACGGTTGATCTTCTTGACCAGGTCTTGATAACAGACTTCTTTCCTGATTTCTCTGCGGCTTCCACTTTCTTCAAGACTCGGTAGTCGCAGTATGGTCCTTTTTTAATCGAGCGTCCCATTATTTTTTCCTCTTAGCTATGATTAGACGATCTGAATATTTCTTTGGATGACGGGTTTTTTTACCCTTGGAGTAAAGTCCTTTACGTGATCTAGGATGACCACCAGAAGCTCTACCTTCACCACCCCCCATAGGGTGATCAACGGGATTCATCGCTACCGGGCGTGTACGTGGTCGAACGCCTCTCCAACGGCTGCGACCAGCCTTACCAACACTTTCGTTCATATGATCCGCATTGGATGTTGCTCCAACAGTTGCCATACAAACCTCCAACACATTGCGCATTTCACCAGACGGCATTTTCAATGTAGCCATTCCGCCTTCGCGCGCCAGCAATTGCACAAAACATCCGGCACTTCGGGCAATGGCCCCTCCTTTTCCAGGCTTCATTTCCACGTTGTGCACAATAGTACCCAGCGGGATCTTTGACAATGGAAGTGCATTACCAACCTCAGGAGCAACATCAGCACCAGAAATTATTTGCTGACCTACTTTCAAACCCTCAGGGGCAATAATGTAGGTTTTCAGCCCGTCTGCATAATATAAGAGCGCTACACGGGCAGAACGCGTTGGATCATATTCTATTGACTTAACCGATGCCGGGATGCCCACTTTGTCACGCTTGAAATCTATCTCTCGTGACTTCTGTTTGTGCCCGCCACCAATATAGCGCATCGTTGTGCGTCCGGTATTGTTTCTACCACCGGATTTCTTCAGCGTAGTTAACAGTGACTTTTCAGGAGACGTTGATGTGATATCATCAAACGAAGGTGCGAGTCTGTGTCTCGTTCCTGGGGTCATTGGTTTTAATTTCTTCAGCGCCATCGGTAATAATTAAACGTTGCTATAAAAATCAATTACTTCGCCTTCTGCCAACGTTACGATTGCCTTCTTGTAACTGGGCTTGCGACCAGCCAGTACCCCAGCCTTGGTGTAGCGGGTTTTGTGCTTACCCATTACTACCATCGTATTTACTTTTTCTACATTCACGCCATATTGTTTTTCAACGGCCTTCTTTATTTCCACTTTATTGGCATCAGAATCAACGATAAAACCGTACTTCCCTTTTTCATTCAAGGCAGAAACTTTTTCCGTTACCAATGGCTTCTTCAGGGTACTCATTATTCCTTATTTAATAAGTTTTCAACCTTGCTAATAGAACTCTCCACAAAGATCAAACTGTCGGCGTTCATCAAATCAAATGTATTAATCTGGTCGGCCGTTGTAATCTTTGCATTCTGAATATTTCTCCCTGACATCACCACATTCTTATTGGCTTCAGAAAGTATAAGTAGTGTTTTCTTATCCCCCAGCGAAAGTGCATTTAGGAGCGCAATGTATTGCTTTGTCTTTGGCGCCTCGAAGCTAAAGTCTTCCAGTATTGCTATGGAGTTATCTTTTGCCTTGTAGGTCAGTGCTGACTTACGCGCCAGGTCTTTCACTTTCTTGTTTAATTTAAAAGAATAGTCACGGGGTTGAGGACCAAAAACACGGCCTCCACCTTTGAACAGTGGATTCTTGATGTTACCGGCACGGGCACCACCAGTTCCTTTTTGCTTCTTTATTTTCTTTGAAGAACCTGAAATTTCATTGCGCTGTTTCGCCTTGTGCGTACCCTGACGCTGGTTCGCCAGATAGCTCTTTACATCCAGGTATATGGCGTGGTCATTAGGCTCTATGCCAAATATGGAATCAGAAAGATTCACTTTCTTTTTCGTTTTCTCACCACTCGATTTTAATACTGCCACTTCCATTATTTCTGAAGGATTACCGTTGAATTATTAGCTCCGGGAAGTGCTCCGCTGACGATGATCAAATTTTGCTCTGGCATGATCTTAACCACGCGCAGGTTCACAACCTTTACCCGGTCACCGCCCATGCGACCCGCCAGGCGCTTGCCTTTTGGTACACGTGCTGCAAAAGAAGCGTTACCCATAGAACCTGGGGCCCGAAGTCTGTTGTGCTGACCGTGAGTCTGTCCACCTACGCCTGCAAAATTGTGCCGTTTTACTACACCTTGAAAGCCTTTACCTTTTGAAGTACCCACTGCATCAACAAAGTCGCCCTCAATAAAAACATCCTGAATCCGGACTTCCTTCCCCAACTCAACCATTCCATCGTATTCTGCCCGAAAGTCACGAAACTCTGCAATCGCTCTTTTGGGAGTTGTGCCAGCTTTCTTGAAATGACCAATTGCCGCTTTCGTGGTATTTTTCTCCTTCTTCTCGCCATAGGCAAGTTGAACAGCTCGGTATCCGTCTGTTTCCGCGTTTTTCACCTGCGTAATGACGCAAGGTCCAGCTTCGATTACTGTACAAGCGATGTTAACGCCCTCCGGACCGAATATGCTGGTCATTCCTATTTTCTTTCCTATAATTCCAGGCATGGCTGAACCTATTTATGCTGTTTTTCAGGACCTTTTAACCTCTTTCTTCAAAAAGGACTGCAAAGATAGAAACTAAAGTATAGTTACCAAACGCGGGTTTCAAAATTTTTGCCAATTGCAGGAGCCCGGCGTGGCGATTCCGGTTAATATTCCGAAATCGTGTATCATTGTTTAATATGGCCAAGGATACTATGGAAATGGTTGCCCATAAACGGTGGATTGTTCTTCCCCCCCTATTGGTTTTGCTGTTTGTCATAAACCTGTCTCTGGGCAGTGTCGAAATACCGTTTGGTGAGATCATCAGCATACTGGTAGGCAAACCCGGTTCCAATCCAGTTTGGTCAGACATTGTTTGGGATTTTCGGATGACGAAGGCCCTTACGTGCATCTTGGCCGGAAGCGCTTTGTCCATTGGTGGCTTGCAGATGCAAACGCTGTTCAGAAATGCCTTGGCCGGCCCTGATGTGATGGGACTGTCCTCAGGGGCGAGCCTTGCTGTGTCGCTTGTATTCATGAGTCAGGCTTTTGGCTTTGGGTCTTTTTCAACACCACAGCCCTGGGCAGTTGCAGGTGCGGCCAGTCTAGGGTGTAGTATCGTATTCCTTATTATAGTTGTCATTTCGCAGCGATTGCAGGATAACACCTCGCTCCTGATCGTTGGGCTGATGATTGGCGCGGCAACCTCATCGCTGGTTAGCGTACTACAATTTCTGAGCAAAGCGGAGGAGCAACAATCCTTTTTGTTATGGACTTTTGGCAGTCTGGGGCGTCTGAATTGGGTTGAAATTCGGGTACTCGCTGTCATCCTGCTCGTGGGTGGCTTGATCGGATTATTCTCAACGAAGTCGCTCAATGCATGGCTATTGGGGAACAATTATGCCGAAAGCCTGGGGGTGAATTTAAGCAGAGCAAGGTTCCTTATCATCGTATCGACGTGCATCTTAACCGGT
Organism: Cyclobacteriaceae bacterium; assembly: GCA_029858965.1. Taxonomy (GTDB): domain Bacteria; phylum Bacteroidota; class Bacteroidia; order Cytophagales; family Cyclobacteriaceae; genus Chryseolinea. Next base: position 11,602 of record JAOUDZ010000040.1, read on the forward strand.
GGTGTTACAGCCTTCTGTGGTCCAATTGCTTTTGTTGGACTGGCAGTCCCGCACCTGACAAGGCTATTAATTAGGACAAACAATCACCGGGTGCTTATTCCTTCCGTAATTTTTGCTGGCGGTTCGCTTATGCTTTTCTGTGATACCATCGCTCAACTCCCGGGGAGTACCTATGTTCTGCCCATCAACGCGATAACGGCTATGATAGGTGCTCCAGTTGTTATTTGGATTATTCTTCGCGCAAAGCGTGTATTTATATAGTGTTAAGATGAAAGACGCTGAGGACAGATCGGTCATACAAACTCGTCAGTTAACAATCGGCTACTCCCAGCGGGGTAACATGAATGTATTGTTTGAAAATCTTAACCTTCAATTGAGGTCAGGAGAACTCACCTGCTTTATGGGCCGGAATGGAATTGGTAAATCTACGCTGATCAGAACATTCCTTGGCGTACAAAAACCGCTTTCTGGTGATGTAGGGTACATTGAGCCACCCGCCCTCGGGAACAGATCTCCAATTCACGCCAGACAAGTTGCAGTGGTTCTCACCGACAGAATTACTGCCGTTAACATGAATGTTTATGAACTGGTGTCGTTCGGAAGATATCCATACCTGGGTTGGGATGCAAAACTCACCTCAGTGGACCACGCGATTGTACAACGATCCATTGATCATGTCCAGATTCAACATCTCGTAACGCAAAAGATTTATGAACTCAGTGATGGCCAGCTTCAAATGGTAATGATCGCCCGCGCGTTAGCCCAGGACACGCCAATCATTTTGTTGGATGAGCCAACCGCGCATCTGGACCTTAACAACCGTCTTGAAATAATGAACCTGTTGCGCAAGCTTGCACACACTATGCATAAAGCCATTCTTGTAGCTACCCATGAACTTGACCTGGCGCTTCAGACGGCTGACGTTGTTTGGTTGGCCGGCAATAACAGAAGCATTCTGACAGGCATTCCGGAAGATCTGGTACTAAATGGTGCTTTTGATGAAGTTTTCCAATTCAAAGGTTTCGATTTAAGAACGGGGAAGCTTCACCATGAGGCCCATCACTCAGCGTCTATCAAATTGGTGGGAAAAAGTCATGCCTACCTATGGACCAAAAACGCACTGGAGCGAAGTGGATTTTCCATTGCTGACGAGGGTGATGCGCACGCAATAACAATTGTTGTGGAGGGCACGCAAAGCAAATGGGTGCTGGATAATGATTTGCACTTTGATACCATCAGTGCACTGCTGATTCATCTGAAAAAGCACCAACCCCCGCAGGGAAACTAGTATTTTTATTTTGTTCAGAATGCTATTCAATCGATTGCAGCGTCATATTACAGGATTCAGTTTCAAAGAATATTATTCAATTGATCCACTTTTGTTAGGTTTGAGATTGCACAAGCAACACTTCTCCTGTTATCATGATTAAACCAGACGAGATCTTTCCCTATAAATTCGACAAAAAATACGCCAAGCCAGTAGCATACTTCTCCATGGAGTTTGCATTGGATCAACCATTGAAGATATACAGTGGCGGACTGGGTTTTCTGGCTGGTTCTCATCTGCGCAGCGCCTATGAACTAAACCAAAATCTGATCGGAATAGGCATTCTCTGGAAGAAAGGATATTATGATCAGGAAAGGAATCAGGACCAAACCTTACGCGTCAGTTTCCGAGAGAAGGACTACTCATTCCTGACAGACATTAATATTGTCTTTCCCATTACTATCCACGGTGCCAAGGTTTTTGTGAAGGCCTACCTCTTGAAACCTAAAATATTCAACACTGCCCCACTTTTTTTGCTCAGCACAGATATTCCGGAAAACGATTTTCTTGCACAAACCATCAGTCATCGGCTGTACGATCCGAATGAAACAACACGCATTGCACAATCCATTCTATTGGGCATTGGCGGAGCCAAATTATTGGATGTACTAAAGCGTAAAACAGAAATTTATCACATGAACGAAGGCCATGCGCTACCCATGTGCTTTTATCTGCTTGATAAATACAAGGATATTGATGAAGTGAAGAAACGGGTGGTCTTTACCACGCACACGCCGGAGAAAGCCGGCAATGAAGAGCACAGTTTACCACTGCTTCACGGGATGAGCTTTTTCAATGGCATGACGCCAAAACAAGTGGATGGATACGTTTATCCTGAAAATGGCGTACTCAACTATACCTTGACCGCATTGCGTCTCGCCAAAAGGGCCAACGGCGTTTCTCAACTGCATGGCAAAGTTGCCCGCACGATGTGGGGCAATTACAAAGGTATTTGCGAAATCTCAGCGATTACCAATGCCCAGAATAAAACATATTGGAAAGATCCTGTCCTGGAGAATGCAATAAAATCGAAGGATGCAAAGCTATTGGTTGAGCGCAAAAAACAATTAAAGAAAAAACTCTTTCGGGCAGTTGCCAATCAAACCGGAAAACTTTTTGACGAAAATATACTTACCATCGTATGGGCAAGGCGATTTGCAGCATATAAGCGCGCCAATCTTCTCCTGTCGGATTTCAATCGGTTTTTGAAAATCGCGGTAAGTAAAGAACATCCCATTCAGGTAATTTGGGCTGGCAAGCCTTACCCCGAAGATTACAATGCGATTAATATATTCAATGAAATCTATTGGAAGACAAAGAATTTGCCTAACTGCACCGTTGTAACAGGATATGAGCTCTGGTTATCGGGGTACTTAAAAAAAGGATCGGATGTTTGGCTGAACAGCCCGCGACTGTATCACGAAGCTTCCGGAACATCGGGGATGACTGCCGCGATGAATGCTTCGGTCAACCTGTCTATTCCGGATGGATGGATTCCCGAATTCGCGAAGCACGGCAAAAATGCATTCATTATTGATCCTGCAGACGACGCCCTAACCCCGGAAGCAAAAGACAAAGTTGAAGCCAATAATCTGCTTGATGTCCTCGAACATGAGATCATCCCAACATACTACGAAACTCCTGAAAAATGGAACGAAATCGTAAGATCAAGTATGCAGGACGTTGTACCCCTTTTCGACTCAGGAAGGATGGCGCAGGAGTATTATGAGAAGCTCTATAATTTTTGAACTGAACTAGTACATCCCCGGACGGGACAAATTTTCGTTCAGGTTCCTTATCAGCTGATAGGAAAATTGGACGATTTCTTTGTCGTTGGTGATTGAAAGGTTTTCATTGATACCGTGGAATCGGCCTCTATTGTCATCCGAAAGCCTTAAAGGATAGAAGGGGAATATATTTTCAGCCACTTTGCTGTGTGCGACAGGAACACTACCAGCTTGGCTGTGGAATCCCCGAAAGGTCGCTGAATCAGGAAGGGCAGGATAGTCATTTGAAACGGTTTGAAATTGAATTCCTCACTGCAACCGGGAAAAGGCGGCATCACTCACTTCCACCGGTGCAACGACTTCTGCTTTCTCCTGTTTGCGGAAAAAGGTAAGGGTATTGAACAGCAACACCAGTACCAGCACAAGAACGATAGCTCAGCGCAAGTACAGTCTTCTTCATGACAATTTTTGGTTACGCATAGAAACAATAGGAGGTTCTCCTCAGGAGGAAGACCATTACCTGCATCAGGATTATGGCAGGATAGATAGTAAATTATCGGACTGGTTCCCGCGTTGGCTATTTTGCTGAAGTCTTTGCCCCGGGCCAGATTGTGAAGCACAACAATCACAAAACGAATCCAACTTCGTATCTTGTAATGTCAAATGCCTGACAAATTGGTTGTGTTTTCTTATTCAACTTTAGTCGCTATGCAGCACATTGTAATTATCGGTAATGGTGTCTCCGGAACTACTGCTGCACGCCATATCCGGAAACGAAGCAATCACCGGATTACTGTGGTGTCTTCTGAAACAACACACTTTTACTCGCGCACCGCACTCATGTATATATTCATGGGGCATATGCAATACGAAAACACCAAACCGTACGAAGACTCTTTTTGGAAGAAGAATAAGATAGAACTTGTGTCAGACCATGTTGAAAAAGTTGATGCCCCCGGAAGCTCCCTGCAGCTTAGATCCGGTTCCACAATCGCCTACGATATACTCATCATCGCTTCCGGATCGACTTCAAATAAATTCGGATGGCCTGGCGAGGATACTAAAGGAGTACAGGGTCTTTACGGCTATCCCGATCTTCAGCTCATGGAAACCAATACCAAGGGAATACAACATGCCGTCATCGTTGGAGGCGGGTTAATTGGTATTGAAATGGCCGAGATGCTGTACTCCAGGAACATTTCCGTCACCCTACTTGCACGTGAACCAGAATTTTGGAGCAATGTATTACCCCTGCAAGATGCGAACCTGATCAGCAGGCATATCCGCTCACACAATATTGACTTGAGATTAGAAACAGAATTAACGGAAATTCGGGCAGATGAAACCGGAAAGGTAAATGCAGTTGTCACAAACAAGGGGGAAATAATTAATTGTCAGTTTGTTGGACTGACCACGGGCGTTTCTCCCAACATTGCTTTCCTGAGGGACTCCGGGATTGAAACCAACCGCGGAATCTTGGTAAATGAATACCTGCAAACAAATATTCCAAATGTTTATGCGCTTGGCGATTGCGTTGAACGAACATACGACTTGCCCGGAAGAAGAAATATAGAACAGGTATGGTACACCGGCAGAATGATGGGTGAAGTGGTTGCACAGACTATCTGTGGAGAAAAGACAAAGTACGAGCCCGGTCCATGGTTTAATTCTGCTAAATTCTTCGATATAGAATATCAAACGTACGGTAATGTGGGTAAGGATTTAGCACCTGATGAAGAAGACTTTTATTGGGAAGATCAATCGGGATTGAAGGCCATCCATTTTGTGTGGAATAGAAACTCAAACGAGTTTGTGGGAATAAACGCATTTGGAATCCGGCTGAGACATGCGTGCTTTGATCAGTGGCTGCGGGAGAAAAAAGACATACAGTTCGTGGTTGATCATTTAGATGATGCCAATTTTAATCCTGAGTTTTTTCCACGATATGAAACAGAAGTAGGAACGGCGATTGCCACCAAATTTGGTGCTGTGTAGATCTGCATAAACGAAAGAATGAAATGAAAATAATAAAAGCCACCGGACTCCTGCTATTCGTTTTTGGGTTCATTGTGTTCAATATTTCCTTTTTCCAGGCAAGCTACACGCTGACTCCTGAACTGGTCAAAGAAAAGATTTCTGAACCTGCAAAAACAGCGTTGTTTTTGCAGAAAGCTGAGTCAATATTGAATCAGAATATTCCATCGAACTTCGCATTTGTCGCTAAGGTAAAAGCAGCGTTCTATTCCGCGAATGACCAACAGATAAAGCAATATTCAATCACCACTGCAGAAGTCAACCTTTTGGTTTCTCTTCACAGAGAGAAGTTTTCAATAGCCACAGTAGATTCCGTTTTTAGTTCCAAAGACGCAATTTCAGTTTTTAAAAATCAAGCCTTAAAAACGTATGGAAGCTGGCTTGATGGCCAGCCCTTTGATACGCAGGAAGAATTAAAGGCACAAATCCTTGGTGTAGCAGAGAAGATTCAAAAGTATGGCATCGTCAATCATGTGGGTTTTGATAGATATCAAATCAAAGATCTTACCTATGCGCTGACTAAATCGGCAGCGCACAGTCCTGTGAAGCGAAAGCCGGGCTTATATCTTTTCCTATCATTCGGCCTGTGCATCCTTGGTGCTTTGCTTTATATCCTGCCCAAACTTGAAGATCCATCCGGCATCAAAAACAACGGGATATTTTTTAATGTGATGAAAAATGTTGGATGGCTGGGCATGCTTACCGGAACATGGCTTATCGTTTTCTACATCCTGCTTTACTTTTTTCCGGAGTACATGACCAACTGGATAATTATGACTGATCCAATAAGTCATTGGCTTAACGGAAATGAAGCAAGTCGTTTTTTTCTATATGGATTGATGTATACGCTTTGCATTTTAGTAATGGGCATACGGATGCTCATACACTACCGACACAGCCGATACCAAATGCTGCGCACATGCTCAGTCATGTTTTTTCAAACAGCGTTTGCCTTTCTATTGCCGGAGATTCTTATTCGCCTGAACAAGCCCTATTTCGACTTCAAAAATATCTGGCCCCTGGATTACAGTTTTTTCTTTGACTCGCGTCTTGATCAACTCACTGAAAGTGGTGCCTTGGGAATCTTCATGATCGGCTGGGGAATTGCGCTTATCTTACTGGCGGTTCCCATTATGGTCTATTTTTTCGGCAAGCGATGGTATTGCTCATGGGTATGTGGTTGCGGAGGCCTTGCCGAAACGCTTGGCGACCCGTACCGGCAACTATCCGACAAGTCAGTAAAGGCATGGAAAGTTGAACGATGGATGATTCATGGCGTACTTGTTTTTGCCGTGGTAATGACGACCGGTGTACTTTACACATATTTTACCAAGTCATCATGGTTTCTCTTTTTTGACAGTTATCAGCTTCGTGAAATCTATGGGGCATTTATCGGTGCCGGTTTTGCAGGGGTTGTAGGTACAGGTTTCTATCCAATGATGGGCAACCGCGTATGGTGCCGCTTTGGATGCCCGCTGGCAGCTTACCTTGGCATAGTGCAACGCTTCAAGTCACGCTTCAGAATCACTACCAATGGTGGCCAGTGTATTTCTTGCGGTAATTGTTCAACTTATTGTGAAATGGGTATTGACGTCAGGTGGTATGCACAGCGGGGGCAGAACATAGTACGTTCATCGTGTGTCGGATGCGGTGTTTGTTCTGCTGTCTGTCCGCGCGGTGTGCTGAACCTTGAAGTAAAAAATGAGACGGGTAGATTCGGGAACCCAGTATTGATTGGGAATAATCATGTTAAGCTGGTTGATTGAAGTATATTCGCGCTCTAACCGGGTCGTACGATTTGCAGCCTATTATTAACGTAATCATTCCAGCCTTCAACGAAGAGAACGGTGTTGGTCAGGTCATTCAGGAAATTCCAATGAATCTGGTGAGCGAGATTATTGTTGTTAACAATGCCTCCACAGACGATACGGCACGCGTAGCTAAACAGGCAGGAGCAACCGTACTGCGCGAACCAACACCAGGGTATGGGAGGGCTTGCCTGGCAGGTATTGACTATTTGAAAACAAAGCATCCAAGTCCAGACATTGTAGTTTTTCTGGATGCAGATCATTCAGATTTTCCCGAAGAAATTCGTCAATTGATAGAACCAATTCTGCTGGACAATGTTGACTTAGTTATTGGTTCGCGCGCGTTGGGACACAAAGAGAAAGGCTCAATGACACCGCAGCAAGTCTTCGGCAATTGGTTAGCAACCCGGTTACTAAAATTGTTTTACGGTGTGAAGTTTACTGACCTTGGACCGTTCCGCGCAATTAAGTATGATTCCCTGCTTTCATTGGACATGCAAGATAGAACGTATGGCTGGACCGTTGAAATGCAGGTAAAGGCCGCAAAGCAGAAAATGAAGTGCGTAGAAATTCCTGTTGGCTACAGAAAGCGTATTGGTTTTTCTAAAATTTCAGGCACGTTGAAAGGAACGCTTATGGCGGGTTATAAGATTATTACAACAATACTTAAGTATGTATAAAGTTTCAACATCAATTGCACATCATTGATAGTATGATCGGGCACCAACTGCAGGCAAAGCACTAAATGGAAATCATCATCACGATACTATATATCTTTTCACTCTTGTACATCTTCCTGTTCAGCATGAGCCAATTGCACCTTAGTTGGCTCTATATACTAAACAAGCGTACCCTTAAAGAGCCCGCACACACAGTTCCGGCATTCGAACCTACAGTAACCATACAACTTCCTGTTTACAACGAAAAGTATGTCATCGACCGATTGATCGATGCGGTAAGTGCACTAGAATATCCAAAAAGTAAATTAGAAATTCAAGTGCTCGATGACTCGACAGATGAAACTTCGGAAATGATTGTAAAGAAGATTGAATCGCTGCAACCACTTGGATTAAACATCCAGCTCATTCACCGGGAACATCGCACTGGTTTTAAAGCCGGAGCACTGGAACACGGCCTGAGCCTTGCATCAGGAGAATTCGTTGCCATCTTCGATGCAGACTTCGTGCCGGAACATGATTTCCTGAGAAAGACAATCGGATATTTTTCAGATCCTCTCATTGGCGCTGTGCAAACGCGCTGGGCACATATTAACAAAGACTATTCATTGCTCACAAAACTACAGGCATTTGGATTAGATGCGCATTTCTCTATTGAACAGAGTGGACGAAATGCTGCAGGAAGCTTCATCAACTTTAACGGCACATGCGGCCTCTGGCGAAAAAAGTGTATTGAAAGTGCCGGCGGATGGTCGTTTGATACCTTAACTGAAGACCTGGATCTTAGCTACCGCGCACAGCTAAAAGGATGGAAATTTAAGTACCTCGAAGATGTATCGACACCTGGTGAACTCCCCATCATTATGCAGGCGGTTAAATCCCAGCAGTTTCGCTGGAATAAAGGCGGTGCCGAAACAGCACGGAAACTCTTTGGCAGGGTATTGCGATCTGATGCCTCATTTGTCCGCAAAACCCACGCCTTCTTCCACTTGTTTAATAGCTCCGTATATGTAGGGGTCTTGATCGCTGCTTTGCTTAGCGTTCCCATGCTTTACGTGAAACACGAACATCCGGAAATGATATGGCTTTTTGATTTGGGTATAATCTTTCTGCTTGGATTTCTGTCTATCTCCATTTTCTATTGGATAGCAACAAAGCAATTCTATAAGAATCCTATACGAACATTTATTCACCGATTTCCAGGTTTTCTAATTGTTTCAATGGGCCTGTCTTTGCACAACGGCCTTGCTGTGATAGAAGGATTGCTTGGCATAAAAACACCATTCATCAGAACACCCAAATTCAACATCAACCAAAAAGGTGGCAGCTGGAGAAAAAATGCGTACTTCAAACCGACATTGAACATCATTACGATTCTGGAAGGATTACTATGCTTTTACTTCATATTTGGCATCGCGGCTGGTATACATTTGCATGACAACATGCTTATTATTTTCCATATTATGCTTGCGCTGGGCTTTGGCACTGTCTTTTGCTATTCCGTGAATACATTACGACATGCCTAGGCAAAAGTCAATCGACTATAGTTTACTGATAGCTTCATTTCTCCTATATGGTTTTATAGGCTTTGGTGTGGAGCGCTATGAAACGCAGCCGCTGCTCTTAGCATATTCCGCGGTCTTTGTGATTTACCTGTATCTGGCCTTCAAGTCTCGGGATGACAGTATCAATTTCTGGTTTTACGGTGCCATTTTGTTTCGCATCGTTATGCTTTTCTGCATACCCAGCCTGTCGGATGATTTCTATCGGTTTGTATGGGATGGCCGCTTATTGGCAGCCGGTTATCATCCCTTTGCGGAAGTGCCTGCCTTTTACATGCAACACAACCTTCACATTCCGGGCATTAATGAAGAACTTTTTCTTAAACTGAATTCTCCGGATTACTTCACAATATACCCACCTGCAGCCCAATTTATTTTCTGGCTGGCTGTTAAGATATCGCCAGAATCGATTTACGGAAGTATGCTGGTTATGAAGGTTATCCTATTCATCTCGGAGATAGGCTCCTTGCTGGTGATCAGGAACCTTCTTTTTCAATTTAATCTCCCCGCGAAACGGATTTTGCTGTATGCACTTAATCCCCTTATTATTCTTGAACTTGTTGGAAATATTCACCTGGAAGCGGTGCTGATCTTTTTTCTCCTGCTTGCTATACTTTTATTGTGTAGTAGAAAACTTATCCCCGGAGGCGTATCGTTTTCCATTGCAATTTGTGTGAAGTTGACACCTTTGATGTTAATGCCCGCATTAGTTCCACGCCTGGGCTGGAGAAAGGCTATGACTTTCTATCTGATTGTCGGAGCAACCTGCGTCATCTTATTTTTGCCACTTTGGGATAAGGAAATCATCTTTGGATTCCAGCATAGCCTTGCCTACTACTTCAAGAAATTTGAATTCAATGCCAGTATTTATTACCTGGTGCGTGCATGGGGTTATTGGTATTATGGGTATAACCCCATTCAGACAGCCGGGTGGGTACTTGGTATAGGAAGCTTCTTAATTATTATCTTCTTTTCCGTTGTAAGGTTGCGTTACGTGGTGGGAATTTCCAAAGTTGCTACACGGATTTTAGATCAAGGACTGCTATTACGGTTCGTATTAATTCTACTGACATACTTCCTCTTTACAACCACGCTTCATCCCTGGTATATTGCCCCGTTGTTGGTTATTTCGATATTTACTGAGTTTCGTTTTGCAGTACTCTGGAGCGCCCTAATTTTTCTAACGTATGCAGGGTATTCCATGGAAGGCTTTCAGGAGAACTTATTTATCATATTTATCGAATACATTTTCGTTCTTGGTTATCTTGCTTATGAATTATTATGGAAAAGAAAATATTTACTGCAAGCTTCATAATCGGCCTGTTTTGTCTGACTGCCTGTGGTCAAAATGATTTTGATAAGAAATTAAATTCACTGTACAAGAAAACGGTTCCGCTTATTCATGCGCAAGAACTTTCAAAAAATATGACTGAGAATAAAGAGATCGTGTTGCTGGATACTCGATCCGCTGAAGAATATGAAATAAGTCACCTGCAAAATGCCCATTTCGTGGATTATGACACCTTCAGTGCAAAAGCCGTCGAGCAATTTGACAGGGATGCGAAAATCATTGTCTACTGTGCCGTTGGTTACAGAAGTGAACGTATCGGGGAGAAATTATTAAAAATGGGGTTCAAGGATGTAAAAAACTTGTATGGCGGAATATTCGAGTGGGTGAACGAAGGTCACACGATTGTGAACAAATCGGGGATGGTTACTGACAGCGTGCATACCTATAACATGGTTTGGTCCCGATGGCTGGAAAAAGGGGTAAAAGTCTATTAGTATGAAATCCAAATCAGATGCTGGTAATCCTTCTTTGCTCATCATTTTCTATCGCAACCCAACATTGGGAAAAGTGAAAACAAGGCTGTCTAAAACGCTCGGCGATGCCAAAGCTTTGGCTATATACCTGCATCTGGCATCACACACAAAGAACATTACAGAACATCTCGATGTTGACAAGGCTCTTTACTACGCCAGCTATGTGGATACGGAAGACAACTGGGATAATGTGTCTTATAAGAAATTTCTGCAATCCGGAAAAGACTTAGGGGAAAGGATGTCAAATGCATTTCGAGACAGTTTTGAATCAGGCTATAAATCCATTTGCATTATTGGAACGGATTGTTTTGATCTCAGTCCAGCTGTTATTGATGATGCCTTCGCAAAACTGCAATCTTACGATGTGGTAATCGGACCGGCTACCGACGGCGGTTATTATTTATTGGGCATGAATGCTTTCCACGCCGAATTTTTTGAAAACAAGTTATGGAGCACGCGCTCGGTTTTTGAGGACACTATCCGTGATTTCAATTCGAAGCGACTACTATATTACCAACTTCCTATGCTTTCCGATGTAGACGAAGAGCAGGATTTGCCTGCAGCACTTGTTGGTCTCTGAATTACTCCGGGGAACTACACCAACATATACATGATATTGAAATCAGGTCCGTGCCGCACCTAACGGAAGAATCGTTATCTTTATTTAACTCAACCAAAACCTTATAAATATGGACACCAAAAAATTTCTGCTTGGCGCAGTAGTCGGGGGCATTGCCTTCTTCCTGCTGGGCTATCTGATCTATGGTATGGCACTCATGAGCTTTTTCGCGGAACATGCAGGTTCCGCAACGGGGGCAATGAAATCTATGGAAGAGATGGCCTGGTGGGCACTCATCCTCGGTAATTTATCTTTGGGTGCACTACTCAGTTACATTTTCGTGAAGTGGGCCAATATCTCAAGTTTTGGCACCGGTGCGAGCGCGGGTGCGGCAATTGGCTTTTTTGTGAGCTTGAGTTTTGATATGGGTTCTTATGCCACCACGAATATGATGGACCTTACGGCTACGATTACGGATGTAGTTGTTGGCATTGTAATGACAGCCATTACGGGCGGCTGTGTTGGTGCCGTGCTGGGCATGGGGAATAAATCCTAGCCGGCAGACATCTGAAATAAAAAACCCCGATGATAAGTCGGGGTTTTTTATTTCCTCATTAATTGCCGACCTGCACTACCCGCGGGTTTCGAATGCCCTCCTGTCTTGGACAAAATTAACATCAGCTGTAATAAATCTTTATGACCACTTTTTCCTTGCCAAAATCAATATGCTCAATACTAATTTTCTTTATGTTAAGTCCTGTTCGCTTTCGTAACTCTTCAATCAAAACGCCATGTTGCCCCGGTTGAATGTTTGCCAGGCTGTTATACTCAATTGTCTTCGTTTTTTGATTCCGCATCAGCCAGTTTCCATCCACGAGGAAGACTGTTCCAATGATAAGCGCGTTCAATCCGATGATTTCAAAATAGGATCCCTTCATAATTGAGTTAATCAATCCGATGGTCATGATGATAAAAAGATACGTCATGTCTTTCGTGGTGATTGTTTCAGTACGGAAACGCAATAATGAAAATGCCGCCAGTAAACCAAAAGCACTGCCGATGGAATTAAAAGCTTTCGTCTTTTCCAACATGTACGCCAACAGAAAAACAATAAAATTGAGCAGAAAAAAGGTAAAGTAAAAGTCACGCTTGGCGTAGATGATATAATAAACAAAGCGAATTAAAACGATCATGCAAGCTGTATTAATCAACAGGCGGATAAGAAAATATTCCGTAAAGAGACTGTTTTCCATATCTAAATATAATACTGTTTTTTATTTTACCTGGCCGTATCAAAAGGTTTGTGGGCAGGCAAGTACACCAATGATCTGGCCTTGGACACATGAATTAAAGCATTTATTATTATATTACGAGAACAGTATCGCGCGCTTAATTTTGACACATGGGGCTAATCTAAATGAACTAAGAATGGTACATACAATACGCATAGGCATTTTTGCCCTTTCTATCACCCTTTTTTGCTTCAGGGGGCACGCTCAAGGAGAAGACGCTTCCGGCAATGGATTGTTCTCATCGGATGAGGTCTTTGACATTCGGTTATCGGGTAATCTCCGCGAGCTAATGAATGACCGTGTCGAGGAAGCAACCTATCATCCATTCACATTATCCTACCAGGAAGGCGGGAGTACGGCATCCTTTCCGGTAAGAGTAAAAACCAGGGGCCATTTTCGCCGAGTGAAGGGAAATTGTACGTATCCTCCTCTCTGGCTTAATTTTTCAAAGAAAACAATAGCCGCTTCACCAATCTTCAAAGGTCAGGACAAGACTAAACTGGTAACTCCATGCAGAGATGATAAATATGTTATTCAGGAATACCTGGTTTATAAATTGTATAACCTAATAACCCCTAAAAGTTTCAAGGCAAGACTGGTGAGGGTAGTTTATGAGGATACTGTAAAAGGTAAATCTACCGAGCCCTTGTATGGGATGCTGCTTGAAGAAGACGATCAAATGGCAAAGAGGAATAACGCTGTTTTCATCGATAAAAAGACCGAGCGACCTGAGCAAACTGACAATGCTGATTTCTTGAAAATGGCGGTATTCGAATATCTTGTTTCAAATACCGATTGGTCTGTTCAGTATTTACAAAATGTTAAACTAATCGCTTCAGATTCATTGGGCACGCCTTCAACCGTGCCATACGATTTTGACCACGCGGGCATCGTGAGGGCGCCTTATGCAAAGCCGGCAGAGGAATTACAATTGAATTCCACGCTGACGAGGCGTTACCGCGGTTACTGCGTAAGTGACATGGCTCAATTTCAGGAAGTATTTACGTTATTCAATGAACTGAAAGACAAAATTTATAGCGTCTACACATCATGTGCACTTCTTGATGAGCGTTATGTAAAGTCTACTGTAAGTTTCCTGGATGAATTTTACAAAACGATAAATGATCCAAAAGACGCCAGTCGCGAGTTTTTATACCCTTGCGACAAAAGTGGAACCGGAAACGTTGTGATTAAGGGATTGAACAGAGATTAGGAGATCTCCTGGAAGTGCATGGTAATGTACACTTATCTCAGAACATTGAACATTTACGCCATGGTTAGACTTTGAAGAATATCTTCAGTCTGTATAACGTATATAGAAAAACCCATACAATCACCAGCGCACCAATGCTTTCAAAAACTGGGTGCCACTTTTCCGGGCTGTTAACATAAAAACCTTCAAAAAGGAGCCTTGAGGTGTACCCAAAGTCTATAAACCTGTAGGTCATGTAAATCGTAAGGCTATTCATGCCTATTACAACAAAGAAGAAAGTCCATTTTTGATACTTCAATATGTCGATGATCCAATAAAATACTGCAATTGAAAGAAATGCCATTCCACCGGTCAACATGATAAAGGAACTACTCCACAAATGTTTATTAATTGGAAAATGTAATCCCCACAGTAGTCCAATACCCAGGCAACCTGCGCCGGACAAAATCAAATTTCGAAATTTAATGCGATCAGAAAGACTTTCATCCCTGAAAGTATCGGCTGCCAGCGTACCCAGAATGGTAAGGCATAAGGCCGGAAATTGTGTGAAAATTCCGTTTTCATCATAGGTCTTTTGCAGAAGTCTACCCGGCAAAAATGTCCGGTCAATCCAACCATTGAGATTTCCTTCAAATGAAAGGTCACCGGCACCGTAGCCTGGAACAGGCACGAGATACATGGCTGCGTAATAGAAAAGCAATATTCCGGCGACCCAGAGTATTCTGCTCCTGGTAGTGGAATTTAAGTAAAGGATTGTAACCACAAATCCGGCAAATCCTATGCGTTGCAGTACGCCGACAAAGCGAATTTGTGACCAATCCAGAAAAGGCACTGGCGCATTTTTGTCCAGAATTCCAAGTCCAATCAAGATGAGCATCCTAACAAAAGCCTTTCGATAAAGCGCCGATTTCGATAACCCCTGCCCAAGTCCTTTCGCCAGCGAAAAGGGAATTGAAAGGCCAGCGATAAACAAGAAAAGTGGAAATATAAAATCATAGAATGTAAAGCCATTCCACGCAGGGTGCTCAAACTGCAATGCAAGCCCATCAACCCACGCCAAATTGGTTTTTCCGTGCAGCAGATAAATAAATGATCCGGCACCTGAAATCATGAGCATGTCGAATCCGCGTAGTGTGTCTATGGATCGTAGCCTGCTCGGGGGTAGTTGCGTTGGGTTCATTCCAAGATGAAAAAGAAAATACTTTGTTAAGATAGAAAGATTACGTGCATAATCAAAAATGAGATCATTCTCCTGGTATTGGCAACCCAATTAATCGGCGGGAAAAAGTAGCTTGACAGAAGTTTAACGATGTGCTATGCGGCTAAAAAGCAAAGATTTGAAATGAGAAGAAAAAATTTGACGATCTATTCAATTTAACTCAACTTATCCAAATCTCTTATCAGGATCTGCTTCCGGTTAAAGTTGATTAAGTTTTTTTCTTTTAAGTCATTGAGAATCGTAGTTACTGTTTGACGCGAAGTGCCTGTCAGCGAAGCAATATCTTTATGGGTAAGTCGTGTTTGAATCATCGTTTCCGTGCCTACTTTTACACCCTGCCACGATGCTGCATCTTTTAGGAATTCAATTACACGTGTACGGGCATCTTTAAAAACCAACAACTCCAGTTTGCGCTCAAGCTTCATGATGCGCAAGCCAATAAGCTTTAGTATTTTAAAACTTAACTCTTTATTCTCATACATCATGTCCTTTAACTCTTCAGTGGTTAATGGACAAATCGTTGCAGCATCCATAACTTGCGCGAAATCTCTTCGCTTGTCTTCTCCTGCCATGGCGAGTTCCCCAAACACTTCACCTTTAGTCAAAATAGCGGTTATCACTTCATCCCCATTTTCGAGATAATGTCCAATCTTCACGCGCCCACTTACGATCATGTATATATGAGTAGCTGAATCTTCCGGCATATAAATAAACTGATCTCTCTTATAGTTAATAAATTCGTGCTTTTCTCCCATTGTCTTCACCTTGTGCGGGCAAAGTATCCGGTAAAGATTTACACTTTCAAAATACCAAAGGGCGGACGAGTTCGTCATGGATTTATGGGTAGCGTTAACGTCATTTATCCTACAATGCTAAAATAACCTGACTATTATTTTTGCATTCTCCTGATAACGATTTACATATAACTTAATTAAGTTAGCAAAAAATTAGAAGGAAAAGTTCATGTCTGTTTTAAAGCTAAGCCAAATTTGGATATACCCCATTAAGTCTTTGGGCGGAATTAGTTTACCAGCTGCAAAAGTCATGAGCAAAGGATTGCAATACGACAGACGGTGGATGTTGGTGGATAAGGATGGAAAATTTATGACGCAGAGAATCTTTCCGACGATGGCGCTTTTTACGCTGACTATCGACAATGCACAGCTAAGAATCAATCACCACGAACACTCCATCATGCTATCACTTAATCATGCAGTCTCATCGAAACCACAGCATGTTCAAATTTGGAATGATTTCGTTTCGGCCATTGAAGTGGATCCGGCGCACAGCGACTGGTTTTCCGAACGTCTCGGCATTGCATGCAGACTGGTTTATTTTCCAGAGGAAAATACAAGGCCCGTGGATCCGGAATACGCGGTAAATTACGAGCAGGTAAGCTTGGCAGACGCGTACCCTTTCCTGATCATCGGTCAAGGCTCAATGGATGCTTTGAATAGCAGACTATCCGTGCCACTCCCCATCAATCGTTTTCGTCCTAACCTGGTTTTTAGCGGGGGGCTACCACACGAGGAAGATTCCTGGAAAGACTTTACGATTGGATCAGCCCGATTTGTTGGTGTGAAACCTTGCGCGAGGTGTGCCGTAACAACCATAAACCAGGATACTGGGGAAAAAGGTGATGAACCCCTACGGACACTATCTTCCTATCGAAAACATGATGGCAAAATCTACTTTGGTCAAAACCTGGTTACGGTTGGTGTTTCTGAAGTAAGCGTAGGAGATGACATTTCATTACAAAATGCATAAAACTATTCAAGATCAGCTATTGATTATTGACCATGGACTTAAGACTTTTACCCCCATGACATTTCTCTACCTCAAAGCAGTTCACATCATCTTTGTTGTTACCTGGTTTGCCGGATTATTCTATATGCCCCGTCTTTTCATATATATGGTTGAAGCGCACGAGAAACCCGAAACTGAGAAATCTGTTTTGTTGGCGCAACTAAAGATGATGGCTTCACGGTTATGGTATGGGATCACATGGCCCTCAGCGGTGATTACCTTTGGGATAGGCGCAGCCCTGATCATAGACAATCCCGAATGGTTAAAGCCAGGATTCATGCACATTAAGCTAAGCCTCGTATTTTGCTTATACGTTTATCACTTCTCATTACAAGTTCTCTTCGGTCAGTTAAAAAAGGATGTTGTGAAATATTCCTCACAGCAATTGCGTTTGTGGAATGAGGTTGCAACACTTTTTCTGATTAGTATTGTTTTTCTTATCGTGTTAAAAAGTGCGCTAAGCATGGTGTGGGGAGTTGCAGGGCTATTCGCAGTTACGCTTCTTATTATGGCCGGAATCTGGATGTATAAAAAATATAGAAAATGAATATTGAATTTTCAGTGAGGTACCGATTTTCAGCAGTTTCCAGTCTCCATTGCGGACCCAATGGCAAATGGTCCGTGGTCAAACTTGCCAGCCGAAGCTTGCAGCTTGCGGCTTTTATATTTCTCACCAGTTGCATTGCCAAAAAGGAGTCCCCACTACCTATTTTCGGTGAGCAGGAGGTTGTGGGTACAGATACTGTATATCACACTATTGCCGATTTCAAATTCGTCGATCAGGATAGCATCGAAGTTACCAACGAAACGTTTAGCGGAAGGATCTATGTAGCCGATTTCTTCTTCACATCCTGCCGTACAATATGCCCAATCATGAAAACGCAAATGCTCCGGGTATACGATTCCATACAAAACGATCCTTCCGTTTTGCTGCTGTCGCATACGATTGATCCCGAATATGACACCGTCGGGCTGCTCCATGATTTTGCTGAGCGGCTGGGAGTCAAGAGCGACAAGTGGCATTTTGTTACCGGAAACAAAGAGGATATCTACAAAATTGCCCAAACCAGTTATTTTTCTACAGCCCTGGAGGATAAAACCGAACCAGACGGCTTTATTCACAGTGGAGCATTTTTGTTGATTGACAAACAGCGAAGAATCCGTGGCAAATATGACGGAACAAAAGAAGAGGATGTTAACCGGCTACTTGGCGATATTCAGCGATTGGAGAAAGAGAATGTCTCCAACTAACACTATTTATAAAACGTACCGGCCCGGATGTCTTCATATATGGAGAAACTGCATTGCCGATACCCGCTACCAGGAATCCTTACACCACTGTGCGGGATTCCATATCGTCTCTTCCGCAGTGATTATCAAATTACGTTTGGCCTTTTTACTTTGCACGACACTTTTTGCCTGTTCTACAAAATCCGAATCGGGTGACCATATTTCCTCCCCTAAATTTGAGCAGTATTTTGTGCAAGGAGAGCAGCTTTATCTAAAACACTGCAGCAATTGCCATCAGAAAAATGGCACAGGTCTTGGTTTAGTATATCCACCATTAAACAAGTCAGATTTTCTGGATCATTATTTCGAAGAAGTACTTTGCCTCATGAAGAAGGGAAAAAAAGGAGAACTCATGGTTAACGGAAAACTTTTTAATCAGGCTATGCCAGGCATTCCAACGCTTAGCGATCTGGAGATAGCAGAGATTGCGACCTACATATACAATTCATGGGAAAATGAAAAAGGGATTATTGAAGTACAGGAGGCTTCGGGAATTCTTTCTACTTGTGAAAAGTAATCAATAGTCAGTGATGTTGTTGTACGCATATTGATACGCACATGACATTACATGTACTTTAACTTTATGACCTGACGTTCGCGCTGATCACTGATAACTATTTTCGCTTTTTCAAAAGATGGCGGGCCAAAAGATCCCATGGCATTATTACCAAAAGCGAATCCTTCCTTTGGAATCCCAAAAACATTCTTATCAAGCTCCCCATTCTCATTTTCATCATGAATAACACTTACTGCATATTCACCAGGCTCCAGGTTTTCAAAGCTTACAGTTACCTCACTACCTGAAGCCTTTACGACCTTTCCCTTCACGGCATTTTTTAAAAAGTCCTTTTCAGATACAAATAGTCCAATGCGAATAGTACCCTTCTTCGATTCTATATTGGTTACATTTACTTCTATTGAACCCGTCTGTGCCATTACATTTCCCAGGAAAAGCAGTGCCGTGAAGAATGCAAAAAGGCTAATGAAGGTTTTCATATTAAAATTCCATGTCAGTCTTAAACAATACGAAGATATTACGATCAAGTGGCAAGATGCTAACGAAAAGCAATTTCCGTGCTAGGCTCAGACTGATAAATTCCTATTTTATTCTGTTTCCAGAGACTTTTCCGCCAATGTGCATATAAAATTTTTCGGCCTTTAGTGCTAAATTTTGATCGACACATATCCCGATATTTTGTAAATTACCTCACGCGTCAACCAAAAATAATCATGGCTTCTATTAATTTGAAAATCAACAACAAGGCTTACACCATCGATAGTGACCCTAAAATGCCACTTCTTTGGGCCATTCGCGATCTCGTTGGTCTAACTGGCACCAAATACGGTTGTGGGATCGCTCAATGCGGGGCATGCACGGTACACCTCGGTGGTATACCCGTTCGCTCATGTTCGATACCCGTTTCGGCCGTCGGCAGCAAAGACATTACCACAATAGAGGGGCTTTCTGATGATAATTCACACCCCGTGCAACAAGCCTGGATTCAGGAACAAGTTCCGCAGTGTGGCTACTGCCAATCCGGTCAGATTATGGCTGCTACGGCCCTGCTTGGTAAGAATCCAAATCCTTCTGACAAAGACATAGACACCGCCATGCAAGGTCATATTTGTCGCTGCGGAACCTACCCCCGGATCAGAAAAGCAATTAAAGCGGCGTCGGTCATTATAAGCCAGAAAGCATCTGCTAAATAGTGTAGCGAGAAAACTACAGACAAAGTCTTACAAAAATTGATATTTGATCATGGAGACAACACCAGAAAATATATCCAGAAGGAATTTTATCAAGTTGTCGGGAATGACAGGTGTAGCGCTTACACTAGGGCTTCACTTCCCTGCCATTGGTAAGGAAGCAATAGTTTTGAAACAGGATACCGCAGAATCTCAGGGTTTTGAGCTAAACGCATGGATTTCTATTGATGAGACCGGAAAAGTCACTATTGTAAACCATCGCGCTGAGATGGGTCAGGGGTCGTTTCAATCTGTTCCGCAAATCATTGCAGAAGAACTGGAAGTAGACCTCAATGATGTGAATATTGTCTTTGCGCAAGGAAGTCAGACCAAATATGGGAGTCAGGTTACCGGAGGCAGCTCTACCATAAGAGGATCTTATCAACGTCTTTTGAAGCTTAGTGCAACCGCGCGGGAAATGCTGCTGGAAGCGGCTGCGAAAAAATGGGGCGTCCCCCGGGGGGAATGCTTTGCCGAAAACGGACAAGCCATTCACAAACCAAGCGGACGTAAGCTTGGCTATGGTGCCCTCGTAGAAGCAGCATCAAAACAAGAACCCCCGGCAGAAGTGAGGTTAAAAAGTCCAAATGAATACAAAATCATCCGCAAGCCGATGCCCCGCCAGGATACTCCGCCAAAGACAAATGGTGAAGCTGTTTTTGGTTTGGATATGAAATTGCCGGGAATGCTATACGCAGTGGTTGAACGAAACCCAAGGTTCTTAGGTAAAGTCAAAAGTGTAGACGACAGCGGAGCAAAAGCAGTACCCGGCGTTAGGCACGTTCTCCGCGTGCAGATGAATGTTTTCTCACACAAGCGGGAAGGCGTTGCCGTCGTGGCCGATAATCTATGGTCTGCGATGCAAGGAAGAAAAGCCTTGAAAATAGTGTGGGATGATTCAGGCTTTGAGCACTACAACACCGAACAACTTTTTGCCAGGATGCGCAATGATGTTAAGGGAGAACCGCTTTCATTCAAAACAAAAGGAAATTTTAGCAGAGCCTTTGGCAAAGCTTTCAAAAAACTTGAAGCTATTTATGAAACGCCGTATGAATCCCACAGCTGCATGGAGCCTCTTAACTGTGTTGCTCACTTCCACGATAATAAGTGTGAGATCTGGGGACCCATTCAGGGACCGGATTGGGTGCAAAGCGATGTCGCACCAATGATCGGATTAAAGCCAGAAGATGTGACGGTTAACATGACCTTCTTAGGGGGAGGCTTTGGTCGTAAGGCTTTCCTGGATTATCCGCATGAAGCCGCAGTGATATCCAAAGCTATTAATGCTCCTGTCAAAGTAGTCTGGACACGGGAAGATGACATGACACAAGGGCCTTTTCGGCCAGGAATGGTGTATCAATGTAAAGGAGGTCTTTCTGAAGACGGGCGTATAGACGCTTTCGAAACAATCATGGCTGGTCAGAATATGGACCATCAAAATCCAGGCGCAGACAAAATGGCGTATAACAGTAGTGCAACTGAGGGGTTACTGGAAACTTATCTTGAAAGTCTGCCGAATTATAGCTTCGGAGATATTCCACTAGACGCTCCGGTTCCCGTAATGTGGTGGCGCTCTGTCTATTCGTCAACCAATGGTTTTGCCTTTGAAAGTTTTATGGATGAGTTGGCGATATCTGCAGGCAAAGATCCGCTTGATTTCAGAAGACAACATCTGTGGGGCGGCCGCTATCAAGAGTTGCTTAAAAAGCTGGAAGAAGTAAGCGGCTGGAAAACCCGAAGCAAAAACGGGGGGTATGGCGTGGCCATTACAGAATGTTTTTCATCTATCGTAGGTGAAGTTGTCAAGGTATCCAAAAAGACAGATGGCAAAATAAAGATCGATAAGGTCTGGGCGGTTATGGATTGTGGTTGGTATGTTAACCCTGATATTATTCGTGCGCAGGTTGAAGGGAGTATAATAATGGCGCTTGGGGCTGCGACTGTTCATGCAACACACTTCGAGGATGGCAAGGCAGTTGAACAGAATTTCAATACCTACAAAATGCCACGTATCACTGATACACCAGAAATTGAAGTACATATTATGGAAAACGAAGAAAAAGCTGGTGGCGCAGGTGAGCCAGGTCTTCCTCCGTTTACACCAGCCCTTACAAACGCAATATTTGATTTGACCGGGAAACGCATCAGAAAATTACCCTTTGCGTTGGAAGATGTATAAGTAAACTTCCTGGTCGATCAGAAAACAGACAAT
>JAOUDZ010000229.1 GCA_029858965.1 Cyclobacteriaceae bacterium
CAACTTCCAATCGGGGAAATTTCATTTCTACTATCCAGTGGGATAAAGACCATTACAATGTGCATGTTGAGGGTTACAAGTATAAGAATGAAGTGGCAATAGGGGACACGATTGTATATAATTCTGCCCGGATGTACTTCGAGTATCCGACGGTTAATTCGGCTGTGCTGGCAGACAACTACGGGCTAATGGTTTCCGCCGAAAATCTCCAAAAGGATGTCTACGCCGTTACAGTGGAGGGTAACCGAAATAGATTTTTCTTTCATCGGGGAAAAGTAATTCGTGCCGTTATGCACCACCCAATCAAGAATTTTGAAGTTACGTATAAGCCTTGACAATGACCATTAGTGTCATCATACCGACTTTTAATGAAGGCGAAGGCATTGCCGAACTTGTTACCTTCATCAAGCATTTGAGGAGAGAAGAGGTCGCCGAAATTCTTGTGGTAGACGGGGGGAGCAGTGACACGACGAGACAGCAAGCACGAGAATCTGGAGCAATTGTTATTAACAGCGGCTGCAGAAGTCGGGCGATCCAAATGAACCTGGGTGCGCGACACGCACTGGGAGATACGTTGTATTTTGTGCACGCCGATGTCAAACTGCTGCCATCATTCATAGATGACATAAACGAAGTACTGACGGCGGGATATGATTCGGGATGTTATCGGTACGTTTTTGATTCAACGAAAGCTGTATTGAAGATAAATGCTTTTTTTACACGGTTTGATTCAATCATGTGCAGGGGTGGTGATCAGACTTTGTTTGTAAGGAAGTCGATTTTTGAAACACTCGAAGGATTTAACGAGATATATTCAATCATGGAGGAGTATGACTTTTTAATTCGTCTCCGTAGGAGTTTTTCTTTTAAGATCATACCAAAAGACATCGTCGTATCCTCCAGGAAATACGAGGCCAATAGCTGGATCAGGGTCCAAATAGCCAATCTTTCAGTCTTTATTTTGTTTTTTTTTCGTCGATCTCCGCAGGAAATGAAACAGATTTATAAATTTTTGCTTAATTACCGATAATTATGGGGTATATCATAAGTGGAATACAGCAAGTTGGGATTGGCGTTCATGATGCGGAACTGGCCTGGACATGGTACAGGAAACATTTTGGCATGAATGTTCCCGTTTTTAAAGATAGCGCAACAGCATCTTTAATGACACGATACACCGGCGATAGGGCTGAAAACAGGTATGCTATCCTTGCTATGAATATGCAGGGCGGAGGAGGATTTGAAATCTGGCAATACACAAGTCGGTCACCGAAAAAATCAGAAGGAGATCATTTGTTGGGAGATACCGGCGTCTTTGCGGTGAAGTTAAAGACTCAGGACATCGAGGCCGCTTATAAAAGGTTAAAATCGAACGGTGTAAACCTTGTTAACGGGATACAGCAATCGCCTGATGGGAGAAAACATTTTTATTTGGTAGACCCGTTTGAAAATATTTTTGAATTGATAGAAAGCAAAAGCTGGTTCAAAAAAGATCGGGCGATAACCGGAGGTGTAGCAGGCTGCGTTATTGGCGTTTCGAATATTGATGCTGCACTCAGGCTCTACCGTGACGTATTGGGCTACAGCGAAGTTATATACGACGGCGTGCAGAAGTTTAAGGATTTTGCAGGGGTTCCCGGCGGAGAGAATGAGTTCAGGCGGGTAATTTTACGTTCTAATGTCAACAGAAGAGGCGCTTTTTGCAGATTGCTTGGCGATACAGAGTTAGAACTCGTTGAGGTGAAGAACAGAGCGCCCCATAAGATCTTCCACGATCGTTATTGGGGAGATTTGGGATACATTCATATTTGTTTTGATATAAATGGAATGACGCAGCTTGCAAAACGTTGTAAACAGGCGAACTTCAGTTTTACGGTAGATAGCCGCGACTCATTTGATATGGGCAAGGCAGCTGGTCATTTCTCGTATTGTGAAGATCCAGACGGAACACTCATCGAATTTGTTGAGACACACAAAATTCCTATTATTGAAAAACTAGGATGGTATTTAAACATAAGAAATAGAAATCCTGACAAGCCTCTGCCAGATTGGATGCTCGGTATGCTGGCTTTGAATAGAGTGAAGGATTAGCGTCAAGCGAACGGTCCCGAACTATTTCACAATAAACTCCGCGCTGCCCATTAAATAATCGTCTGTGTAGACTTCAAGTTTATACGTTCCTGAGGCATAATCAGAGCCTTTGTCATAAAGGTAAGAAAGCCGCTGCTTAGTGTTGTCGAACAAAACCTCCTGTGATTCGGTATA
>JAOUDZ010000230.1 GCA_029858965.1 Cyclobacteriaceae bacterium
ATCTATAAAGGCAATGCTTCGCAGCTATTGGGACTTGGTTACGACAGCACCGTGAATATTAGTTTTGAAGAATAGCATAACGTAAGTTGGCGTTGTGCGCAGGCAGCTTAATATCTTAGGTAACGATGTTGATTCGTATCGTTCGTATGCATTTCACAGAAGCCGGTGTTGAGGAGTTTCTGGATATCTTCAACAAAAACATGCACGCCATCCGAAACTTCCAGGGATGCAGTCATCTTCAACTGCTCAAGGATATTGATGATCCCCTTACCTATACCACACTCAGTTATTGGGATGACGCAGAAAGCCTGCAAAATTATCGCAATTCCGAACTTTTTGGAAGGGTTTGGGGAAGCGTAAAAACACTTTTTTCCGAACGTTCTCAAGCTTTTTCCGTTGAGAAATATATTGACCTGTAAATTGTGCAGAAATAGAAGTTTACCCATATTTGCACCCCTATGCCAAAGTGGCGGAACTGGTAGACGCGCACGACTCAAAATCGTGTATCCTCGGATGTGCGGGTTCGATTCCCGCCTTTGGTACATTTTTGGAATCCCTGCCTGATGGCAGTTTGTTATTTCTCCCACGAATTCCGCGTAATCCTATAAATCAAATGATTTATAGGATTTTGCATCTTTTGAAGTGGGGGCAATGTAACAATCCCTGGTACGGCACGCCTATATCGACCGCCGAGGAATACATGGAAATCAGGCACGTCATGAATACGCGGAAACTTTAAATAAAGCAACGGGTATATTGGTTTGGGGTCTTCTGAATATCAATGTCATCGCTTTTGTAACGATAGGTTTGTCAAAATTGATATGATTTAGCGCCTGATGGTTTCCGTTTGTCTCGTGAATTAAATTATCGTTGTCATCATAAATCTTATAATCACTGACCACAAAGTTTACAACCGAATTTGGATGGGGCATGTAGATGGATTCCAGCGGATGGTCAAAATCTCCATCAAAAAAAAGCCTCAGTTGTTTTATCGACTGTTTACTATCCCAGGTTAAGGTTAACTTCGGATACTCATCTTTTAAATCTGCTGCCCAACTCGTGTTCAACTTATCTGATGCTGGCCTCAGATAGCTGTTCTTAAGATGTGCTGCACCATAAACAGCGATTGCAGGTTCTATTGCCATCGCTATATTCTTACAATCAGGGGCTCTTTCAGGTGTCCAAAATTCAAAAGCCTCTATGCCAATACCTTTCGGCGGTTCTTGCGCACCATAGTTAGAAACCGCTTTGTTTACTTTCTGCATGGTAGTCATAACTCCGGTAAAACGCTCTTCTGACATCGGGATTTCAACGACTTCGTTCTTCATAAAGCATACATAAACATATCTATCCTTGTCCATTGGCTTATCTAAACTAAAGGTAATCTCTTGCGTTCCTTCTGTTAGCGTAAATGTCTTTGATTGCAGCTCAACATCTGGTGTAAAATGTGACGATTTGGAACTACTTTTTAATTTCACGGTAAGAGAAGTGTTCATCGAAGCTTTTATTTTAACGGTAACATTGTAGCTGCTGTCTGCAAACAGGGGCAGCAATTGTGCGGTACTGAATTTTAGGGCCTTCCATTCTCCGGATGGATTTATTTTGCTGATTTTCAATTCTGAAGAAGCGGAAATCTTCGCCTTTCCAACAAGATCATCTATATCCTCAATTGCTAGCCTGGGAATACTCTGTCCTGCTTTCATTAGGGCCAGCTGCAACAAGGGTATCTTTTCTTTTTCGGCTAAATTCTTGGGCCTCCAATTATTCTTAATACACAACGACGCAGCCATTCCCGCCACCTGAGCGTTTTGTGCACCGGTTAGCATAACCCTGGTAGAACCAAATGCTACATGTGTAGCGCTGATGATTCTACCCGCCAAAAATAGGTTTTCAATATCCTTACTATAAAAACATCGGTACGGTATAGAATAGATTCCCTTGCTGTGCCATTGGGTGCACGAACTAAGCTCGCTGTAAATACCATCGGCAGGGTGAAGATCCATCGCCCAGCCGCCAAAGGATACCCTGTCATAGTGATCCCTTTGTTCCACGATATCTTTCTGGGTGATCATATAATCCCCTTCAAATCTCCTGCTTTCCCGCTTTCCGGGTATAGTCCCTACCCATTCCAACGTCAAGTTTTCTGATTGAGGAAATTTGCCGCTATTCTTCACATGATCCCAAATCCCATATATCACTTTCCACAGTTCAAATTTTATTTCTTCAGATTGGTGGACAGTATCCAACCGGCCTCCATATTCT
>JAOUDZ010000145.1 GCA_029858965.1 Cyclobacteriaceae bacterium
TGGAAAAGGGAGAAGTGATCAGACAAACAATCCGCTTCAGTGTAAATCTTAGCGAAAGTGCGCCAAAGCCGGTGAAACGAAAACTTGCATTTACGCTGGATAAGGAAATGGTTGCAACTTTTCCAAAAGTAGGCGTACCACTAAGCGATCTAACCCACAATACACAACAAATTCAATGGATAAAGGATTTACAAATTGATTTTTTGCGGGTTGAGATAGATCCCAAAGGTACCGACATACCCGTACTGATGCGGGAGGCGCTGAAGACAAATCTGCCGCTGGAGCTTGTTCTCTTTTTTGAAAAAGATTCATATACAAGATTCTTTGATCAATTGCTTCCCTTCAGGGAGTATATCAAACATATTATTATTCTCCCCTCATACGAATCCAGCACAGACGCAGACCTGATAGCGCGTATCGTACCATTTCTTCAGACAATGTTTCCCAAATCAAAAATTGGTGGGGGGACGGATGCATTTTTTACTGAACTTAACCGGAAGAGAACACCGGCCGATGCGCTGGACTTTCTAAGTTTTTCTTTAAACCCCCAGGCTCATGCATCCGACATTGCTACGATGACGGAAAATCTCGCGGCACAGGCTGATGTAGTTAAATCATGTGCCAGGTTTGCCAAAGGAAAAGGAATTCATGTTGGTCCGGTAACTTTCAAAATGAGGAAGAATCGAAATTCTACTTCATCGCCTGTGAATCCCAGGCCAGGCGCATTACCTGAAGATGTTGATCCGCGGCAGCTCTCGCTATATGGTGCGGCCTGGACGCTGGGGAGCTTTAAATACCTGGCTGAAAGCAACGTTGATGCAATTACGTACTATGAAACTTGCGGTTGGAAAGGGTTATTTCCCCATCCCGAACAGCGCTGGCCCCAAAACTTTCTATTTCTGCAACATGGTGTTTATCCGATATACACCTTACTGAAAGAAATACTCAGGCATAAAGAAAGCCGGATTATAAAACTTATCAGTAGCGAGCCTTTGACTTTTGACGGAATTGCGTTTGCTGACCATCGCGGCAATCATACTATCTTTCTGGCAAACTATACACCTAATAAACAAACAGTTTTGCTCCCCGCTGGTTTCAAGGGAACGTCATATTGGTCTATGAACAATGCCAATTTTGCTGAAATGACATTGAATCCGGAAAAAAAGAGATTGTATACGGGAAAAATGATAGTCAATATAGAACTCCAACCGTTCAGTGTTACCGTTCTCGGATAGATAGAAAAGCGAATTATCATCACAGGATGAGTTTTCCTTCTGCAGTACATTCTGGTTTTGCGCCCAAAGTAGCAGCAGGAAGTCCATCCCAGGATGCTGCACCTATACGGTTGGTTCAGCGAAAAATAAGATCAGCGCCGTGCCATAATTTTTTTCTCTGCAGGCGTGATGCTGAAGTTTAGTAATTCGGTGTGTCGGATCACTGAGATATCTACCATCGACAAGATTGTATCGTGGGCAAGTTCCTGGAAGAATGCGTGTGTCGTGTTTAAGGGTTTACCATTAAATGAAATAATAATATCACCTTCCTGCAATTGCGAGCGTGATGCCGGTGAGTCAGCTTCGATCTTCGTAACAAACAGTCCTTTTTTATTGGCAAGGTTGTAATGGCTCCTGATCTTAGCATTTAAGAATACTTCCTGCAGCATTATTCCCACATACGCCTTGAAGACTTTGCCGTCTTTAATAAGCTGCCGCGCGATTTCTTTGGCGGTATTTATATCCACAGAAAAACTTAGTCCCTGTGCACCTTGCAGCATAGCCGTATTTACGCCGATCACTTCACCATCAGTTGTGATGAGCGGGCCGCCGGAATTCCCGGGATTCAATGCTGCATCAGATTGAATTACATTATCGACCAATCGTCCTGACTGTGTTTGAAGCGTTCTTCCCAGCGCGCTTACGACGCCGGTTGTAACACTGTGTTGATAGCCATAGGGGTTGCCAATGGCGATTACAAATTGACCAATCTGAAGTTGATCCGTATCACCCAGTTTGGCAACGGAATGTCCCTCAGCAAAAATCTTTAAGATAGCGATGTCAGAATCAGGGTCTTTTCCGATGAGTGTGGCTTCTATCTCATTTTCATTGAGCATGCCGACCATAATTTTTTCCGCCCCGGCCACTACATGGCAGTTGGTAAAAATCAACCCGTCAGATGAAAAAATGAAACCCGAGCCGGAGCCTGCGGCTGTGAGTTTTCCCTTCACCGTTTTATAAACATCGATTTTGACGACTGCATTCTTGATTTTGTCAACAGCCTCGATAATCATTGTTGAAAAAGTATCCATATAAAATCCTCCTGGTTGTGTCTCTCATCAAAGACGTATCCAAGGCGGCTTTTATGCTAAACTGACCGACTAAAAGATCGGGATATGCCAAAATGCCTGATTTTATTCTTTTTTTTAGAATGGACGGCAGATGGTTACGCTGAGGTGAAAGTCTTAATCGGGTGATATGCCTTCGGTACAAAGCGCAGATTGTACAGGCGCGACACCTTTGGAGCCCTCTTTATGCCGGATATCTTTTCATGAAACGGGATTCCTTCGCATCGGAATTTAATCAGCTGTCTTTACATCAGGAAAGCACAAGGGACGTTAGATCAGTAATAATTTAATGCAGGTGTCAACCTGCTACAATTTAATGATCCGTTGACAACTCAATATTCCATTTTCTGTAAAGACTTTCACTATGTAAACCCCTGCAGCGGCTGTAAGTTTCAGTTGATTTTGCCCCTTCCAAACAAATTCTTGATTTGTGGTCTCTACCGAAAGTATTTGCTCACCTCTGACACTGTAGATTTCAATCCATACTTTTTTTCCAGCAGGCTGGCTAATGGATATGGTAAATGAATCATAAGAGGGATTAGGGTAAACCGATACCACTTCTCCTGTTGGATCACCCTCCACAGCGGTTATCAAAGCACAATCTCCCACCATATTTTCGTCCATCCACTGTAGCCTGGCGAGTATCCATTCTTTCAAATAACTAATCTCATCACTGTAGGTATCCCCGACAAATTGATTGGGCCAGACATAGACTCCAAGTATGGGCCACTGTTCAAAATTTCGTTGTTGGGCTTCATCCAGCATGGATGCCATAGAATCTATAGCGTTCGTGAAATATTCATTTGTTAATGTTGTCCTTCTGAGTTTTTCCCAGCGACATTTCATACTGGCGCTAAACAAAGGATCTTCAAGCATTCTCTGAAACCAATAGATGCTGTAGTCCCACCGCCAACCTGGAGTAATTAGTGAAGGCTCAAAATAATCAATATTTCCGTAGGCTAGATTATAGTCCCAAAGGGGACCCATATGCAATTTTCCGCCTTTGCTGTCTTTATCTTTATACATATAGGTACTGAACGAATACGAATCAACATTTTTTCCGATTTCATTTACCAGCATATAATCGATAACGGATGGAACATCAATGTATTTCCTGAAACCTATATTTTCATCTTTGAATGTTTCATCACGGAGGGATATTTCAACTTTATTAAAAAAGCCTCGAATGTAGTCACGCTGTGCTTCTACAAGTTGATCACCTTTTGGATCGTAATATTGGAATTTGTAATTCCAGGGTGACGACGCTGTTTTCCACTGGGGATAGTCGTTCGCATCTATTTTATCGCGGCGGATAATATATCCACCGGTGAGTTCATCGCCGGTAACATCTTCTGGTTGTAGTTTGGCAATATTTACACGGTTTTTATCCCGCTTAATTTTCTCCATTAAAACGTAAACCCCACGGTATTGGTCATTCAGTATAAGCTCAACAAATTTGGTCCGGGGCGCGTAATTGCCCATGTCATTTCCGATCTTATACGTGAGTGCGTTCCTGAGCATGGATTTGTCGGAATAAGGTGCATACAATACCCAATCATTTTCGGCAGGCATATCCAGCAGGGCTGCGTTAAGATTGTTACCGAGGGCATCCTGAGTTTCAAATCCATAAGTTTTTTTTGGAAAAAACTGGGAGGATTCTCCTCTTTTCTCGATGTTTATTTTGCCACTATAATGTGAGGCAGGATCTGATAGCATGTTTATGTTACCAGCACCATTGTATATTATTTTCATGTCCGCGATGATTCGCGTATCATCCATAATGGTCTGGCCGTTTGTGTTGATCAACACTATGGGTAGGTTTGAAGACTGGAACACAAGCGGTTTGGCGAACCACGATGGCATCCGCCCGTAGGTAAACATGTTGTCAGCAATGCCAAAGGATAAGGACGTAGCAGCCGAAAGATCAGAGGATTCCGAATTTTGGCTGTGTACCTGCGCTTGTTCTACTTTATTTGGATTTTGAACGACGAATTTATTTCGTAGATATGGAGCTAACGCCGGGTCAATAGCTGTTCGGTCATCACCATCGCGAAATCCAATTCCGCCGCCGCCGCTTTCCCATGCATCATCGTTGAAATTCGGGCTATTCCACACTATTTCGGGATGGGAAATTCCGGGAGAATATTTCCACACGGAGTTTTCGTATACCCCGGGTTCCCAACGATCAATATCGTTCCGTGCCAGGAGCGAAAATGCTGAAATTAGCAGCAGCAGCGCTGCAGCTATTGCCTTTTTGATGGTATGGAAAACTTTATTGGATTCCAATTTGCTCAAGGTCTTCATTTAGATAGTTGATTAGCGGTTGTCGCTGAATCATATCAGTATATCCAAGGAATTCGATATAAGTAATCAGAATATTTTGTTTGATTTTTATTTCAAGAGTTTTCAATTTGAGCACATTGGCGGCAAAGCGAAGCGAGACTGCAGGATTGTCCTCCTTCATGGCGCTCAAAGTGCTGGACAGGGTGCTTTCATTTAAAGCACTTATCTTTTCCCTGATGTCACGATAGCGTGCGATTAGATTTTTTAATTGTTCGCGTGAGCCGGTCTTATCAGTCATAAGTTCTGCTTCAGTTTCATCGCGCTCATGTTGTGCTTCGATGACATCTAGTTTACGTTTCGTCATATCGCCCTTATTGGGGTTAGCAATCGGGATCGTAACGCCCAGCGAGATACTCCATGGATTTCGGCCTTGCTCTATCCTGTACTGTTGATATTGCGTTTGGAGAAACCCGATATTGATATTCGACTTTTCAAGTAAATATTCACGATTGGCAAGTTCAATTTGGTTTTCGCGAAACAATAATGTGGTTGGTGTGGACTGAAGTTTGGAAAGACTATCTACAATACCCTCAATACGGTCAACGGAAATGATGTTTTCATAACGCCAGTCGAGTTGTTTCTGAGCCATTGCCGGATAGACACCGGCCATTTTGCCAAGCTGGTTATCGCGTTCAAAAATTACTTCTTCAAGTTCTACAGCCTGGTCCATCTGATCCAACTTCAATTCAACAAAATCCTCGGCATTAAAAAAATCGGAATGACGTTGTTTCTCAAGGATGGAGATCTGGGCTGTGGTGAGTTGTTTGTTTTCTTCCTTAACGGACTTCATCGCGTCATAATACAGCCACTGTATGATATAATTATATCGAACGATGAGCGCGTCCTTCAGTGCGAGATCTTCCCTGAGATACAAGACTGACTTATATTGTTCGTAGTAGTTGTTATTCTTTTTGATTTCCCAAGGATTTGCCGGGTTAAACCGCAATCCGTAGTCTTGCCGGGATGGATCAAGTTGGTTACTTTCCGTGCGGAATTCCACTTTTTGGAGGGGAGACAAGCGGTAGGGTTTGGTATCCAAATACCGGATTTGTTCACCAAAGGAAGCCATCTCATGATCAGTGTTGGCTGACTGAAGAAATTCTGCCATGGAAACCTGTGCCAGCAAGGGCCAACGTGCCAGTACGAAGGTTAGTGAGAAAATTAGAAGATACTGCAACCACACACGCATAGCTTATCGAATCAAAACTTTTTCTCCATTTGCAAAACTATTTTCGGGGGCGATTTCAATAAACATTTCACGACCGAAAGCTTTTACGGCTGTGGATTTCTGCAAAATTTCCGGCAACTCGGAAACGGATCCATAGCCGATAACTTTACCTGCTACGGTAACGGACCGATGCTCGTAGGATGATACCCTTACCGCCGAACCGATTTCGGGAATATCGAATTTCTTGCCAACAAGGTATCCCACCACCGTTGAAGGACGAACAGGATTTATGGACAGCAAGGGTGTAAACGAATCTACCTGTTCACCATCTTTAACATAAACATTTTCCACTACGCCGTCGGTGGCAGCGAACTTACTTAGTTTCTTTTTTTCCGCAGCGAGTAATTCTAACTCGCGCTCAAGCAGCCGTATTTGATTGACCAGCAGACTCTGTTCGGTTGTATTTTCCTGGCGTATGTCCTCTATTTTTATCGCCATGGCCTGATGGTGCTTCGCTTTTTGTTGCGCAAGCGATTTTAGTTTAGCTTGTTGAGGATTTCGTGAAAGGTTGACCGACGTTGAATCAGTGGCTACCGGTGCAAATTCACGCGCGAGGTTCCTGTTGAGTTCCATTTTACTTTGGATCTGCTCAATATCTGTATCTATTTCTTCTATGGTGATGCCATGCTGTGCTTTTACATAGGCTATTTCAGATTCGACAAGTTTTGATTTTTCGTGTTGTTCGGATTTTAGAACAGCAATCCGGTTTGTGAGTTTGTCAATGTCAATTTCCAACTCATTACTTGTCAATTCAACTAAAACATCGCCCGTTTTGACCTGCCTGCCGGGAACAACATAAACCCTCTTTACCAGGGAAGATTTCTCTGAGTTGATTTTATACTCTTTGCCCTTTGTAATGCCGATGGATGACTTGCCGCTACCCTTAAAAAATCGTGCGCTGACGTAAAGCATTGACACAAACAGCAATGCAACGAATATGTAAAACCAATTTATGGAAATTTTCATATCACGTATTGGGTAACTCGTTCAGCGAAATCCTTAATTGCTTTACGCCCTCCACTGTCCTGATCCGTTCAATCAATTGATTTTTATCGAACTCTTTTTTGATGGAGATGGCGTATCTGTAGCGCGTGGCATCTTCCTTTGATGCGGCAATACTAATCACCCTGAATTCACTGCAATATTGTGTCATGATTTCCACCACAGGAGGAAGATTGTTCGTATCTGTTAAAGTAAACGCCAGGACATTTTGATGCGTAAATGAACGGAAGGGCGACACGTGAAGAATAACGGCAACCAAACAAAACAGCACTGTGCCCACAAAGGAAATAGTAAATCCATAAACACCAATGGCAAGGCCGGTACTTAGTGCGGCAAACAAAAAAAGAACGTCCCTGGGATCATCAATGCGCGTGCGAAACCGGATAATGGCCATCGCTCCAAACACACCAAGTCCACGGGCGAGGCTGTCACCTATTGCCATCATTATCATGGTGGTTATGATGGCACCCAAAACGAGCGACTGAAAAAAGTTTTTGGGATAATAATCACCACCGAATGTTAGCCGGTGTGTAATCGCGATCGTTGATGCCAGTAGAAAAGCCCAGACGAAGGAATATGTAATATTGACCAGCTCAGGGTATTCGTATACTGGTTGGTCGGGGAACAGTTCAAACATTTTGTTTATTTGATTTATTCATGGTGAATGGGTTGGTGTTCTATAGTTAAGAAAAGTTTTTAATTATTTGACAGACCAGGTGTTGGGATAGTGAAGGTA
Source organism: Cyclobacteriaceae bacterium (assembly GCA_029858965.1). GTDB lineage: Bacteria > Bacteroidota > Bacteroidia > Cytophagales > Cyclobacteriaceae > Chryseolinea. Next base: position 7,651 of record JAOUDZ010000145.1, read on the forward strand.
GTCCAGGTATTCCCGCCGTTGGAAGATCTACCCAATGATTTATCTTCTTCCTGTGGACCAAAGGAAAATGCGTCGATTTCCCTACCATCGATGTAGTATATTCCAACATCTTCGCCGGTGTTGCTGAGTGAGAATTCAAGATGAAGCGGTCCCTGGCTCTTTTTCCCGTCAGCCCAGAGCAGCAGGAATCCCCCTGCAGCAATCGTGGTGGCAGACGGATTGTCTGCCGGTATTTGGTATTTGAAGGGATTGTCTTTATTGTCGGACATGTACATGCCACCGATATCTACAGCCTCCGGGCCGGCATTGTAGAGTTCAATCCAATCATCAAACTCTTCGGCACCACTGTCAGTATCCGGACAGCAGGTGGTATTGTAAGCCATAAATTCATTTACGAACAGGGATGGGAGCACATCTGTATTCAAGAGGAAGCCAAAGACATTGGAAGGTGCATCGTAAGGATCCCGAGTTGATTTATCTGCATTGTTTTTTGCTTCTATGTAATACTCGACCTTTCCGGTTGTGTTTTGGGCCGGAATAGTAGCGACATAAAAACCAGCATCTGGTGCCATTGGTATTTCTTCAAAGGGTGCACCATTTAACCTGTAAAATAACGTAACTGATGTGACACCGACTGTGCTTATCAATTCTGTCTTTATCGTTGTGCCGTCCGCTAAACCAGGTACAAGGGGTGTACGCGATGTTTCTGCAATGGCGGGAGCTTCATTGTCGCCGTTGGCCAATCCTTCGCTGGAGCTTCCTGATATTGCAAGGTTGGTCGATCCGTCCGGATATCGACCATACGATTGTTCTTCCCCCAATGCGGGAAACACTACCTTGTCGATTAGTTTACCCGCATTATTTTCCAAGTAGACTGTCTCACCACTTGAGGAAAGTTTGAAGTTCGTATGGAGTCCGACACCGGTATCATCACAAACCAGAACCAGGAATCCCTTTGCTGCAATGATTGTATTGGCAGGCAGGGCGTACTTAATGGTGGCGTCATCGTAGATAAAATATCCCCCCACATCCTTTGTAGTTTCGCCATCGTTGTACAATTCCAGCCAATCGTTGCCGGCAGCATAAACCTCATTAATGAAGATTTCTTCGTTTTCGATTAGCTGCGGTCCATCGTCTTGGGAGCATGAGAAGAACGATAGTAGCCCGATGAGGGATAAAAATATTGCGATTTTCATTTTGAAGCAGCCAAAGACTTGATTTATACTTTAGCAATGAATTAAATATAGGCTAATATTTAGATAATACAGAAAAAGCGGGAGACAGGATTACTCCTGCTTCATACACCTAGGCATACTTTCTTTATGTTTAAGTGTTTCTGGTCTTTGGTATAAAAGTGCCAGAACTATTTTACTGATATGAATCCGAAATGCCCGTGAATGGTAAACAAAAGGCCGGAAAAATCTTACGGTAATTACCGCAATATCGTAATGGCACCCTTATAGGTCCTTTTTACATACGAAAGTTTCAGGTCAATCGTATAATAGTAGGTATCCATGGGCAGCGTTTCTCCATGATAAGTGCCGTCCCACTGTCTTTCCAACCCTGTAGTTTGAAACAGGAGGAGACCTCTCTTACTGTACACGCTAATGACGGCGTTTTTACACTGATTCGCATTG
>JAOUDZ010000146.1 GCA_029858965.1 Cyclobacteriaceae bacterium
TTTAAGTACGTTAACGGTGGCTGGTTAAACCGAACAACTATACCTGCTGATCAGGGTAGGTGGGGCGCTTTCAATGAGCTACGCGAATTTAATAATGACGTTTTGTTGAAGGTATTGAAGAAAGCCGGTGAGAATGTTGTGCTGTATCCTGAAGGTACTGATCAGCGCAAGGCAGCCGACTTCTACTCTATTGGCATGGATTCTATGCTTGTTGAAAACGCAGGGATGCAGCCTGTTGAGCCATTCTTGGCTAAGATTAATGCCATTGCGGATAAGGATGAAATCTACCGATACCTTGCTGAGAATGTACTCGTTGGTGGCAGCGCCTTTTTTGACTTCGAAGTATTTCCGGATCTTAAGAATAGCAAGAAAATGGCAGCATATGTCAGCTCAGGAGGGGTTGGTCTTCCAGAACGTGACTACTATCTCAAAATGGATGAGAAGTCTCGGGAAACCCGGGACAAGTACAGGATCCATATTTCCAACCTCTTTAAGCTTGCAGGTGATGCCGAAGATAAAGCAGCATCCTCGGCAACCACGGTACTTGCGTTGGAGACGCAACTGGCGAAATCAATGCTGAGCAAAGAAGAAAAGCGCGACCCAGTGAAGCTGTATAACCCCAAGGTGATTACAGAACTTAATAACATTGCACAATTTGTTCATTGGAAGGAATATTTATCCATACTGCAAGCGCCAGCAGACACCATCATCGTGTCCGAACCTGAATACCTGAAGGCATGTGAAAATGTGGTTCATGCGTATTCGCTGGATGACATCAAGACCTACCTGAAAGCTGCTGTGCTCAGGAGATCAGCGCCGTTTCTCCATCATGCTTTCGTTCAGGAATCGTTTGACTTTAATACTAAATACTTGAAGGGAACGGATAAGATGTTACCCCGATGGAAACGCGTGCTCGCCGTTACTGATAAGTACCTGGGGGAAGCCATAGGGAAACTCTATGTTGAGGAAGCGTTTCCAGCTGAGGCAAAGGAAAAGGCGCTTGAAATGGTTGAAAATATCAAATTGGCTTTCGCCGATAGAATTAAACTGTTGGATTGGATGTCTGATTCCACCAAGCACATGGCGCTTGCCAAATTGAGTACCTTTTCAGTAAAAATTGGTTATCCGGATGTATGGAAGAGTTATTCTGGCCTTGTGATTGAAAAGTCGCCGGAGCAAGCTTCTTACTTTACCAACGTCATTAACGCAGCAAGCTTTCATTTTCAGGATCAAATTCAGAAACTAGGCAAGCCAGTGGATAAAAGCGAATGGGATATGACGCCTCAAACGGTGAATGCATATTACAACCCGTTGTTTAACGAGATTGTATTTCCAGCGGGTATACTCCAGCCTCCGTTTTATGACTACCGTGCCGATGAAGCTGTAAACTATGGCGGCATAGGAGCGGGGATAGGTCATGAAATAACACATGGTTTTGATGACCAGGGGAGCCAGTTTGACGGTGAGGGTAACCTGAAGAATTGGTGGGCCGAAAGTGACCTGGAGAAGTTTAGAGCAAAAGGGAAAGCCTATGCTGATCAGTTTAGCGCATACGAGCCACTCCCGGGCGTGTTTGTTCAGGGAGAGTTTACGTTGGGTGAAAACATTGGCGACCTGGCAGGTTTAACGATAGCTTTTGATGGGCTACAGCGATATTTCAAGCAGCACGGAAGACCAGATAAAATAGATAATCTTACACCTGAGGAGCGCTTCTTTATGTCGTTTGGTACCATTTGGCGCACCAAATCCCGGGATGAAACGTTAAGATCCCAAATCCTGACTGATCCTCATTCCCCGGCCGTCTATCGGATTAATGGTCCATTGTCAAACTTTGAGCCGTTTTATGAGACATTTCATGTCGTTGCGGGCGACTCCTTGTTCAGACCGGTTAGCGATCGGGTAAAAATTTGGTAGCTATTTGCCGCAGTGTTGGCCGGGGTAATATCAGTAGGAATCAGGGTACTTTTTTTTGGCAGTTTTTGTAATACATCCAGACTTTGCTAATATTGCCATCGCAACATAGGATATCATGGGAAAAGGAGACAAAAAATCAAAAAAAGGCAAAATCAGCATGGGCTCCTATGGGAATTCCAGAAAAAGAAAAGCGCGCAAGGATAAACTGAAGCGCTCGGTTTCTGCTAAGGCAGTTACAGCAGCAGTTGTGGTGGAGACAGAAGTTAAGCCGAAAAGAGCTGCGGCCAAGAAGAAAACAGACGCCTAATTGATTATGGTAAGATTTACAAAAATTGCATGGTGGTGGCACAAATCAAATGTTGATGTGTGAACAGCCTTGTTATAACTTTACGATATGCCAAAGGCCTGCTGTTCACAGCAGGCCTTCGTTTTTATAATTGAATTGTAACAAGAGTTTTTTCAAATGAAATACAAATTAAAAACTTCTTCAAAAAAGCTCCTGGCAGATACGCTGACACCCGTTAATATTTACCTGAAGCTCAGGGATGTTTACGCAGGAACTATACTCCTTGAAAGTTCTGACTACCATGGTCATGAAAATAGTCTTTCATTTATATGTTTTGATCCGATTGCTTCGTTCGAGGTGAAAGGAAATACCGTTGACAGAAGATATCCGGATGGCAAAAGAGTAGCCGAGACCATTACGAAGCCGGGTCAGGTTACTACCATGTTGGAGGATTTTCGGAATGCATTCGTACCGCAAGCCGTTTCATCCAAATATGCCAACTGTGGTTTATTTGGATACATGGCCTACGATGCAGTTCGGTTTTTTGATGATGTTGTCATTACAAAAACGGATCAAAACATCCCTGATATCCTGTACAAGCTTTATCGGTTTGTCATCATTGTGGATCACTTCTCAAATGAACTAAACCTCTTTGAGCATAACTACGAAGGTATCATCAATCACCAAAGCGCACTGGATAAAGTTGAACAGATTATATTCAGCAATCGGTTTTCTACCTATAAATTCAGACAAACGGAGACTGAAACATCAAACATTGGCGATGAAGAATTTTTGAAGTTGATTGAAAAAGGAAAGGCGCACTGCTATCGGGGTGACGTGTTCCAGATTGTGCTCTCCAGACGATATACGGCTGGGTTCAAAGGTGATGAATTTAACGTTTACCGGTCGTTGCGCTCTATCAATCCTTCGCCGTATCTTTTCTATTTTGATTATGGAAGCTTCAAGCTTTTTGGATCTTCACCAGAGGCGCAACTGCAGGTAAGCGATGGTAAGGCGCATATCTATCCAATAGCAGGAACGTTCAGGCGGTCAGGGAATGATCAGGAAGATGCTGCCATTGCAGCTAGTCTGGCAGCAGACGAAAAGGAGAATGCTGAGCACGTTATGCTTGTCGATTTAGCGCGCAATGATATGAGTCGAAATGCCGAGCGCGTGACGGTTGAAGTGTTCAAGGAAATTCAGTTTTACTCACACGTGATTCACCTGGTTTCCAAAGTTACCGGGACACTTCGGGAGAATACGTCGGTCGTAGGTATGGCCGCCAACACTTTTCCGGCCGGAACATTGTCAGGAGCACCCAAGCACATGGCTATGACGTTGATCAATAAATACGAAAATGTCAACAGGAGTTTCTATGGTGGCGCAATAGGGTTTATAGGTTTTGATGGCTCCTTCAATCATGCGATAATGATCAGAACTTTCCTGAGCTACGAAAATAAACTGGTATACCAGGCTGGAGCAGGAGTTGTTTCGAAATCAAATGCAGAGAGTGAATTGCAGGAAGTAAACAATAAGTTAGGCGCGTTGAGAACTGCTGTGTTGCTGGCGGAGAAGATGTAATAAATATTCATTAGATTTTTGAGATATGCGAATGGATCTGCAGGAGAAGCTTATAAGTCAATTTTTTTTATTGAAGGAAGCTGGTCTGCTTAAAGAAGGAGAATTCAATCCAATGAGAGAAAACCTGTTGAGACTCTCCAAAGATATTGAGGGCTTTAGAAAGTGTCTGCGCGCCTTCGTAAAGCAGAGCTGTAATCGTCAAATTTTTAATTTTCGAAATTTCTTATGTCTGTAAAAATACTGGTGATTGATAATTACGATTCGTTTACCTATAACCTGGTCCATATCATCCGTGCGCTGGGGTATCCGATGGATATCTACCGGAATGACAAGATCGCGCTTGAGGAAGTGAAGAAGTACGACAAGATATTACTCAGTCCCGGGCCAGGAATTCCGGATGAAGCCGGGATAATGAAAAGCGTAGTCATGGAATATGGAGCCGTTAAGAGTATTCTCGGTATTTGCCTTGGCCATCAGGGTATCGCCGAAGTTTATGGTGCTAAACTCTTCAATATACCGAAAGTCCTTCATGGTGTTACTTCCACAGGATTGGTAAATGACAGGAGTGAGTACCTTTTTAAGAATGTGTCTGATAGTTTTCAGGCAACACATTATCATTCATGGGCGGTTTTGCCGGAGAGTGTCACCCCCGACTTGAAAGTGACTGCCGTAAACAGCGAAGGACTTATGATGGGCCTTAGCCATGTACGATATGACGTAAAAGGGTTGCAGTTCCATCCGGAGTCGATCATGACCCCTGAAGGACCGACCATGATTGAAAACTGGCTGAACCATTGACCGTATCCGAAATACCTGATATAAACACATCATTACATCGCATGAAAGAAATATTGAATGAACTGATTGATCATCGATCGCTTACAAAAGAATCAGCAAGAAATGTCTTGGTTGAACTGGCCTCAGGTAAGTACAACCCGAGTCAAATGACTGCGTTCATGACGGTCTACATGATGCGCAGTATTACGGTTGAAGAATTGCTTGGGTTTCGGGATGCTATGCTTGAACTATGTGTGCCGGCACGATTTGACTTGCCCGTTATGGATGTGTGTGGTACGGGCGGCGATGGGAAAAATACGTTTAACATTTCTACACTTTCTTCATTTGTAGTGGCAGCAGCAGGGCAACCCGTGGCAAAGCATGGAAATTATGGTGTTTCATCCGCTTGTGGATCCTCTAATTTGCTGGAATTTTTTGGGTATAAGTTTACCAACAACGTTGATGTGCTGAAGCGGAGTCTTGATCGCGCGAATATTTGTTTTATGCATGCACCGCTGTTCCATCCAGCCATGAAGAATGTGGCACCTATTCGGAAAGAGCTTGGCGTGAAGACATTCTTCAACATGCTTGGACCTATGGTGAATCCGGCTTTCCCAACGCGTCAGCTAGTAGGGGTTTTTAGTCTTGAACTGGCACGTCAGTACGGATACCTGTACCAGAACACGGACAAGAAATTTGTAATACTCCATTCGCTTGATGGATACGACGAGGTGTCCCTTACAGGATCATTTAAGTACTTTTTCAACGGTGGTGAAAGTGTTCTTGAGCCTATGGACCTGGGATTGCCACAATTGTCATTTGAGGATATTCGCGGTGGCAGCACGGTAGAAGAATCAGCAAAGGTATTTATGGATGTGCTTGAAGGTAAAGGCACTGCATCTCAAAATGCAGCCGTTGTTGCTAATGCAGGGATGGCCTTGTATGCGGCAAATCAACAGGAAGGTATCCTCAAGGCAATTGAACAGGCCAATGAAGCATTAGTATCAGGCAGAGCCCTGGAATCTTTCACCAAATTAATGGCAGTTGATTAAAAGAGTATTGAATTTTATCCATGAATATTTTAGATCAGATCATCGCCCATAAGCTAACTGAGGTAGCGAGCAGCAAAAGTCTTTATCCGACCAAGCTGCTGGAACAAAGCATCTACTTTGGCACGCAAACTGTTTCGTTAAGGAAATATATTCAGCGCGAAGATAAGTCCGGCATCATAGCGGAGATAAAACGAAAGTCTCCGTCGAAAGGTGTTATCAACCAACATGTTTCCATCGAGCGAACTTCTATTGGCTATATGCAGGCGGGTGCCTCGGCCCTCTCGGTGTTGACCGACAAGCATTTCTTTGGCGGAAGCAATGATGACCTGTCGTTGGCCAGGAAGTTTAACTTTTGTCCAATACTCCGGAAAGATTTTACCATTGATGAGTACCAAATTATTGAAGCAAAATCAATTGGCGCTGATGCAATCTTGTTGATTGCGGCAGTACTAGCGCCCGCGCGACTGAAATCCTTGTCAAATCTTGCACATTCTTTTGGGTTGGAAGTCTTGTTGGAAGTTCACGATGAAGAGGAACTGAAAGCTAATTTAGAGGCTGGGGCTGATTTGATTGGCGTGAACAACCGTAATCTCAAAACGTTTGAAGTGAGCATTGAAATATCAAAGCAGTTGGCGGAACTTATCCCGGAAAATACAGTCAAGGTATCGGAAAGCGGAATTGAATCTGTCAACACGATTGTTGAATTAAAAGGGCATGGATTTGAAGGGTTTCTGATGGGTCAAAACTTCATGCAGCACAGCCGTCCTGAAGTAGCATGCAAAGCGTTCATCGATGAACTTAATAAAGTGAGTAAGTAATGTAAGGTCAATAAAAGATGAACACGAGACGCGATATAGGCATTAAAATCTGTGGCATGCGTGATCCGGATAACATTGCACAAGTGGCTTCCTTTGATCCGGATTATTTGGGTTTCATAGCATATCCGGATTCACCTCGATTCATTGGTGATGATTTCAGGATGCCGGCAACTTTAGCACCATCTATACAGCGCGTAGGTGTTTTTGTTAACGATACTACTGAAAATATACTGCAAAAAACAAGAACAATAGGCTTCAATTATGTTCAACTCCATGGAAAGGAGACACCAGACCAATGTTTGGAATTGAAAGACCACGGTATTCGGGTCATTAAGGTTTTTTCAGTAGACGATGCTTTTGACTTTGCGAGCACAAAGCCGTTTGTTTCTGCAGTAGACTATTTCTTATTCGACACGAAAGGGCAATATTTTGGGGGGAATGCCAAGACCTTTAACTGGGAAGTTTTGAATCAATACGACCAGGAAGTTCCATTTTTCTTAAGTGGAGGGCTGTCTGCGGAAAATGTTGCGCACGTCTCCTCCATCAAAGGTATGAATATACATGCGCTGGACATTAACAGTGGTGTGGAAGAGCGTCCAGGAATGAAGAGCACTGAAAAACTTAAAGCACTACTGACAAATCTACGGTTTGTATAAATTTTGGAAATGATTAATCGGCCAGCATGAACAAAACAACTTCCAAATGAAATATGCAGTAAATGAACATGGTTATTATGGAAAATTCGGAGGTGCATACATTCCTGAAATGCTGTATCCGAACGTGGAAGAGCTTCGCACGAAATACCTTGATATTGTACACGATGCCGGATTTCAGGAGGAGTTTCAACAGTTGCTCCGGGACTATGTAGGAAGGCCCACGCCTTTGTATTTGGCAAAACGGCTTTCTGAAAGATATGGCGCTGAAATCTACCTGAAACGGGAAGACCTTTGCCATACAGGAGCACACAAGATCAACAATACAATAGGTCAGATTTTGCTGGCCAGGCGACTGGGTAAGCAAAAAATCATAGCAGAGACAGGCGCCGGGCAGCACGGTGTTGCTACAGCTACAGTCTGTGCACTGATGGGCATGGAATGTATCGTTTATATGGGGAAAGTTGATATGGAACGTCAACGGCCAAATGTTGAACGCATGCGCATTCTGGGTACGAAGGTAATTCCGGCGCTGAGTGGCAGTATGACGTTAAAAGATGCGACCAATGAAGCCATGCGTCATTGGATTAATCATCCTACGGATACACATTATATAATCGGATCCGTGGTTGGACCCCATCCTTATCCGGATATGGTAGCGAGGTTTCAATCCGTAATCAGTGAAGAAATCAGAAAGCAATTGAATGAGAAAGTTGGCAATCCTTATCCTGATTATGTTTTTGCCTGCGTTGGAGGGGGAAGCAATGCGGCAGGTGCATTTTATCATTTCCTTGACGATGAACATGTCAATCTTGTTGGGGTTGAGGCTGCCGGACTGGGATTAGACTCCGGGGAATCGGCGGCTACTACAGTCCTGGGTAAACCAGGCGTATTGCATGGCAGCAAAACCTTGCTTATGCAAACAGCAGATGGGCAAGTGGTTGAGCCTTACTCTATATCTGCCGGATTGGATTATCCCGGCATCGGACCCATTCATGCGCATTTGTTTGATGTGGGCCGGGTAAAATTTGTTAGCGCAACCGATGATGAGGCTATGCATGCAGGGATTGAGTTGAGTCGCACAGAAGGAATTATCCCTGCCATTGAAACAGCGCACGCTATAGCAGCGTTGCGTCAATTTGAATTTCAGAAGGATGATGTTGTTGTCATTAACCTTTCCGGTCGCGGTGACAAGGACCTGGAGACATATATCAAATGGGGAAAATACTAAGCTCGACGACAATGGATTTTAGGGGACTACTTCAAGGAAATAAATGAAAAATAGAATTAATAGCCTGTTTGAAACGAAGAAAAAGAATATTCTCTCAGTTTTCTATACAGCGGGTTTTCCAACATTGCACAGCACGGTATTGATTGCCGAGGCACTGTCAAATGCAGGCGCTGATATTATTGAAATCGGAATTCCTTACTCTGATCCTGTTGCTGACGGTCCCACCATACAGGAAAGTAATAAGATAGCGTTGGAAAATGGAATTAACCTCGCGTTGATCATAGACCAGGTCAAAGTCATTCGACAACGTGTAAGCATACCCATAATCTTAATGGGATATGTCAATCCGGTGATGCAATACGGAATAGAAGAATTTGCGCGTGACGTATCCACGGCAGGAGTAGACGGTGTCATTTTACCGGATCTGCCCATGGACGCTTACCTGGAGGAGTATAAAGAAATATTTGCCGCGGTAAATCTGCACAATGCGTTTCTGATTTCGCCGACTACGTCAGCGGCGCGTATAAGTAAAATTGATGCTGTGACTGATGGGTTTATCTATGCCGTAGCGGCTTCCAGCATTACAGGAGCCAAGGGATCATTTGCAAATGAACAGCTTGAATATTTCAAGCGCCTGCAATCCATGAAGCTTAAGAACCCATATCTTATAGGCTTTGGAATTTCAAACCACGATACTTTTACCACGGCGTGCAAATATGGCGCAGGGGCAATTGTCGGTAGCGCTTTTATCAATATGCTGCGTAATTCCAGTGATGTTGTGAATGATGTTTCCGATTTTGTAATTGGGATTAGGAAGGGGGAGGGGGTATAGGGTATAGGGTATAGGGTATAGGGTAAACGGTATAGGGTATATTA
>JAOUDZ010000041.1 GCA_029858965.1 Cyclobacteriaceae bacterium
GGAATTGATGTTGTTGCCGAAGTCAACGTTGCTGCAGAGAAAGCGATTGCGTTGCGCAATACCGTAATTGCCAATCAATAGCTTTCTGATCGCAGTTAGGATATTTAAGCGTTGTGTTATACAAGATTGGTGCTGTTTCTATTGTTTCACTTTACCCGTCAATACATTTGCTTTGTTGCTGATGGGGTTGCCAGCGGATCGGCGGAACGAGACAACCTGCCCGACATGCCATAAACAATCTGCAATTGGGCCATTGATTTGATTCCAGAACGGATATTCCGACATCGTGTCTCCACGTTTAAACACTATTTTATATTCTTTCAAGTCCTCGTCTGAACTTGTGCGCAAACGCTCACTGGCAGCCCTGAGGTTTTCAAGTGTAGCCTTGCGCATTTCGGAAAACGGGAGTTTGATATTTTGTCCGGGTACATTTGCCGTTTTAGTAGTGGAATTAAGGATCGTAATTGACATACCGTAAATGTGCGCAATTGTTTCTTCGCTTGTGCGTGCTTCAGGATTGGGTCTGAAGGCCAGATCTTCATCGCGTAATCCTTCGGTAGCCCAGTAAAAGCGAAATCCAAGACCGTCAACCATACGCGATGCAACGCTTCCGGCAGTGAAGCTTTCCGGATAGTCGGGTATTTCATAGTATGGCAAATTGTTGTCTTGCGCAGAGAGGGGTAGAACGATGGTCATAATAGCAATACGTAAGAAATATTTCATGGGAAAAATTTCAGGATATGACTATAAATATAGTTCTTTTTTGCGCTGACGGTCACACGTCAAATCAAATATAGATTATTGAAAATATGTAATAATATGCGCTGAATGGGAATAATGAGCAGTTGTCAGCTACGAGACAAATCTAATTCAGTGTTAAGCGAATTAAATATGCAAGATTTGGGTTTTCCATGAAATTCAGATGTTCTCATGGAAGAGAGAACGCCTGAACAATATCAGAGTCGAGACTGTTTCATTGAGAATTATCTGCATAATAGCAATGTGTAACGGGATGTGCACATTAGGGAGACGGTATAATTCAAGGAAAATCCACTAAAAAATTTTAAGCACTTAAATGATATAGTATGAAAGCAATTTGGAACGGACAACTTATAGCAGAAAGTGATGATACTGTAGTCATTGAAGGGAATCACTACTTTCCGGAATCAACGCTAAAGCAAAAAGTATTGAAACCTAGCGGTACTGAGACATTTTGTTATTGGAAGGGTACGGCTAGTTATCACTCCCTCATCGTAGATGGAAAAGAAAATGTCGATGCCGTCTGGTACTATGCTAACCCCAGTGAGATGGCGAAGGCTGTAAAAGGCAGAGTAGCGTTTTGGAAAGGTGTCCAGGTAGTTAAATAGACTGAATGGAATCCTGGAAATCGCTTGGTCAGTTTCGGGGAAGTTTGAATCCCGCTATCGAACATTTGCACCATGCGGCACAGTTTGTGGCAATGGTTGGAAATAGTTATTTACCCCATCAGCCTGATGATTCGCAAAATAACCTTCATTGGAATAGCGATCTCAACAGATTAGAAGGGAGATGGATCGAAAATCCGAAAGCACAGATGTCGCTTGATGTTGTGAATTTTGAATTGATCCTTGAAGCGACTGATCAATCGCATCACCTGTTGCTTGACGGAAAGACCAAAGAAAAAGTTATTGCATCTATGCGGATTCTCTTGCACGCGTGTGGCTTGGATGCTGATCTGCTTCAGCCTATTTCACATTTTACAATCCCGAGCCATCCGCTTGATGCAGGTATGGCATTTCAGAAACCGGCGCAGCAGCCGTTGCAGGAATGGGCCAATTGGTGGAGTAATGCCCAAAATCTGCTGGGCATCATAAAGTCAAGTTTTGAATGGCCTGCTGAAATCAGGATTTGGCCACATCATTTTGATACGGGTCTTTATATTCCCATAATGCGCAATGAAGACGGAGGCGATATGCAGAGTATTGGGTTGGGACTTGCCATTGCCGATGCAAATGTCAGTGAACCTTACTTTTACATCAATCACTGGAGTAGTGAAGCGATATCCTACCCAGGTACCGATCCTGTTATACGGAATGGAGTTTGGCATAAAATTGACTGGAAGGGATTCATATTGCCGGGGAGTGCTTTTCTTTCATACTCATCTGCGCAACAGGAAAAAATTGCGAAGGGGTTTTTTCAGGATGGCGTGAACGCTACTTTGCATTTAATGGGTAAATTGCCTAAAATTTTCTTTGCCAATGATTGATCACTATCTGAATATACGAAAGCATTCAGAAGAAATTTGTGCGCCATTGCAAAAAGAAGATTACGTGGTGCAACCCATCGTGGACGTTAGTCCGCCTAAATGGCACCTGGCACACAGTACATGGTTTTGGGAGGAATTTGTTTTGGCCAAGTACCATCCAGGATACAAACGCTTTCACCCCCGGTATTCTTTTTTATTTAACAGTTATTATAATAGTGTTGGAGACCGTGTTTTGCGGCTTCACCGCGGAAATATGTCACGGCCAACTGTCGATGAAATTTTATCGTACCGGGCACATGTTGATGAACACATGGTAGCTTTCCTAAAAGCCCAGTCCAAGGCATATACGGAACTAATTGCATTGGGAATAAATCACGAGCAACAGCACCAGGAATTGCTGTACACAGACATCAAATACATTTTGGGTCACAATCCCCTCTTTCCTGCTTACGCGGAAGAGTTTAAGGAAACCACTTCCGTTGATGCTGATCATAGTTTTGCCGAAATGGGAGGTGGAAATTATTCGGTTGGTTTTAAAGGTGACGGGTTTTCATTTGACAATGAGCACGGATGTCATCAGGTCTGTCTTGAACCATTTTCCATTCGCAAAAGCCTGGTGACAAACGGAGAGTATCTTGCGTTCATCGAGGCGGGGGGCTATAAACATCCATTGCATTGGCACAGTGATGCATGGACCTGGATCGTTGAAAATCGTATAGATTCACCTCTGTACTGGCATCCGGTAGACGGAGAATGGTTTCGTTACGCGCTTGCGGGGTATGAAAAAGTGAAGCTTGATGAACCTGTCACACACATCAGTTTTTACGAAGCCGCCGCCTTTGCGGCATGGAATGGTGCGCGCCTTCCCACTGAGTTTGAATGGGAGGCATCATGCAACACTTTTGCCTGGGGGCAACGTTGGGAGCACACCAACAGCGCTTATCTTCCCTATCCTGGATATTTCAGGCCGGCAGGTGCTATTGGCGAGTACAACGGGAAATTTATGGTCAATCAAATGGTATTGCGGGGCGGTTCGGTAGTTACGCCACCCGGGCATTCACGGAAAACCTACAGGAATTTTTTTCATCCACAGCTACGTTGGCAGTTTAATGGCATTCGGTTGTGCAAAGACAAATTGTAAATAGAAATGGTAACAGCAGCATTACAGTACTCAGCAGTGGCACAAGCGGTAGTAGCAGGCTTCGCTAGAAAGCCTAAACGTCTTCCAAGCTGGCTTTTCTACGATGAAACCGGAGACAAAATATTTCAGTCCATTATGCGCATGCCGGAGTATTACCTCACAGGTTGTGAGTATGAGATACTGCAAATGCACAAGACTGCACTGCGTGAGCATCTGGTGGCGGATGGTTCGCCGTTTAACCTGGTGGAACTCGGCGCGGGAGATGGCTTCAAAACTGAAATACTCTTGCATCACCTGACAGATCAGAGGGTGTCCTTTACTTTTTCGCCCGTAGATGTATCGCAGTCTGTATTGTCACAGCTTGTGGAAAGATTAGATAAATCTGTGCCAGGCCTGGTCATTCATCCGATCCACCGGAAATATCATGATGCACTTGATTTTTTTGCTGGGGATGCACTGCGTAAGGTTATTCTGTTTATGGGTGCTAATATTGGAAACTTCACGGTGGAGGAGGCAGTTTCGTTTACAAAATCCATTTCAGCTACCATGCAGCAGGACGATCAGCTGCTCATCGGGTTTGATTTGAAAAAAGATCCACGACTTATTCAAGCCGCATATGACGATCCACACGGCATTACGCGAGACTTCAACATGAATTTACTGGTGCGGCTTAATCGTGAGCTGGGTGCGCAGTTTCAGCTGGATCAATTCAGACATTATCCTTACTACGACCCGGAGTCAGGCATGACAAAAAGTTATTTGGTGAGTCTTAAGGCCCAGGACGTTTATTTCGAAGCGTTGGAAAAACATGTACACTTTGATCGGTGGGAAGTTATTCACACGGAGGTATCCCAAAAGTATGATTTGGAAATGATCCAACAGCTTGCTGACAAGTCGGGATTAGCGGTAGTAGAGGTTTTTTACGATTGCAAGCATTATTTCTGCGATGTGTTGCTGGCGAATTCAGGTTGATGAATTTTGTTGCATATGTTTAGGCACGGCAAGCCATTGAATACCCTCAAAGATCAGCTCCATTAGAATGGCCAGCAGTGCGGAAGGAATAGCACCCTGCAGGATCAGCGTTGTATTGTTCAGGGCGAGACCTGAAACAATGAATTCGCCTAACCCGCCGGCGCCAATAAACGCGGCCAGTGTGGCCGTTCCGATATTAATGACCGCTGCGGTTCGGATGCCGCCAAGAATAGCAGGAAATGCCATAGGGAATTCCACTAATCTGAGTTTGTTCCAGGGGCTTAAGCCGATAGCCGTCGCGACATTCTTTAACACGGGATCAACCGAAACCAGCCCCATGACGGTATTGCGCAAAATGGGAAGCAATGCATAGAGAAAAAGTGCAATCACGGCCGGTAGCATACCGATACCGAGAACCGGAATCATCAGGGCCAATAGCGCTATAGAAGGGATAGTTTGGAGGATACCTGTTATGTACAAAACAACTCTTGACATGTAGGAGTACCGGTAGATGAGCATGCCAAGGGGGACTGCAACCAGGATTGAGCAGATCAACGCAAGCAGGGTTAATTGAAGATGAACCCATGTTTTTTCCAAGATCGCGCGAGCGTCAGCGATTGTTGTGTAGGTTTTATTATTGATTAATCCTTTTTGAACAAGAAAATCAAAAGCAATTTTACGATGATCAACGCTATTGAAAAGTGCCAAAGCATTTAGTCGTTGCATGTCATCTTGTGAAATAGCGCCTTCCAGTTTTTGCAACAATTTCTTTGCTTCAGCGGGCAACCGCCTCCCATAAAACGAAACAGCTTCGTATTGGGGAAAGAAGTTTTTATCATCATCGAGCAAGACAAGGTGGTATTTCTCTATTTCTCCGTCGGTGGAATAGGCGTCCGTCACATCAATTTTATGTTCAAGGATCGCCTGATAGGCCAATCCGTGTTCAAGGGCTGTGGGCTGCTGCGGTAGCACGTAAAACTGAGCGAGATTTTCCCAACCATCTTTTCTTTTTAGGAATTCATAGCTTAGGCCCAGGGTTAAGTAGGCGTGGTGTTGCAGGTCCGATATTTTGCGGATTGCATGTTTTTTCGATAGTACCGAATCAATCAACAAGGCATAGGTGTTGTCGAAACCATAAGGTGCTGAAATTTCAAGATCCAGCAACTTCAGTTTCGCGTTGAGCTCCCCAATCTTCAGCCGCTGATCGTACTTTAATATTTCACTGGCTATCGTACCGGTATATTCCGGATACACATCGATGGCGTTATTGCGCAGCGCTTCAAAGCTCACGGCAGTTCCGCCCAGGTTAAATTTACGTTCCACCGAAAAACCACCATCTTCAAGTAGCAGGGCGATCATCTCACTGAGTATATATCCCTCGTTGAAATGTTTAGCGCCCACACGAATGGTATTCATTTGCGCCGGTAAAATACTGGGCATAAGCAGCAACATCAGTGTACAGACTGTCCGAATCATACTAAGAAAAGATAGCTTTCTTTAATTTTTCCAAATCGGTTTTATTTCCCCGATCCTTAATCTTCGCACCCTCAATCCATAAAAAGCGATCGGACAGGGTAATCGCTTCATCCCAATCGTGGGTGACAATAATAATTGTTCGTGGTTCAGTCTTTTGTATAGTCAAGAGATTCTTATAGATGTGGCGTTTAGTTTCGTAGTCAAGTGAGCCGAATGGTTCATCCATCAGGAGGATGGGTGGGTTAAGAAACATGGCACGACAAATCCCCACGCGTTGTTGTTCGCCACCAGAGAGCTCATGCGGATACTTATTCAGATAGGGAAGTGGAAGTTGGACCATTTTGAGCAGCTGGGTTACTCTTGCGTGAATGGCTTCCGTGGATTGATGACGGATCTTACCCAGCAGACTGATATTCTGTTGAACGTTCATGTGGGGGAACAAACCAACTTGTTGCACGACATACCCAATCTGCAGTCGGAGAGAGTCCATTTTTCGATAATCGATGGGCTGTTCAAAAATCCGTATGCTACCATGGTCAGGTTGCACAAGCCCATTGATAATATGCAGCAAGGTTGATTTCCCGCTGCCACTTTTTCCGAGAATGGCTGTGATCTGATCTTTTTCCAGGAAAGCAGTAATTCCTGAAAGCACCAACTGTTCAGCAAACCGGTGCGTTATTTCGAATAATGAAATTGCTGTTTTTGTTTTTTCCAAGCTTGCTTTTTAGGAATGCCAAAGTTAAACATAACCGTGTAAGAACCGGCTTACTCGTTTCGTAATTCTTCAGGCCATCCATGGGCTATACTCATTTTGGCGAAGTGAGTTAACCTTCACTCCCGTATGAATATGAGATGTGTTTATCGCCTCTCGTAATGAAATAGCTTTGATTAGTTTATACCAGGTGCGTTTTGGTTATTCGTTGAAATATGATTTTGATAGGTAACAACGCAGCGTTATTTTGCGTGCTTGAATCAAAGCTTCTCTAAAGTGCGTACTGTATTGATAGCAGTTTCAATGATGAGCCTGATGGCACGCTGCATTGACACCTATGCGCAAGTAAAAACAGATTCTGTCGAAAAAGTATCTGTCACAAAAAAAGCATTTCGCAGTGGCATCAAGCTGATTTCAACGAATCCAGGAGATACTATTGTGGGTGAGCGAAGTGCCGCAGCGTACGCGCAGTTCGCAGGGAGGATCGTCCGAAACATTTACATCGATCGTATAGGCTTTGAAAAATCCATCTATGACACCGCAAAAAGGGTGGAGAAAACTGTAAGCACCATTGCTAATAATCTGCACGTTAATACGCGTGAAAAAACCATACGCCAACATCTCTTTTTTGAAAAGAACAGACCACTGAATCCACACAGGCTGGCTGATAACGAGCGGTTCCTTAGGGATAGGGATTTTATTTTGGATAGCCGAATCGTTGTCGTGCCTGTTGAGGGAACGGATTCCGTAGATGTCACTGTCGTGACACGGGATGTTTTTAGTTTAGGGGCCACCTTCGGGGGAAGTTTGCCTTCGGCGCCAAAAGTTGGTCTTTATGATGCCAACGTTGATGGCCGGGGTCAGCGTATTGAATTTACAGCCTTGCTGGATCAGGACAGGACGCCGCATTTTGGGTATTCCTTGTTGTATCGCAAGAGCAGTATTTTCGGAAGCCTTGCAAATGTTGAGCTGGGCTATACACAACTCAACACAGGATACAGCATCGGTGATGAAATTGAGTATGCAGCATACACCCGGATTGACCGCCCGCTTGTTTCGCCCTATTCGCGATGGGCCGGTGGTGTTGAACTAAGCCGTAATTGGTCAAAAAATGTCTATGCGAAAGAGGATTCTTTATTCCTTGACTACAAGTATAACCTTTTCGACAGCTGGATTGGGTACAATATTGGGATTAACAAACCAATGGAAAATCGAATGCGTCACTTCCTGGCAATACGCTATTTTGACGGATACTACCTTGATCCGGCAGAGCAGGCTGAGGCCCGACAGGAAATAAAATACAATAGCGGGTATGGCGTTCTTTCTGAAATTAGTGTTTTTAAACAGAATTTTTATAAAACACGCTATGTCTTCGGGTTCGGTCGTACTGAAGACATACCGGCAGGTTTTTCTGTTGGCGTTACCGGTGGCTATTTGCGGCTGATAGATGTTGAAAGGCCGTATGCATCCCTGAAGTTTAATTATGGCCAGGCCAGCAGGAAAGGAAACTTTTATCGGTTACTGCTACAGGTCGGCGGATTCGTCCGAAAAAGCGGATTGGAAGACGTGGTCGTACAGGCCGGGGCAACCTATTTCACCCGATTGTTGCATATGAATCGTTTCAAAATGAGGAGCCTGGTTTCGGCAACGTACACACAGATCACAAACCAGGTTGTGCTCAACTGGCTCGACATTAACAAAACAGAAATTCCGGGATTTCGCACCGACAGTCTGGAGGCAAGCAAACGATTGGCCGTGCATCTGGAATCGGTCTTGTTCACACCCCTGTCGCTGCTTGGATTCCGCATGGCGCCATTTGCGGCAGTCGATGTGGTGCCGGTACATTGCCTTTCATGCGAAAACCCTGCTGATGTGTTCTGGGGTTTCAGCGCCGGACTAAGAACCAGGAATGAGAATCTGATTTTCGGAACGCTGGAAGTGAAGCTCACCTTTATTCCGTCAGATGAATACGGAGAAAGTATGTTCGTCTTTGGGTTCAAGCAAAACCTGCGGGTAAAGAATACCGGAACTTTTGCCCAAAAACCTTCCTTGATTGCCTATAATCAGCGACGCTAGCCATAGGAAAACAACTTTTTTGCAATCCGGAACAGTTGCAACGCCATGAGATGTTTCACCCGGTTCATTTAACAGGAATAGCTAACTTGCATAGCGGATGATATTTAAAAACGAGACTTCATGAAATTCAGACTATTTATCCTGCTTATTGTCAGTGGTACAGGCACCTCTTGTACACCTTCTGAGAAGGATTCTACGACCGGGAAAAGAAATGCAAGCTCAGGGGTGCCAGCCGGAATGGTTTGGATACCTGGTGGTGAATTCCTGATGGGGAGCACGGAGGAGCAACCGGACAATAATGCGATGGCCGCGCACAACGTAAAAGTAGATGGCTTCTGGATGGATGAAACCGAAGTTACAAACGAACAGTTCAGGTTGTTTGTGGATGCAACTGGATACAAAACAGTAGCGGAAAGACCTCTCGATTGGGAAGAACTCAAAAAGCAGCTTCCACCAGGAACTCCAAAACCCAGCGATGATATTTTGCAGCCCGGTTCCATGGTTTTTGTGCCACCCACAGCACCGGTCCTGTTAAATGATTATTCCCAGTGGTGGCAGTGGGTGGTGGGTGCCAATTGGCTACACCCGGAGGGCCCGGGAAGTACCCTTGCAGGGAAGGATGATCACCCGGTAGTTCAAATTGCGTATGAAGATGCCGTTGCATATGCAACATGGGCAGGGAAAAGGCTACCGACGGAAGCGGAGTATGAATTTGCTGCGCGGGGTGGACTGATTGGGAAAACTTTTTCCTGGGGAGATGAACTTAATCCGCAAGGGCAATATCTCGCAAATTATTTTCAGGGCGCATTTCCCAACCATGATACCGCTGAAGATGGGTTTAAGGGTACGTCGCCGGTACGATCATTTCCGCCGAATGGCTATGGGCTCTACGATATCATCGGGAACGTATGGGAGCTTTGCTCAGATTGGTATAGTGTTGCGCAAATGGCTGACAATGTTGTCGTAAGCAATCCCAAAGGACCTTCAGCAACAAATGATCCGGATGATCCTTATGCCATCAAACATGTTTCGAAGGGCGGATCTTTTGCCTGCAGCAGTCAGTATTGTTCCAACTACAAGCCTAGTGGCCGGCAGGGTTCCGCTTACGATTCTGGCATGAACCATACCGGATTTCGGTGCGTAAAAGATGCGGAATAGGTTTTTTAATCCGTTTTCAGTACAGCTCACCATTTTCACACGATGTTCCGGTGCTTGCTTCGTGAAAGCTCTTTTGGATTTCTTAGGTAATTATAAGACTGGATGATAATTTTGGGCCATGAAAAGAACATTGATCATCCTGTGTCTGCTGGCGTGGAGCAGCGTGGGATACTCGCAAATACTCATATCGTTATTGTTGGGCGATAAACTGAATTCCGATAAACTGGAATTTGGCCTTGATGGAGGGATCAGCTTCGTCGATTTGCGCGGCATCAGTGAGGCGAAAGCCAATGGCACATTCAACCTCGGATTTTATTTTGATCTTAACCTGAAGAATCCGGCGTGGATGGTCCACACCGGTGTGATCGTAAAATCGACTATGGGGGCTAAGCATTTGGATGTTTATCCGTTAAACAATCCTGATTTGGATGCTGCCTTCAGCGGGGGCACAATAGAAAGAAGATTAAGTTACTTCGATGTACCCATCCTGATCAAGCATAGATTTAAGAACAAGTTTACGATTGAGGCGGGGCCTATGGTGGGCTTGCTCACCAAATCTTTTGATGTCTTCACACAAAAAGTAAAAGACAAAGATGATCTTACCTACAAACTGAATGTAAAGGACGCTTATCATCCTTTGGATGCAGGTTTAATGATAGGGCTTGGCTATCGCTTGATGGGTGGGCGTGGAATGAATCTTGGTATCCGGTATTATTACGGACTTGTTGATATAATGATTGATGATACAGCACCCAATGTGTACAACCGCGCATTGTATTTAGCGTTTGGAATACCTATCGGGGGAGTCAAAACAGCACCAAACGAATAGCCTTGAAAATTGGACTTCTGATAGCATTACGGGCTGAAAAGAAAGGGAACCTTTCTCAGCTTTTTGAGAAATGGATTTTATCCTAATTTTTTCCAATAGCGGAATATCGCTGTACAACTCCATTCGTGTACCCACATTGATGGCAGCTTCAATTTGATAAAACCGGGAAGCCACAGCAATAGAAATACTCTTTTGTACCGTACCGTAATATTTCTCGCGTAATCTCCTTTTTTTGTATGGCGCCACTTTCTTTCGCCAAAGCTCCCGCAGTGGCATCATCCATATTTTCGTACATATCGATGTATGTTTTCTATTAAGTTTATACGTCCTGAGCCTATAGCCGCACGCTCTTG
The DNA here is from genome assembly GCA_029858965.1 of Cyclobacteriaceae bacterium. GTDB lineage: Bacteria > Bacteroidota > Bacteroidia > Cytophagales > Cyclobacteriaceae > Chryseolinea. The sequence continues at coordinate 10,963 of JAOUDZ010000041.1, forward strand.
CTCATACTTTTCATAAATCGGCCAGAATTCGGCAGCATATTCTTGGTCGAGTTTTATGAATACAGCAACGTGGCCTTCTTTCCAATCGAAAAGCGCTGCAAACAAGTTCAATTTCTGTTTATTTGTGTGCGCAAACGCGCAAATGAAAATAATTGAGCGTGTAACAATTCCTTTCTTAATAGTTTTTCTACTGGTTGGGACAGATCATATTTGTTTTGTCTGACAAGAGGAGCCTTCAATTGAGGGTTTCATTTAATCGGAGGCCGTCACTAAATGTTTAGGCTAAGTTGACTATTTAACAGTATCTTTATTAATGATATCTTATTGCATTTCTTATGGATAACCAATCTTCCCCGCAAAAACAACATAGTCCTGTTGGCACCGCTATCGAGATCACTATTCGAGTCGCTGTGCTCGCCCTTATCGTGGGATGGTGTTTTCTCATCATGTCACCATTTGTCTCACTAATTGTCTGGGCCATTATCATAGCCATAGCCAGCTATCCATTATTTTCCATGCTTCGGGAAAAGCTTGGCGGCAGAGGAAAATTGGCAGCCGCAACAGTAACGGTCTCTTTTTCATTGCTGATTTTATTGCCGGCTATATTTCTTGGCGGATCTTTGGTGGAGGGTATCCAGCATCTAACTACGATTTATCAAACGGGAGAATTGACTATTCCCCCACCCGGAGACGAAGTCGATTCCTGGCCAGCTATTGCCAAACCTGTCGCAGATCTGTGGCGAGAGGCCTCTGAAAACCTATCAGAAGCCATGACTAAGTTTGCGCCGCAAATACAAGTCGCCGGTGGATGGCTTCTGAAACTCATCGGCGGAACAAGCCTTGGTATTCTGCAACTGATTGGCTCAATTATTATTGGCGGCATATTGCTGGGATACTCAAAGGAAGGCGGAGATATCTTGATAAAGATTTTTGTAAGATTGGCTGGCCAGAAAGGTGCCGATTTTGCCGATATCTCCAAAATCACCATAAGAAATGTCGTAAAAGGAATTCTGGGCGTTGCCATTGCCCAAACCTTGCTTGCAGGAATTGGGTTTGTAGTCGCGGGTGTTCCTTTGGCCGGTTTGTGGACGCTTTTCTGTCTTATTCTTGCCGTTATGCAAGTGGGGGTTGCCCCCATTATCCTCCCCGTTGCAATTTACATGTATTCAACTTCCGATGTTTTGACTGCTTCACTTTTTCTGGTGTGGTCTATTCTGGTGACCCTTTCGGATAATATTTTGAAGCCAATTTTGTTGGGGAAGGGTGCTCAGGCTCCTATGCTGGTGGTCTTCCTGGGTTCGATCGGCGGGTTCATTACGGGGGGCTTCATCGCCCTTTTTATCGGCCCAGTAGTCCTCACGTTGGGATACAAGTTATTTTTGATTTGGGTGGAGTCCGAACAATCACAGAAAGCTCAGGAATAAAACCAGCGACCATGTAAGATTACTACCGCTTTTTACTACGGCCAAAATGATATCCTACATTAACCTGGTAACGAAAACCACCACTCCATTTGCTTGTGGTTCCGTTTAAGTTAACACTTTGATCGGTAATCAAATCTTTAATCAGGGGAAAGCGATCGGCCAATGCGGCAACGATTTCATTTTCCAAAATAGTGTCAGCGTCGAAATCGCCTGTTAAATCAAGGCCTATGTTATAACGTGAGACCGACGGCCCCAGGAAGATCAAGTCTATAGTCCATCGATTCTTGATAACAAACTGATATCCCAATTGAAAACCAATGTTAAGGACGGTGATTTTGGAATCTAAGACAGCTTGACTCAGACCATCCGCGGATGTCAGTGTTCGATCGTTTTTAAAAAAGAAATAATTCGTGTACGGCCCGATAAATACCCCGTGCGGCGCCTGGAATTTGTTTTCTTTTTTCAGGTAGAAACGGTATTCACCGCCAATAACATAGCCACCTCGGTTGTCCTTATCCGATACTGTTGTGCCTGAACCAAGTCTCCCTAACTTTGGAAACTGTACATACCCGATCGTGGCTGACCAGCTCTCGTTAGGTTTGGTTACGCGTTCAAAGCTAATGGCCCCGGAATTGGCATAAATAAAGCTGGTCATGAGGTTGACCTTTATTGTATTCAGCCGTGTTCGGGCGCTATCTTGTAATTGGGCATCGCAAAAGGTGGAGGCCAAAATGAAAATAAACGCTACGATATAACGCATGGATTCCTAATTATAATGAAGCCCAAATATCTACATTTTTCACCTCTGGAAGGAATAAAGTCCTGCATTAATCTGCTCGTGGATGGATGGTGAACAATTTACTATCTCAAGAAAAATGGAGCTGAATGATAACCGGTCCAGGTCTTTTTCAGCAATAGTAATGGGGTTGGCCGACAAAAGTGCTAGACTTGCTGTTGCTGACGAAACTCCCCAGGTGTTAGATGTGTATATTTTTTGAAGTATCGACCAAAATAGGAATTGTCTTCGAAGTTTAGTTTGAAGGCAATTTCTGAGATGGATAGTTTCGTATGGGCCAGCAATCGTTTCGCTTCCAATACGATTCTTTGACGGATAAGTTCACCAGCAGATTTACCCGATTTTTTTCTGCACAATGCGTTCAGGTAATTCGAGGTGATATTCATTTTCTTGGCATATTCTTTCGGTGTCTTGTGCGTCAAAAAGTAGATTTCAATTAATTCCTGGAACGAAAAAAGGAAATAATGACCTATGCCTGAGCGCTTTGGCTGCTTTTTGCGCGCCAGACGGGAAGCCCGCACCAAGAGCGAACTGATGGCGTAAAATATAGCGTCCCTGGTAAATTCATCTTTATTCACGATCTCGGACTTAATATGCAAAAAGGTTTCTGTCCATACCTTCATTTCATCATCATCCAGGTCAAAATGACTGTGCTGATCGCCTTGGAATAATGGCCACGTGGACATCAACTTTTTGCCCTTCGACAAAGCCATCAGATTGTCGTTGAATAAGAGTACAAGGCCCTTCCCAGCGCTGAGTCTTGTCCAGTTGTGAATTTGCCCCGGTGCAATGAGGAACAGTCGGCTGGGATCCAGCGTATATTCATGAAAGTCGATGGCATGGCTACCGCTACCTGTCGTTACCAAGATGAACATATAGAAATGGTAACGATGCGGTGATTTCAAATGGTCAATATGCATTGCTAGATTTTCGAGCAGCATAAAATCAAAATCCCTGGATCCGGCGTTCTTTTTCAGCAGCGACTCAATAGTATAGGCAGGAATCTGATGTGAAGCCATAGAATACAAAATAAGTAAAAAGTACCAGATCATTACCGAATTTCACCATTCCGGATGACATTTTTTGGCTAAATTTGCCGATGCAACTTGAAGCCAGGACAGGGAACACGTAAATAGTTACATAAAACAGAAGCTTAAACCATGGAAAAATATGAGATCAGGAGAGTCCTTGTTCCTGTGGATTTTTCTCAAGTCGCGGTGAACGCCCTGGAAACAGCAGTTGCTATTTGCAAAAGGCAACTCACAACACTAACGCTTATTCATGTAGTGGAGAACACGTTTCGTTTGGTACCGCCCGAGGCTGGCGCCACCGTGGCGAACATTCTTCCAGGACTTGTGAAAAAGGCAAATGAGAGTCTGAATGAATTGGCCAAAAGGATACGCACCAAACATGATCTTGTGGTCAATCATGTAGTTCAAAGTGGAAATCCGGCAGATGAAATATGCGGATGGGCACACCAAAAAGAAGTGGACCTTATCGTTATGGGTACACACGGTTCATCGGGCTTGCGAGAATTTTTTATCGGCTCAAATGCGTATCGGGTAGTAAAGAATGCGCCCTGTCCGGTGATGACCATTCCGGGTACGCGTACCTGGATTGATTTCAAGAATATTCTATTCCCTATCAGAATGGTTCCCAACGCGTTAGACAAGTATGAAGTAATTAGACCCATCGTTAGGAAGAATTCCTCATCCTTGTTAATTGCTGGAATTGTGAAAGAAAATGACGCTTCAGGCTTTGACAAAATGAAAGAATTAGTGGACACCGTAAGCAGGAAAATAGATGAAGACCAGGTTAGCTGCAGAAGCAAGGTGCTGTACTCAGAAGATGTTGCCAGGCAGGTATTGGCTGTCTCGGAAGTTGAAAAGCCAGATCTTATTGTAATAACCGCCACGTTGGATTCGTCCTTGAAGGATTTTTTCCTCGGTCCGTACACTCAGGATATCGTAAACCACGCGCGATTTCCGGTGCTTAGCATTCGGCCGCAGGCGCCCATTGAGAACATCCAAATGCAGCCGCAACGCCAACGTGAAGTTTAATCCATGTAATTGGCGCCAAGAAAGTAATATTAATCAAAGAGAAAATCAAAATTTATGAAAGTAGAAGTAGCCCATTTAACCATGTCTGACTTCCTTGACTTAAAGGAAAGTATGCTGGAGTCGTATACAGCCTGGGGAGCCTATTGGCGCGATCATCAGATAGTGCATTTATTGAAAATTTTTCCTGAAGGTCAGCTGTGTATAAAGGTAGATGGAACCTTGGTTGGTGCGGCCCTCTCTCTGATCATTGACTATAAGCAGCTGGGCGATAACCATACCTATAAGGATGCCACAGGCGATTACACTTTCAGTAGCCATGATCCGGATGGTGACGTTCTATACGGAATTGAAATATTTATCCGGCCGGAGCATCGCGGGCTGCGGTTGGGCAGGAGGATGTATGATGCCCGTAAAGATTTGTGCGAAAAACTAAACCTTCGGGCGATTATTGCCGGAGCACGGCTACCACGGTATGGTGAGCATGCTAAAGATCTTAGTCCGAAGGAGTATATAGAAAAGGTGAAGCACAAAGAATTGTATGATCCTACGCTCACTTTTCAATTAAGCAATGGGTTTCATGTGCGTAAAATCCTAAAAGGATACATGCCCGGTGATGCGGAATCATTAGAATACGCAGCGCTGATAGAGTGGATCAATATTTACTATGAGCCGAAGCAAAATTTATTGAATGAGAAAAAGACAAATGTGCGGCTTGGCCTGGTGCAATGGCAAATGAGGCCGTTTAAAGATTTTGAGTCGTTGTGTGAACAGGTCGAATTTTTCGTAGATGCAGCCTCAGGATACGCGGCAGATTTCATACTGTTCCCTGAATTCTTCCACGCCCCATTGATGGCTGAGTACAATCATTTGACAGAAGCTGAAGCCATTCGGGGCTTAGCGAAATATACAGCGCCGTTGAAAGAAAAATTTTCACAGCTGGCCATTGCTTACAACACCAATATTATTACGGGAAGTTTTCCTGATCTGCGGGATGGAAAACTTTACAATATCGGTTATCTCTGCCACCGGAATGGAACGACGGAGGAATTTCAAAAAATTCACATCACATCAGGTGAACGTGAAGCCTGGGGACTGGTTGGAGGAGATACGTTAAGAACTTATGATACTGATTGTGGAAGAATTGGCATTCTGATTTGCTACGACGTGGAATTTCCGGAATTACCGAGGTTACTGGCAGAAGAAGGAATGCACATTCTTTTTGTCCCGTTCCTTACAGACACGCAAAATGCTTACTCGCGTGTGAGGATTTGCGCACAGGCAAGGGCAATCGAAAATGAGTGCTTTGTCGCTATTGCGGGAAGTGTTGGTAATTTGCCAAAGGTGAATAACATGGATATACAATATGCTCAGTCCGCTGTTTTCACGCCTTCTGATTTTTCATTCCCGACCAATGGTGTTAAGGCAGAGGCTACGCCAAACACGGAGATGACGCTTGTGGTGGATGTGGATCTTGAATTGCTGAAAGAACTTAATCACAAAGGTTCTGTAACTAATCTAAGGGACAGGCGGAGGGATATTTACCGATTGGAGGCTGTAGGTAAGAAGCAATGGATAGGAGACCTGGACCTGGCTGTTTCATAGCCGCTGATCATTGCACCGGAATATTCTGAAAGGATCAGGATGAAACAGCTTTAACCAAAATCTGTTATGAAAAATGCAGTACAAATAACAACAGGATTTATTACCGGAGCTTTGTTGGGCAAGTCGCTAGCCTTTCTGTTTACGTCGAAAAGCGGTTCGAAAATGCGATTGCAGGTTAGCGACTGGGTAAGGACTATAGCCGATACTGTTACTGACATGTACTTAAAGACGAAGCTTGACCTCCTACAGAAAAAGAGAGAGAATGAAAAGCTTACGGTCTGAATATAGGCATTTGCCAGCGTTGTGAATCTTCCGTTCTAACGCAGGGTTATTGTTAGAGTTTTTTATTCTTGTGAAATTTCGTGACACACAATCTTATTGGCGAGTAAACATATATTATGGAAATTTGGATTATCGCTATTTTTTGCGTTGGGTATCTCCTGATTGCACTGGAACACACAATTCATATCGACAAAACGGCCACAGCGCTTGTTACCGGTGTGCTTTGCTGGACGGTCTATATCCTCAATGCAGATACCCATATTGTATCAGAACAGCTCCTTGAGCAGCTTGGGGAAGTATCCGGTATTCTGTTTTTCCTAATGGGCGCAATGACGATTGTGGAGTTGATAGACTTGCACGATGGGTTTGAAATCATCAACAGGAATATTACGACGCGTAACAGGCGAAAACTGCTGTGGATTATTTGCCTGCTTACCTTTGTATTATCACCAGTGTTGGACAATCTCACTACAACAATAGTGATGGTGACACTTTGTATCAAGTTGGTAAACGAAAAACACAGTCGGTTGCTCTTTATCGGGATGATCATCATCGCTGCAAATGCGGGTGGTGCATTTTCTCCGATTGGCGACGTGACCACCACTATGCTTTGGATTGGCGGGCAGATCTCAACGGCGGCGATTGTGGAAATGTTACTCTTGCCAAGTGCGGTAAGTCTTCTTGTCCCGCTCACGATTGCAACCTTTATGGTAAAAGTAGAAATGCAGGCGGTGCCTGATGAAGTGGAAAATAAGTCACCCATGGGCGCAACGGCGTTTGAACAGCGACTCGTCTTTGTAAGCGGAATTACAAGTTTGCTGCTCGTACCCATATTTAAGACGACTACCCATCTGCCGCCATTCATGGGCATGATGCTGGCCCTGGGCGCGCTTTGGATATTGACGCAACTCATTCACCGAAAGAAAGATCAAACCGAAAAACAGAAGCTCTCGGTTATACGTGCCCTTGAGCGCATGGATGTGCCAAGCGTCTTGTTTTTCCTGGGAATACTTCTTGCCGTTGGTGTGTTGCAACATACGGGTCAGCTTGCGGAATTGGCATCGACACTGGGCACCACGTTCAAAAGTGAAAAGCTCATTTTGACAATCATTGGAATGGCTTCTGCTGTGGTTGATAATGTTCCCATTGTCGCGGCGACGATGGCCATGTATTCTTTGGACGCATACCCTATGGATCATTCCTTTTGGTTGTTGCTGGCGTATTGTGCCGGAACAGGGGGTAGTCTATTGGTCATCGGCTCCGCTGCGGGTGTGGCCGCGATGGGACTGGAAGATATTTCATTTGGCTGGTATCTGAAGCATATTGCGTGGTTGGCGTTCTTGGGGTATATATCGGGTATAGGGGTCTTTATCGCTCAGGAAAGTTTTCTATAGGGGGTCAAAGGCACTTCCGTTGACAGACCACCAAAACAAAAGATTTCGCCCAGGACATAACGCGTCCAACTAATACTTATTTTTCATTCACAATAAGACTTAACGTTTGGAGAGCCCAATGAAACTACCTTCACCTATGCGAAATGTCTATTTTGCCGCCCTTCTAACGATTACATTTTGTAATAAGGTTTCAGCGCAATTTAACGAGACTATTCGGACAGACAGGCCAGGACAGGCGATTGGTCCCTTTACAACAGGCCATGGAATACTTCAAGTACAAAGTGGATTTGATCATTTTGGTTCCAGGAATGACGGCGACGGCGCAAAGCAGTACGGCTTCCTAAACAATACCGTGCTGCGGTATGGGCTCACAGAGCCTTTTGAAGTAAGTGTCTTGCTGGAGTACAAGATGGAGAAAGTAAACCAACGAGGAGACGAGACTACGCTCCAGGGCTTAAATGCTTTTGATGTTGGTATGCGCTACAACATTTATACCGGGAAAGGACTCGTGCCGAGCATTGGTTTTCAAATTAGGGCGAGACTTCCAATGTTAAGTGCCGATTATGAAATTAAAGATCTGGCACCCAGGTTCATCATTGTTACGAGCCAGCAGCTTACCGAAGTATTTACGCTCATTACCAACTGGGGGGCTTCATGGAATGGAAATAATAGCACACCAAGAGGCACCTATGTGGTTAATTTATCGTTCCCGTTTAATGCAAAATTTGGCGCTTTCGCAGAAACGTACGGGAGTGTAGGCGGTGATATGTTTGTAATCAATTTTGATACCGGCTTTGCATTTTTAGCCACACCTGACCTGCAGTTTGATTGTTACGGCGGGTATGGTGAAAATGGTGGTGTGAAAGACTATTTTGTTAGCCTGGGTGTGTCATGGAGAACGAAAAGAAATAATATTTAAGAACTTACTGCCGCAAGGCGCACCAAGTAAATCTGTTCCATATGAGATTATTTGCCGTACTACTTATAGGCCTTATCCCGCTCTGCGCATATGCACAAGAACAGGACTCGGCGGCCCTGGCCAAAACTGCGAGACTTGTCAAACAGATGGATAGTATTCAGCGCGAAGATTCCCTAAAGCGAATGGCGCTTATGCAGGAAATTGAGCGGTTGCAAGGATCGACTGACTATAAAGCACGCGAAGCGCTGGCGCAAAGGCTAAAAACTTTCCAGCAGGAAGACTCCATAAAAAAAATAAAAAAACTGCAGCAGCTGGAGGCCTTGAGGGCTAAATCTCTTGGATATCCAGTTGCACCTTTTGGCGATACGCTGTTTATGATCCGTACCTCCATTGCCAGCTTCAGCGCCAAAGACCGCGCCTATGCAATCAGCGATAAGATTCAGCGCCTTTATGACGATAACAGGTTCAACCCTGATTCATTGTTGCTACAGCAGTCTGAAACATCCACTGAAATTTTTTATGGCGAAATGATGGTGATAAGTGTCAACGAACTCGAGGCCATGTGGTTTGGCAAGAAAACAGAGGAGCTCGCCCTGGAATACCGCGACGTTATGAAGCAGGCTATCCTGGCCGAACGCAAGGAGCACAGCATCATTAATATCGTGCTGCGCATTGCCGCGATTGTACTGATCATCGTCGGCATATACTTATTGATACTCCTTATCAACAGGCTGTTCAGAAAACTCAATGCCAAAGTATCAAGCATAAAGGATCAAATATTGAATGGTATTCGATTCAGGGGGTATCAATTTCTTGATAGTGATCGGGAATTACAGGTGGTTTTATTTATCATCAATATGCTGCGCCTGCTGATTATCGGGATTGCACTTTATATTACTTTGCCCTTGCTGTTCAGCGTTTTTCCGTGGACACGCGGAATTGCGGAAACGCTTATCGGATGGGTCATGACGCCGCTGCGGCGGGTATTTGGCGGGCTGATTGCTTACTTGCCCAACTTGTTTACGATCCTCGTGATTGGGGCCGTTACGCACTATGTTGTAAAGTTCCTGACCTTTATCGCAGGTGAAATCGAAAATGGCGCCTTGTCGCTGCCGGGATTCTATCCCGACTGGTCAAAGCCCACGCTGAATATTGTTAAATTTCTGTTATACGCTTTTAGTTTTATTATCATCTTTCCCTACCTGCCAGGATCCGATTCCCCGATTTTTCAGGGTGTCTCTGTGTTTGTGGGAATCCTGTTCTCACTTGGATCGTCGAGTGCAATATCCAACGCTGTCGCCGGGCTGGTGATCACTTACATGCGACCCTTTAAAACCGGTGATCGTGTAAAAATCGGTGAAATTACGGGCGATGTAGTCGAAAAGACTTTGCTGGTAACCCGCATACGGACTGTTAAGAATGAATCGATCACGATACCGAATGCTGCCATCCTGGCGGGGCACACCATAAACTACACCATTTCCGCAAAGGAACTCGGACTGATTTTGCACACAAGCGTTACCATTGGTTATGATGTTCCCTGGAAACAAGTGCATGCGCTATTGATTAATGCGGCACTCCAAACAGAAGGCATCCTGAATGAAGAGGAGCGGAAACCCTTCGTGCTGCAGACCAGCCTGGATGATTTCTATGTCGCTTATCAAATTAATGCCTACACGCGCGAATCGCATAAATTAGCGGGGATGTATTCTGAGCTTCATCAACACATCCAGGACAATTTCAACGAGGCCGGGGTTGAAATCTTGTCACCACACTACCGTGCCGCACGGGATGGCAATATGACTACGGTTCCTGCCGACTACTTGCCCAAGGATTATAAGGCGCCGACATTCAATATTTCAACACAACATAGCGCCACAAAAGAAAAGGAATAAATGGAGAGGTTATTAAATAATCTAAACATTCCGGCGCAATGGCATCAGCTCATTGTGCTGTCGTTGTGTATTGTAGTGATCTGGGCGCTAAGCTGGTTCCTGAAACATCAGATATCCAGGGGAAATCTTGTGAATGAAATCAAATACAAAGCCAACAAGGCGGTAACGTTTGGCTCTTATGTTGTATTTCTCATAACGGTGATCGTCATCTACAGCGCTAGTTTGCAAGGATTTACCGTAGCCCTTGGTGTCGCCGGTGCAGGTATTGCATTCGCGTTACAGGAGGTGATTGCAAGCTTTGCCGGTTGGCTGGCCCTGCTATTCGGCAACTTCTACAAACCGGGGGATCGCGTACAATTGGGAGGGACGAGGGGAGATGTAATCGATATTGGTGTGCTGCGCACGACCTTAATGGAAACCGGGGAATGGGTGGATGGCGACTTGTACAGTGGTAGGATTGTGCGCATAGCGAACAGTTTTGTCTTTAAAGAACCGGTATTCAACTATTCCAGTGACTTCCCGTTTTTGTGGGATGAAATAACGGTGCCTGTACATCATGGCAGCGACTTCGAGATGGCGAGAAAGGCTTTCGACGAAGCGGTGAATGAAGTTACTGGAGACTTCAGCAAGGAAGCTGCTGGAACCTGGCGCATGATGACAAAGAAATATCGCATAGAAAATGCGCAGACGGCGCCATTTGTTACATTAACGGTGAATGACAACTGGATAGAATTTACAATCCGATATGTCGTCGACTATAAGCGACGGAGAATAACGAAGGACCAGCTGTTCACCAATATCCTGAATAAAGTAAATCAATCTGCAGGGCGGATTGCACTGGCTTCAGGCACGATTGAAATAGCAGGATTACCGCCGGTGGCGATATCCATTAAAGACCGTGCCCATGAGTGAGTTTTTTAATCGCACGATCTTTCAGCGAGGTGATTACGTAATCACTACCGGAACATTGGCCACGGTCATGTTCATATGGCTGTTTGTTCGCGTCATATTGTTATTGATCAAGCGATTCCTGGTGCGGTTCTTCAGCACAACGAAGGGCTATCAAATCAGGGCCACGGAAGTCTACTTGTTGGTGAAGTATTTTCTATGGACTGCGGCTATCGTTGCCATGCTCGAAATCGTGGGCATTCACGTTACCTTGCTCATTGCGGGATCTGCCGCCTTGCTGGTCGGGCTTGGTCTGGGGCTCCAGCAGATCTTTCAGGATCTCGTTTCCGGTATTTTCATATTGATTGAAGGCATCATAAAAGTGAATGATGTGATTGAACTCGATGGTATGGTAGGAAAAATCATCGAAATCAACCTGCGCACATCCAAAGTGCTGACGCGTGATGGCATCATGATAATTGTGCCCAACCATAAGTTTATTATAGAAAAAATTACCAACTGGACACATAACTCACAGAGTACACGTTTTAAAGTCGAAGTAGGAGTGGCTTATGGTAGTGATGTGCAAAAGGTAAAGGCAATTTTGTTGACTTGCGCTCATGAGCATCCCAGAGTGATCAATCATCCGGAGGCTGAGTCAAATAACCCTTTTGTGCGGTTTGTGGATTTTGGTGACAGTGCCCTTAAGTTCGAGTTATTTTTCTGGACGGATAGCATCTTCCAGGTGGAATTTATCAAAAGTGATTTAAGATTTACCATTGACCAGAAATTCCGGGAGCAAGGGGTTACTATTCCTTTTCCGCAACGTGATATCCACATTAAGAATTAAATTGAAACCCGGCGAAATGTTTAATTTTGTTCTACAGGCAAAGGGTTAAATCCACTATTCGTATATGAGCCACTCCAAGAAATTGAGCGAGTTGCATGCCACGGCTATTTGCGGCAACGACATTACTTCTTCCTGTCTCTATGTCTCAGCATTGACCATCGTCTATGCGGGCCAATATGCGTGGGTAGCCTTGCTTATTGTGGCTGCTGTTTTGTTTTTATTTAGAAAAATATATGGAGAAGTAGTAGGTGCCCTTCCTTTGAATGGAGGAGCATACAACGTACTGCTAAATACAACAACAAAGGGCAATGCATCCGTGGCCGCATGTCTTACTATTCTTTCGTATATGGCCACGGCTGTTATTTCGGCATCGGAAGCCATGCATTACCTGCATACTTTGATTTCATCACTTCCCGTAACACTGGCCACAGTTGGATTATTGACCTTTTTTCTCCTGCTAACAATAGGAGGTATTTCTGAATCGGCTGTAGTAGCAACCGTTATTTTCATTTTTCACCTCTGCTCTATGGCTTTATTAATTGGCAGTGGCGTTTGGTTTCTTGCTGTCCATGGATTTTCTATCGCTATGCAGAATTTTCAAATGCCCGTGGAGGGAAGCATAGCCTCTGCCATATTCTTTGGGTTCAGTGCGGCCATGCTGGGGATATCGGGTTTTGAAAGTTCAGCAAATTTTGTCGAAGAGCAACAACCCGGTGTCTTTCGTAAAACCTTAAGGAATATGTGGATAGCCGTCACGGTCATTAATCCGTTAATGGCCCTTGTTGCCATTGTTGTACTGTCCAAGAGTGAAGTGATTCAACATCAGGATGCACTGCTTTCTCAAATAGGGGCCAGTACTGGCGGGCAGTGGTTAGCTGGACTCATTTCAATTGATGCAGTATTGGTGTTAAGCGGGGCGGTGCTTACTTCCTACGTTGGCGTGGGTGGGTTAATCAAGCGAATGGCACTAGACCGAATCTTGCCTCAATTTACACTGCGGGAAAACAAGCGGGGTAGTGCTTATCGAATTCTGATTATCTTTTTCCTGTTGTGTATTTCTGTATTGTTTGTTACAAGAGGAGAACTGGGGGCGCTGGCTGGCGTGTACACCATCAGTTTTCTAACAGTCATGACATATTTCGGAATCGGAAACTTTTTATTGAAAATGAAACGTGCCGGATTACCACGGCCGGAATATGCTTCACCGTTGGTCGTCGCTGTTGCGGTAGCGGCTGTCGTTATCGCCCTCTATGGGAATATTAAATTGCATCCTGAATACCTTGTTGTTTTCCTGCAGTATTTTGCTCCCGCACTGGCGGTTGTCTTCCTTATGCTGAACCGCAGGGAGTTGGTACAAATGACCTTAGTGGTAATGGAAAGTTTTTTTGATACTTTGTCCGAACTTGCAAGGGCAAGCCGGGTCAAGCTTACATTCCTGATGAACCGGTTAAGCAATCAGCAATTTGTTTATTTTTCAAAGGCAGATTCAATCGCGAAGCTGAACAAGGTGATGATGTATGTACAGGAGAATGAGGCGACGAACCAACTTAAAATCGTTACGATTCTTAAAGCAGGTCAGGAAATCTCAAAAGAGTTTTTGAAAGATCTTGAAGTACTGGACCGGGCTTATCCTGAAATACATATTGAATTTGTACAACTTGAGGGTGTCTTCAATCCTGAGCTGGTGGCGAAACTCAGCAGAGAGTGGAAAATACCCATCAATTTCATGTTTATTGCTTCGCCAGGTGACAGATTCCCCTATAAAGTTGCCGAATTGGGTGGCGTGCGACTAATCATTTAGCTTGTCCGCAAACACTGTGGATCATCGGTAGTCTGGTGTTTTATCATTTTTGACGGAGTCTTGTATTGTCGGCGTATCCTGGCGGTAAAAACAATGGAACGTATGGCTAACGTTTTTTCATCTAATTTGCCTGGATGAGTCGCCAGGGGGTTACAAAGAAATATCACATTGGTATGTTGGTTATGCTATGGGCTGGTGTGCAGGGCGCATTATTTTGGCATTTTGGCGTTCGCATATTGTATGATTCCGCCGAATACATTAAGGCCGCACAACAGTTAAGGAGCCAGGGTAGACTTGCGGATATTTTCGATATTTTCTACAGCATACCAATATTTTTCCTCTCGCTATCAGGAGGGCTATTTGCACAACCGGTCATTCCCTTCCTTTTTTTTCAATGCATACTATCGGGATTTGCCGCACTGGCATTGTTCTATTCGGGCGTAAAAATATTTGATAATTCCTGGTCTGGATTTTTATCGGGCGCCATCTATTTGCTTTGGTGGGACAATATCCAATGGAACACCACAGTGATGACAGAATCAATGCTGTGCAGCATTTCCTGCCTGGTAATTTACCTGCTATCTCATTTCAAGGGCAGTAGACGGGAGTATTTGCTCCTTGTTGTTGTTGCAATAATAACGTTGTTTACCCGACCAACCGGGATTATAATTATTGCTGGAGTGATTGCTTTCCTGGTGCAATACCATTGGCATCTGCTGGCTGCGCATAAAGTAGTTAAATTTTCATTTTTTGCCGGATTGGCATGTTTTGCCTATTGCTGTGCAAACCTCATATTTCTTCATTGGGATTTTACTGATCAATACAAGAGAGGCAATATTGTCACCTATATGGATACTATGCAAGGAACATCGCTGTACTATGAAAGCTTAAGGTTGGATGTGACGGGTATGGAGTTTGGGCCTGATAAGGGTTTGCCATTGTTCAAAATAGTCTATTTCATCGTTCATAATCCGCGTCATTTTTTAGCGTCAGCAAGTTTGAAGATGTGGTATCTTATGAGTGGTGTTAGGCCATATTATTCTACGGTGCATAATTCCTTTTTGTTAGTCTGGATGTCTCTAATGTATTTACTGTTTTATCTGGGCTGGCGGAGGTCGCATTTGATGGGCGTTAATATATTCTGCTTAACAGTTATCATTAGTAACTGTGCGCTAATCTCAATTGCAACCGTAGACTGGGACAATCGATTTTACATTCCGATGGAATCCGGCATTGTGATACTCGCCGGTGGAGGAGCTATGTCACTGATGGAAATCGTGAAGAGGAAATTTACTAATCGGTCAGCTTTCTGTTAGTGCGAATGCTTATTCTGGTTCACTCACGCCGATCAGATTAACCTGCTTCGTGGGAGCATAGCTGGGCAGGGAGATTGTAAAGGTAGTCCCTTCGCCCTGCCTGGAGGCCAGAGTTATTTTACCGCCGAGTTTATTGACCGTCTCTTTTACAATATACAAGCCTAGGCCCGAACCAGCGGTGCGCCCGCTTGCACGAAAGAACATCTTGAAAATACTTTCATGATATTTCTCGCTTATGCCGGGCCCATTGTCTGTCACTTGAATTACAACAAGGTGTTTATCCTGACTTATTGTGACTGAAAAATAATTATCTCTGTTGGGTTCGGGTAAATGATGCTTTATCGCGTTCGCTATAACATTGCTCAGTACAATACGCAGCCTTTTACGATCTGTGTAGAAATCTGTCGAAATGTTGACAGACACTGTTCTTGAGATCTTGTCGTAGTTTTCGATGTAGCGCAGATCTTCAAGGATATCCTTTATAAATGTTTCAAAATCAATTTTCTCGGGTACAATTTCCAGTCTTGCATTGCGCGAAAAATCAATGATATCGCCAATAAACGAGTCGAGTTTCTTAACGCTCTTTTCGATGAGCGTCAGGTATTCTTGTTTATCCCATTGCGTATCTTCACGCGCTACGTTAATCAAACCCAGTATTGAAGCGAGTGGGGAACGAAGATCGTGCGAAGCACTGTATACAAACCTGTCTAATTCTGCATTTACCTTTTTTAACGCTTCGTTTTGTTTTTTCACGAACGATATCCGCCATTTATAAAGCAATAAAAGCAAAGCTGAAATTGTACCGATCACAAGCGCGTAAAACCAAATAGTCTGATAGAAAAAGGGCTGAACCGTAAACACAAATGAAGCGCCTTGTTCATTCCATACATTATTATCATTACTTCCGATTACCCTAAATGTATAGGTGCCAGGCGGGAGATTGGTGTATTCAACTTCACTATCATGCACCGGGATACTCCAGTCTTTATCGAAACCTTGCAGCATGGTTCGAAATTGGTTTCGTCCCGGTGTTGCATAACTCAGTACGCTGTAGCGAAAAGAATACCTGATCGTTCCCGGTTCAATTTCGGTTTGGGGCTGGAAAAGACTTCGCTCACCGCGATCTGTTTTGAAATGCGAGATTCGGATGGGCGGAACCATTTCATTTCTTATTTGCATGGCAGGGTCGATGACGCATACGCCACCTAGCGTGGGTATATAAATCTTACCCGTGGCGGATCGGGTAGAACGCGTGGCACCGGTACACTCTTTGTTGTTCATTCCATCAGCGTCGTCGAGTAGCCTAGTTGGTACTTGGGTCACTTTTCCTTGCGTGAATCCGAGAATGTCGTCTTTGGACAACTGGAGAACTCCGATATTCGTAGTTAAAAATATATTACCTCGTTCATCATCAATCCAATCAAAATACGTTTTGCTACGCCTGTCTTGCTGCAGCGCAATGCTGCGGAGAGAATCTCCGTCAAAATATACAGGCCCGGTGTTTGCTATGGCCCAAACACGACCTTGTTTATCGATGTCAATATTAAACAACAGGATCCCCGCATCGTCCATGCGTAGGTGGTGCGTGGTGACGCTGTCGTCGGGCCTGATAATGCTCATTCCCCCACTGTGCGTTCCAACATAAATAGAACCATCACGGGCCTCGGCAGTGGCCAAGATGTAGTTGGACTTTAACCCGTTGTCGCGGTCATAGGTTTTGATGATTTTTCCATCCCGGAATTTCACCAATCCACCCGAACGGCTGCCAAACCAGAAGTTACCCTGACTGTCTTTCAAAATGGTACGAAAATCTTCAGCGGGCATTCCCTCGCTGGTTGTGTAAACTGTTTCATGTCCGTTATCGACATGAATAATACCGGAATAGGTCGCCAACCAGACAGATTGCTCATTTTCTACATAGATGTCGCGCACACCGTTGCCATCTTTCAGCGAACGAACCGTTATGGTGCGGCAAGTATCTTTCGTACAGATATTGAATACATTCAAATCTGAGCCAACATATAACGCACCATTCGGCCCCTCATGAATAATATTTATGCGATTACTCGCAAGCTCCGGTTTTGAAATATTGGAAATGCTGGTTTCTTTAACACGAATTAACCCTGATCGGTTTGACGTAATCCAGAGGTTGCCCTCACGATCCGGCTTAATTGAGGTAATGCGAACAAAGTCGGTGTTGTTTTTTGAATAGAGCATTTCAAAAGAAGAATAGTCCTTATTAAGGCGAGCCAGGCCGAGCTCGGTACCCGCCCATATTGAATTCCATCCGTCAACCCACAAGGCATTTATCTGCATTCTGCCCAGTTCTTCAAATACGCCAAAGGATTTTTGATTCCACCATTGTAAACCTTTGTTGGTGCCGATAATCACGTTGCCGTCAGGCCCTATGCTTAATGCCTCAATATTGTTACTCAGTAATCCATCTTCCTGGGTATAAAGTCTGATGCGGTCAGGTTCAATGGTAAATAATCCATAACCATCTGTTGCCACCCAGATGATGCCACGGCTATCTTCTACCAGGCTCATGATGGTAGACTTAGCCAGCTCTGCCTGTTGGTATTTGTAAACAGTATCAGCGCGAAGTCTCAGCAGGCCCTCATTGGTCGATCCAATGAAAATATCACCATTGCTTGCCTTGAGTAGTGTGCGGATGGATTTTGGGATTGTACCCTCTTTGGAAATCAAACGTTTAAATTCCCCTTTCGCATACCGCAATATGCCGCTGCCCTGCGAGCCGAACAATAATGATCCGTCTTCAGCTTCTGCGATGCTATAAAATCCGTCTGTTTCAAGAATATCAATATTGTTGCGATCGAAGATATCAATGTAGCGCCCATCAAAATTCATGAAGCCGTTAAACGAAGTGATCCAAAGTAAACCTTCGCTGCTTTGAAATACCGAGGTTAGGTTATTAGAGGACAGTCCATCATCTGCATTCCATTGGGAAACGCTTAAATCCCGTAATGGCTGATCTGGCTTAAATGGTAAGTTGGTCCTGTTTTGAGCAGCACAAAAAATTACATTCAGCGAAAGGACCAGAAAGAATGAAACGCGCACAGCCATGAACCCAAAGATATGTAAACGCGCATCGATTAAAAATGGCCTTTCTTGTAGAGGATTTGCACAAAAACAGTCATGGATCAGGGGGATTCGCCTGCAGCTCAAAGCGTTTTGGAAGTTTTGTTTCCCGCACCAGGGACCAATGCTGGTTTTTTTTGCGGCCGTCTTTACACTTAGTTGGCCAAACACACTGAATAGTTTTACCTTTGCAGCGCACTTTGTAAGTAAGTCACAGGTCAAAAAATGAAATACTCGATTTATTTTGTACTCCTTTTTTTCGCACTGATTAAATGCACAGATTCTTCCGACAAATTATTTGTTGCGGCTTCCTCGGCAGCAACAGGAATCAAGTTCGCCAATACAATCCAGGCCGGCGATTCACTTTCCGTGCTCGATGCTGAGTATTTGTATAATGGAGGCGGTGTAGCCATCGGTGATATTAATAATGATGGACTTCAGGATGTATACTTTACCGGGAACATGTCTTCCAGCCGTTTGTATCTCAATCAGGGAAATCTGGAGTTTGAAGACATCACTGAAAAGTCAGGGGTTGGCACAACCAAATGGGCCAACGGGGCGGCCATTGTTGATATTAATCAGGATGGATTCAAGGATATATACGTAAGCGTTGGGGGTACGCGCAATACGCCTGAAAAAGACAGGGCTAACCTGCTGTTCATCAATAACGGTGACATGACTTTCACTGAATCCGCGGTTCAGTATGGGCTGGCAGATTCAGGATATGGAATTCAAAGTGCATTTTTTGATTTCGACATGGATGGAGATCTGGATATGTATTTGCTTCGTAATTCTTTTGTTAACTATCCCCGCAATAATTCAAGACCCAAGTCGATTAACGGAGAAGCAGCTTCAACTGATAAATTGTTTCGGAATAATGGTGACTTGACTTTTACCGATGTGTCTCAAGAAGCTGGTATATTGATTGAAGGTTTTGGACTTGGCGTTGGTGTGTCAGATATCAATGAAGATGGCTGGCCGGATGTCTATGTTTCCAATGACTTTGTTACGAACGACCTCCTTTACATTAACAATCATGATGGCACTTTTACGAATCGCATATCGCAGTATTTAAAGCATCAGACATTTAATGGGATGGGTACCGATGTGGCAGACTATAACAATGACGGCAAGGTTGATATTGTCGTGCTGGATATGCTTCCCGAGGATAATAAACGATGGAAATTAACAAGTCGGGGAAATAGCTACGATGAATTTCAAAATGGAATCAAGAATGGCTACGAACATCAATACATTCGCAACACGCTGCAATTGAACAACGGAAATGGAACGTTCAGTGAAATCGGGCAACTGGCCGGGGTAGAAGCTACGGAGTGGAGTTGGAGTGCCCTGCTGGCAGATTATGACAATGATGGCTTAAAAGATTTATTTATCAGCAATGGGTATAAGCAGGATATTATCAATCTTGATTTTATCGTATATGGTGACAAAGAACAATCCATGGGGATGCCTGAAGCAGACGATAAAGAAAGGCTGAAACTGTTAAATGAACTTCCCGGCATTAAGGTTCACAATTATATGTATAAAAATAATGGTGACTTAACGTTCAGCGATGTATCTGAGGCCTGGGGACTGTCTGCACCAACGTATTCCAACGGTGCGGCCTATGCGGATCTTGACAATGATGGAGACCTCGATTTGGTGACCAACAATCTTGATGAAGAAGCCTCCGTATGGGAAAGTCATGCAAGACAAAGCAGGGGAGCCGATCAATCAAATTATATGAGAATTTCTTTGGCCGGGCCTCCCACGAATCTGGAAGGTATTGGCACTAAAGTTTTCCTTAGAAATAAAGGGACACTCCAGTATCAATATTTTAGCCCATTCCGCGGTTATCTCTCAACCGTAGAGCCGTTTCTTCATTTTGGCCTGGGTGCATCGGACGAAGCGGATACTGTTGAGATACTGTGGCCTGATGGAAAGTATCAAATGCTGCAGCATGTAAAAGCTAATCAGGTATTGAGGATTGACTATGCCGCAGCCAAAGAACGAATTTTGGTTGAAAAAGCCGTGGCCGCTACTTTGTTTGAGGATGTGACGAAAGCGTCGGAAATAGATTTCATTCATGAAGAGAATATTTTTGTTGATTTCAAGCTGCAGCCAATATTGCCGCACATGCATTCTCTTAATGGCCCCGGCGTTACAGCAGGTGATGTGAATGGAGATGGGCTCGAAGACTTTTATGTTGGTGGTGCGGCTGGCTTTGCCGGGGCTATGTTTATGCAACAGCCCGGAGGTAAATTTAAACGGAAATCTATGACAGGAATGGATAGCCTTTCCGAAGAAATGGGCGTCTTGCTTTTTGATGCCGACAATGACAATGATTTGGATTTGTACACGGTGAGCGGAGGATCGGAGCAAATAAAGGAGTCTGCATTATACCAGGATCATCTGTATCTGAACGATGGAGGCGGGAACTTCGCAGCAGCGCCCAACGCATTGCCGGCAATTCGCCAAAGCGGTTCCTGTGTTGTAGGCAGTGACTACGATCGCGATGGAGATCTCGATCTATTTATTGGCGGCCGAATTATACCAGGCGAATATCCGTTGCCTGCCGGTAGCTTCTTGTTGAGGAATGATAGCAAGGGAGCAGCTTGTCGTTTCACGGACGTAACCGATGAAGTTGAGGGTCTGCGCAAAACGGGGCTGGTGTGCTCGGGATTGTGGACCGATTACGACAATGACGGATGGATCGATTTAATGGTGGTAGGAGAGTTTATGCCGGTACGATTCTATCATAATGAGAAAGGAAGGCTCATTGATGCGACCAACAAAACAGACTTAACGCATACCTCCGGATGGTGGAACAGCATCGCTGGTGGTGACTTTGACGGGGATGGAGATACGGATTATGTTTTGGGTAACCTTGGTCTGAATACGCACTTTCACGCAAACGAAGAAGAGCCGTTGTGCGTGTATGCCAGC
This sequence comes from Cyclobacteriaceae bacterium, assembly GCA_029858965.1. Lineage (GTDB taxonomy): Bacteria > Bacteroidota > Bacteroidia > Cytophagales > Cyclobacteriaceae > Chryseolinea. Next base: position 32,235 of record JAOUDZ010000041.1, read on the forward strand.
GATTACAACAAGGATGGGCGCATTGATCCTGTCATGACCTATTATGTGCAGGGCAAAAAGTATGTAGGTCATTCGCGTGATAATCTCATCGACCAAATCAATTCTATCAGGGGCCGTTTTCGAACGTATACCGATTATGCAAATGCAACATTCGAGGAATCCTTTTTACCGGAAGAACTGAAAGAAGCTTATGTGGTGTGCAGCGAGCGCTTTGAAAGCAGCTACCTGGAGAATTTGGGAAAAGGAAAGTTTAAGATCTCGGGCTTGCCGCTTGTAGCACAGTTTTCTCCGATATATGGCATGGTAACCGGAGATTACGATGATGATGGCAACCTGGATGTGCTGCTGGTTGGTAATTCATATTCACCTGAAATTTCATCGGGTCGTGACGACGCTTGCATTGGATTGTATTTGAGCGGGAACGGGAAGGGCGGCTTTAGACCTGTTTCGGTGACGAAGAGCGGATTTCTGGCCGATAGAGATGCCAAGGGCATGGCAAGAATGGTATCGGGTGACGGACGCGAATTAGTCATTGTAGGAAATAATGATAATGCATTGCAGGCATACGCAACACAACATTCGGGAAAGTATTATCGCGCGGAAAAGAATGACGCCTACGCGATTGTTACCTTAAAGAATGGCCAACTTTACAGGCATGAATTCTACTATGGATCGACTTATTTTTCCCAATCCTCCCGCGATTTGAAATTATCCCCGGAGATGACTTCGGTAAAGGTTTTTGATTTCCAGGGAAATGATAAGGAGATCGTGGTGAACGCAGTTGGTAATTGACTGGTGGATTGAGCACGGCCATATTTAATTACATATTTAATTACGTTTACCGTGTTCGATGCACAAGTCGTAGCTTGGCGGGAGTCGATCAGCCGGTCAATTGAGGACTTGTTCATGCCATCTTGAAGAGAAGGCTTCGATGCGGCACCTTTGCTCCTGGCTAGAGTACGGATAGATATTCACGGCAACACGAAGTTTTCAGCATTAAGGCTGATAGGGGGTAACGATTTTTGTTGCACTTCGGAGCGCTCATATATATTCTTACGCGAAAGGTCTATAGACAGGCGCTACGTTAGCTGCCCGATTTCCATTAAGAAGACAGCTAACCACTATTGCTTCCTTTGAATAATAATCGCATGTACAAATCAAAATATCCGATTACAAACGTTTACAAATGACAATAAACGTGTACCATCAGATCAGGTATCCCGTGCTATTTTGAATTTGGTTTGATTGCTCAATGACCTTTTCTGGTATTGAACCCCGCAAAACCCCTGATAAACCCAATCCCAGACATAAAGTGTACTAACCCCCTATAAGTTGGACAGAATCGTTGTTTACAATGTGTAGTGCTTGCCGGTTTTCCTGTTCAACTTCTAAGCAAAAATAGGTGTCTGAATCAGCCGTGTCAAGGCTGGCACAAAACGA
>JAOUDZ010000147.1 GCA_029858965.1 Cyclobacteriaceae bacterium
CGAACGGTTCCAATCGGTATGCTACACGTACTTTCCAAAGAATTCAGCAGTTTTCTCAATTCACTCATTGCCTATGTAGTGATTGGTGTCTTTTTGCTGGGAATGGGTTTGTTGATGTGGGTATTTCCGGATACTTCCGTAATGGAATACGGCTATGCAGATATGGATACGCTGTTTTCATTAGGTCCATATGTATTTATCTTTTTGGTGCCAGCCATTACGATGCGGAGTTTTGCCGAGGAGAAGAAATCAGGGACAATGGAATTGCTGTTTACAAAACCGCTGAGCGATTGGGATATCATTATGGGAAAATTTCTGGCCAGTCTCCTCCTGGTGCTATTTGCATTGATTCCAACGCTGGTGTATTACTATTCAATTTATTCGTTAGGCAATCCAACAGGTAATTTAGATACACCGGGAATCATAGGTTCTTATATTGGACTTTCCATGCTTGCTGGAAGTTTTTGTGCCGTGGGAATTTTCGCGTCGTGCATCACCCCCAACCAGATTGTAGCCTTCGTCGTTGCTGCATTTCTGTGCTTTCTTTTATTTTCGGGATTTGAGTCAATTTCAGGGATGCCTTTTTGGTCGGCTGACGGACTGCTCTTAAAGCAACTTGGTATGCTATTTCATTATGAATCCATCAGCAGGGGACTTATTGATACACGTGATGTGATTTACTTTTTCAGCGTAATTTTTCTTATGCTATCCATTACCAAACTAATCCTTGGCAGCAGACAATGGTAAACTGGAAGAGCAAAAAACTGGGCGACATATTAACATTTTTGAATGGTCTGCTGCTAATCACCCTGGTCAATATGCTGGTATCATCATATTTCTACCGCATTGATCTTACAGAGGAAAAGAGGTACACCATTAAAGACCAAACCCGGGAAATACTCATAAATCTTGATGACAATGTCTATGTTGAAATTTTTCTGGACGGTGATTTAAATGCAGAATTCCGGAGACTTCAAAAGGGAATTGAAGAGACGTTGGAAGAATTTCGAATTTATTCAAGGGATAAAGTAAAATACAAACTTACAAACCCTACAGTTGCATTGAGTGGGAAGGCGAGATCCGAATTTATGACAGATCTTGCCGCAAAAGGAATTCAGCCAACGAATGTAATTGATACCAAGAGCGGGGAACGTACAGAGCAACTTGTTTTCCCCGGCGTTACAATTTCATATGAGGGAATGGAAGTAGGTGTGATGCTGCTAAAGGGAAATAAGGCAGGAACACCGGCAGAGGAAATCAATCAATCCATCGAAGGTATTGAGTATGAGTTGGCAAGCGCGATAAACAAACTTGTTAACACAGATCGTAGGCGCATTGGTTTTGTAACGGGCCATGGAGAGTTAGACTCGTTGCATATTGCAAGTTTCAATAATGATTTGCGGGAAGTTTACGATGCTTATAAATTGGCATTGAATGAGGGTACTGCACTCAGGATGTATGATGCCTTGATTGTTGCAAAACCAAGTTTACCATTCTCTACATTGGATAAATATATATTGGATCAATATATCATGCAGGGTGGAAAAGTGATGTTCCTGATTGATAAAATGGAAGTGAGCATGGATAGCGCTTCCAGAGATGACTATTTCGCATTGCCGTATAATATCAATCTCGACGATCAGCTTTTCAGATACGGTGTTCGGATCAACATGGATTTAATTCAGGATCGGAGCGCAGGATTTTACCCTGTTATTACGGGTCAGATAGGGGGAAAGCCTCAGGTAAAGTTAATGGACTGGCCCTTTTATCCGTTGTTGAATCATTATGCAGATCACCCCATTACAAGAAACCTGGATGCTGTTATTACGAGGTTTGTGAGCAGCGTAGATACCGTTAAGGCTACTGGTGTCCGGAAGACTCCACTTGTGATGACATCGCAATACACGCGAACCCTGACTGCCCCGGTGAAAGTAAGTGTTAACGATCTTCGCAAGAAGATGCCAGACGATACTTTTTCCAAACGTTTCCTTCCCGTTGGATATTTATTGGAAGGAAAATTTACTTCGCTGTTTAAGAACAGGTTTTTACCGGAAGGTGCTTCAGAACAGCTATTCCGGGAGGAGAGTGTGCCAACAAAAATCATTGTTGTTGCTGACGGAGACATCGTACGCAATGATATAAATATGCGGAGTGGGCAGCCCCGGCCGCTGGGCTTTGATCCGGCCACAAATTATACCTTCGCAAACAGAGATTTCCTGATGAATGCACTGGCCCATCTCCTGGACGAAAATGGGTTGATACAAGCAAGAAATAGGCAGGTTAAGATTCGTCCCCTGGATAAGGAGAAAGTTATCAATGAAAGGATGAAGTGGCAAATGATAAACCTGATCGTACCGCTTGTATTGTTAGTTCTCTACGGGGTTGGCAGAGCCTATTGGCGTAAACGGAAATATGCTCGATTCTGATATGCTGGAAAAAAAGAATAAGCGGCTATTTATCCTGTTCCTTGCACTTTTGAGCGCAACCTTTACTGCTTATTGGTTAGGCAGGAGTGAGGAACACTTTTCGGTTAATAAAATGATCTTTAAGGATTTTGACCTCAACAGTATAAACGAAATTTCGCTGGAGTCGAATAAAGGCAGTGTAGTATTAAAATATAACGGATCCCGCTGGCGCGTAAACGATCAATACCCTGCTGACCCCGCCATGATTGACGTCTTGTTTGCCACACTACAGCAAGCGGAACCCAAAAGGCCTTTGGCTGCGTCGATGCAGGACTCGGTGGCGGCTTCGCTGCGGCGAAATGGCGTCAAAGTTTCAATGTTTTCATCAGACGAGGTGCAAAAGACCTTCATTGCGGGAGGAAATGAATCAAAGAACCAGGCATTTTTTCTGGATAGCGATGGGGGAGAGATATATATTGTGACGATTCCAGGGTATCGTGTATATGTATCTGGAATATTTGAGCTTGCCGAAACCGGCTGGCGCGATAAATTTGTGTTTGGTTTTAACTGGCGAAACTTTCAAAGCCTTGAAGTAAGCTTTCCCCGCAAGCCATCCGACGACTTCGCTGTTGCAATGGACAACAACTATTTTAGCGTACAGGGCTTGACCCAGGTGGATACCACGAAGCTGAACGATTTTCTTGATGACGTTTCACTGCTAACGGTTGAGGATTATTTGGAGCCGAACGAGCTGCTCGATAGTCTCGCTAAGGTGGGTCCGTACGTCACAATATTAGTAAAGGACATCGCGCAGAAAGAATACAGCCTGCAACTTTATCCGCCAATCGACAACAGCAGCCGATTTATGGGGCTGATTAATGGTTCGCAGTGGGCAATATTTCAGCAAGGCCGGGTTGCGAAGCTGGTCAGAACACGCACTTTTTTTGAAAAATAGAAATTTGAGCGCACCTTTTTAGGCGCTAAATCCAGGTTTTATTATTCGGTTTTCTTTCTAACTTTACCCCGCTTTAAAACCAACCACCATTTCACGAATGAAGTTTATTGTCAACTCTGCTTACCTGCTTAAGCAACTCTCTAATATTAATGGTGTTATCACCACAAATCCCGTAGTGCCAATCCTGGAGAATTTCCTGTTTGAATTGGAAAAAGGAAGTCTCACCGTTACGGCCTCTGATCTTCAGACATCCATGATAACGGACCTTCAGGTTGAATCGAAGGAAAAAGGAAGTATTGCCGTACCTGCCCGAATATTGTTGGATACCCTCAAAAACCTTCCGGAACAACCGGTGACTTTTTCAATAGATGAGTCTACGTACAGCATTGAAATCATTTCGGATAATGGGAGATATAAGCTTTCTGGCGAGAATGCCACTGATTTTCCCAAGGTTCCGTCTGTTGCGAATGATTTTACCGCAGAAATCTCGACAGAAGTTCTGGCCCGCGCAATTAACAATACCATATTTGCGACCAGCAATGATGAACTTCGGCCTGCAATGACCGGGGTATATGTGAACCTGGGTGACAAGAATACCACTTTTGTAGCTACAGATGGCCACCGGTTGGTGCGCTATCGAAGAACTGACGTGAAATCTGAAAACGGTAGTTCCATCATTATTCCGCGCAAAGCGCTGAATTTATTGAAAGCCACTTTGCCGGCCGAAAATACCGATGTGAGCTTGAACTTCAACTTGTCGAATGCGTACTTTAAGTTCGGTAATATTAAAATGATTTGTCGCTTAATTGATGAGCGGTTTCCCGACTATGACAATGTTATACCTTCCGTTAATAATATTAAAATGTCTATCGAACGGAACGATCTGCTTGGCGCATTGAGACGCATATCGATTTACGCGAATAAGACAACGCATCAAGTTCGTCTGAAAATCACGGGAAGCGAGCTTCAGATTTCCGCTGAGGATTTGGATTTCTCCAACGAAGCAAACGAGAGACTTTCATGCGAGCATGATGGCGAAGACATTGAGATCGGCTTCAATGCCAAATTTTTGATCGAAATGCTCAACAATATGGATTCTGACAAGATCAAGCTGATGATGTCTGCCCCCAATAAAGCAGGTGTAATTCTACCTGCTGAAAAGGATGCAAATGAAGACATACTCATGCTGGTTATGCCGGTCATGCTGAATCAATACGTTTAATTTAACTGAGCAGCTGTATGAAATTATTCATCGCAGCCTTTGCGATGTTGTGCATGGTGGTCTCATCGGAAGCCCAAATTCTTGCAGATGCAGGTGGCATTGACGCTTCGCGTGAGAATCAAAGCCCTGTCATTGTAAATTCACTTGATCGGGTAGCGTATAAAATATCTTATCCGCCCGGTTTTCGCATGCGAAACGTTGGCAGAACGCTTACTGTTATTGGTGGTGCAATGTTGATTGGTGGTATCATTGTATACAATAATGCCGATAAGACATTTTATAACACGTATCAAACTTCTACAGGTACCTATAATGAAGGTGATCCACAAGCCGCGTTGGGTGTATTGATGATAATGGGCGGTACTGGCATGACAATACCGGGGATTATCTTGTGGACAAAGGGTGCAAAGAAATACAATCGTTACCTGGAGCGCGAGACTGCTCTCTCGATTAAAGGCCCTGGACTTTCTGTTCGCTACCGATTCTAAGGATTTAATGCACCTCTTTTGCCAAGTTCCACCACCTCCATGTGCTCAATTTTTTCCCCATGAACTTCAAAGCGGACAAGCGTTTTTACTTTATGAAATCCCTGATTACCTGCCGCGCCCGGATTGATGAAGAGCATGTTGTTGTAAATGACATCGCGCTTTATACCCAGTATGTGTGAATGGCCGCATACAAAGATATCCGGCGCACTTTCTTTTAGTATCTTCTTAACACGCGGATTATAATTTGGTGGTGTTCCCCCAATGTGTGTAATCCAGACATCCAGCCCCTCACAATAGAATCGCAAATCCAGCGGAAGTCGCGTGCGAATATCCTTATCATCAATATTTCCGTAAACACCACGTAGAGGTTTGAAATGTTCAAGCTCTTGTAGCAGGGTCATAGCGCCGATGTCACCTGCATGCCATATTTCGTCGCAGTCTTTAAAGTAAGTAAAGACCTTCGGATCGAGATAGCCATGCGTATCTGAGAGCAGTCCTATTTTCATGGTTTGAGTATTTGATGGTCATTTTACTTTTATTCAAAAGTATGGCAAAGATTGGTTGCGTCTATGCCATTTTGCCGTGGTGCGAAGCCATTCCCCATTGTTGCACCCAGATTATGCTTAAATTATGGCTAATTACCATGTACAAAATCTGATTTGTTGGAAAACCAAATTGGTTTGCTAAAGGAACTGGAGAAAAAGATTTATATATTTCCATATACTGGTTCAAGAAATTTGGACATGAAGAATCACGGTGATAGTAAACAAATAAATAAATATGAACAATAGAAACGTGGTTGGTAACATTAAGAAGAATGTCGTTTTCGGTTGGATGATCGTGCTCATGATGCTTGGTATAGGGTGTAATGCACAAGATCCAAATACACTCAAGCTAAAGGACTATCGACCAAAGTCTATTTATCAAATTCCAATATCGAAAATTGAGAAAGCAAAATATCCTGTCATTGACGTTCATTCGCATCCATATGCAGCCACGGAGGAAGAACTGGCACAATGGGTTAAGAATATGGATGATGCGGGGATTGCAAAAACGATAATACTAACCCAGGCAACAGGACCTAAATTTGATAGTTTATATGCCCTGTATTCCACGCAAGGAGATCGCTTTGAAGTATGGTGTGGGTTTGATTATACAGGGAGCAACGAGCCGGGGTGGAGTAAAAAGGCAGTCGCCGAGTTGGTGCGATGTCATCGGGCTGGTGCAAAGGGGGTAGGTGAACTTGGCGATAAAGGCATGGGCGAATCGTTCTCTGAACCTATGTCTAACGATGGTCTGCATGTAGACGATAAGCGGATGAAACCATTATATGAAAAGTGTGCGGAGTTAAAAATGCCCGTAAACATTCATGTGGCAGAACCCTACTGGATGTACTTGCCTATGGATTCAACGAATGATGGATTAATGAACGCATATGAGTGGAAAGTGGATTTAACAAAAAAGGGAATATTGAATCACGCAGCGCTTATCCAGACACTTGAAAATGCCGTTCGCGAAAACCCGAAGACTACATTTATTGCATGCCATCTGGCAAACTGCGAATATGATCTTGAAATACTGGGCAGACTCTTTAGAACATATTCAAACCTGTATGCAGAGTTTGGGGCTCGTTATGGAGAAACGGCGCCAATTCCAAGATTCATGAATTCATTTTGCGAAAAGTATCAGGACAGGCTCCTATACGGTACGGATATGGGCTATAGCCCACATATGTACCAAACAACCTTCCGCATTCTTGAATCAAATGATGAACATTTTTATGAAATTGATCTCTTTGGTTATCATTGGCCCCTATATGGCTTTGGCCTTAAAGACACAGTGCTGAAAAAGATTTATACAGAAAACGCTAAAAGGATTTTGGATCGGTAATACTTCTGAACACTCATCCACTTCGGGCATTCCCGCATTGACGATGTATCTTTTATGATGCCTCAGATCTTGAAGAAGATTCCTTTTTTGTAGAGGAACCTGCATAAATTCCACTCCAATGCAAAAAGTATCAGTGAAGTAATAATGCCCATGGGCACCAAAGGTACGTTTATGATACCCATCAATCCATTTGATATCGCACCGATGTATTCGTTAAACCAACGACTGGCAATGATTTCGATGAAGATGTAAATGAAAAGGGAGTTCATCCCAATAATCGTGAAAAACTGCAAATACTTTTTATGGTTCTTTACATCTATCCACCAGTAGAATAACCCCAATGCCAGTAAACACCATCCACCGGAAGCCAGAACAAAGGAACTTGTCGCTATTCTTTTAATAATTGGCGTGACCAGGAAATTCATGCTGTAACCAATAAGCAGCCCCACTAAGCCCGCTACCATCAGTCGTTTTACCTTTTCGTCCCCACCTTTTTCCGATAACAATAACTTCCCAGCCAAAACACCCCAAATGGTGTGTGCGGCTGTCGGGATGCAATTTATGGCTACCCATCCTCCCGCATTGATTTTGTTCATTAACAGCAAATCCATGTAATTTCCAAAATTGTGCTGATCAACAAACGCCTGATTAAATCCCGGAATATTTGTGAAGCGATACAGTATTTCCGTTAATAACAGCAACCCCAGGCTAAAAACTATTTGTGTCGTCATCGACCATCTGAAAATCAAGAAAGCCACGAGGGTTGTGAATGAGAGCTGGGTGAGAACGTCCCATAATTCAAAAGAAAGCCCACCTGGCCGGACGGCATAATCGAGGACGCCCCAGAAGAATAGCCATCCTGACCGTTTTAATGTTTTGATGAAGGATTTCTTCCACGGTACGCCTTGTTGTTGCTGACGGTGCAATGAATAAGCCATCGCAGTGCCTGCCATAAACATGAATCCAGGCTGAATCAAATCCCAAAAGCGCAGGCCATTCCAGGGATGGTGAAAGAACTGAAGGATAATAAACTGAATACCCTGATCTTCTGTTGCTTCAAAAAGGTGCTCATAGAGCTGTGTGCTTTCAAGCACCAGCAATATCATGATAAGGCCACGCATGAAATCCAGTGAAAGAAGACGATGCGAGTTGTTTTGGAATGTCATATAATATTGGTGTTTGTATTTGCAGGCGATCGGGTTCAAAGATTGTTATAGAAATATAGGAACAATCCATGATTAGACCCGCATACATACAAAATTCGGGGAATTAGTTTGCCGGGTAATAACTAAAATCTAACTTGACATCTGCCCTGGACAAGGTCTTACCGAAATAAGGGATATGCCATATGAAAAGTAAATTTTGGTTTTATTGTGTTGCTCCTGCCATGGTATTGGCCGGTGCCTGTGAAAACGATCATTATGGAATCGACGATTTTGACAAAGTCAAGAAAATTGATACCCATATGCATCTCAATGCAATGAGCACTGCCCTTGCAGAGCAAGCCAAAGCAGATAATTTCAGGTTGCTCACTGTAGGCGTTGATGCTCCGTCCAATCCGCCGCTGGCAGAACAGGAGAAATTTGCCCTGCACCAGGTGGAGCAGTTCCCGGATAGAATAAGTTATGTAACGACATTTACCCTGGAGCATTGGGATTCTGCTGAGTTTGCATCGGAAATTATTGCGCAGCTGAAAGCATCGTTTTCGGCAGGAGCACTTGGTATTAAGATCTGGAAGAATATTGGGATGGTCTACAAAGACTCCGCGGACCAATTCATTATGATTGATGATCCAAAGTTTGATCCCATAATCGATTACATTATTGGTGAGGATAAAACTGTACTGGGGCATTTGGGGGAACCAAAAAACTGTTGGCTTCCATTGGATATGATGACAGTGAAAAATGATCGCGAATATTTTAAGAATCATCCACAATACCACATGTTCCTGCATCCCGAGAGCCCATCCTATGAAGATCAGATCAATGCCCGGGATCGATTCGTTGAGCGGCACCCGGCGATGCGTTTTGTTGGGGCACACCTGGGTAGC
>JAOUDZ010000148.1 GCA_029858965.1 Cyclobacteriaceae bacterium
ACACATATTAACTTGCTTAATTATATATGATTGTGCTATAATTGTGCATTTATACACATACAAATGACACCCTGGGAACGAAAGAAGCTCGAAATTGAATTGAAGACATTCACCTCGAAAAACTTTGTCGCACCTTCGGGATGTGACAATTTGGAGCAAATCAGGTTCTATATAAAAGAGCTATGCATCAAAATTGAAGAATACCAAAGCAAGTATGGCTTCGTGCCCACTAACGCCTATTCGCTGCTGGCCCAATATAATTCCAGGCAAAATGCCATGCTCAACAAAGAATTCAGCCGTACCTATAGCCCGTTATGAGGTATATTCCTTCGCCAATACCAATTCAGTTTAGCTTTCTATACAGCGCCCGCGCCAATTCTTCCGGACGTATGCAATACCATAAAATTAAACCGGGCCACAGCAAGCTGCGCATCAGCCGCTCAGAATTTATTAAGGCCTATAACGATTCTCATATCCTGGCCATTAATCCGATGCAACTCAAAGGGCAGGATTCAGTTTTTCAATTTGAATTTTACCTCTAGGGCCTCGCGATAATTCCCTCCAAATCGGCAGGACTGTAGTTAATTGACTTGAGGGTTTTATTGTCCGACTTGCGATAAACGAGCCATCTGCCATCTTCTTCGCGATAATAGCATTCAGTTTGATCCTTTTCCTTGTAATGCGCTATTGTGGCATTCGCTTCCTCCAGAGATTTGCAAGCCTTGCTCATATTGGAACGCTGAACCTCTTCAAAAAGTAAATTGAATTTTTCACCCAGTCCAAATTCAAGAATGGCGCCGGACAAAACGTATTGAATGTCGCATAAGGCATCGGCCACCTCCACGATATCTCCTTCCAGAATAGCAACCTCTAGTTCTTTTAGCTCCTCCGCAAGGAGTGCAACACGGAGCTTGCATCGATTTTCCTCCGGAATCGCCGGGGAGCTTAGGACAGGATGCTGAAATGTTTTGTGAAATTCTGCGACAAGGTTAAGGGCGTCTGGTTGCTTCATGGTCTATATTGAACTATTCTTTATTTAGTAATTTCATCTCTGCCAGGCACTGATAATCTTGGTATAAAGTTATTCCAGAAAGATGATATTATTTTCGAATAACGTGAATCGCTGGCAATTATAAGAAAATGGCGTATTTTTATGAAATATGAATGGCTTTCGATCAAATCGCTTGAATAGAATATTGTCCCTCTTCACCGGGATAATATTTCTAAACATGAGTTTTTTTCTGGTCGAGATATCAGCACTGAAGACAGAAAGCAACAGACGGCTGCTGGAAAACATATCCAAATTAGTGGCGGGAAGTTCAGCGGAGGAAGAGCAGGATGCCTTCGGAGGTTACGCTGACGAAGATACTTCGGCAAACGAAGTAGACCTCTTCCTAATGCATATTAAGCACCCTGCAGCAAGTTGCATGCTTATTTCCAAATGCAATATCTCCACTGCCAATGCAGGTAATCCCTTATTTGGAAATTACGAGATTTACAGTCCACCCCCCGAAGTATAGTTTCTTCTATTGAATCTAGTTACAGGTTCACACTTTGACAGGAATCTCCCCTGTCCTATACAAGCTATTTATGACATTCTAATTAATCGAACCTATGGATGCAAGAAGGTTCCTGGCTGACCTTACCGCAGGGTTAACTGTAAGCTTTGCAGCTATTTCACTTGGTGCTGCTTTTGGTGTAATGTCGGGCAGGGGTGCATTTGCCGGTATGATAGCCGCAGCAATCATACCCATTATTACTTCAATCTTTGGGGGCACGCGCGTACAGGCCTCAGGCCCAACGGCACCCATGACTGCGATCTCAGCGTTGTGCGTTGCCTTTGCCTACGATACGTTTTCTGGCGCATTGGCGGAACAGTTTATTACACTGATCTTTTTGCTCAATGCGCTATTTCTGATCGTGGCCGGACTCCTAGGCCTTGGGAAATTGATTTCGCTCATTCCCAATGTGGTGATCTTGGGCTTCATGAATGGTATAGGCTTACTCATTTGGAAGGACCAGATTGCCAAAGTATTCGCCTTCAACAATAACCCCATTATGAAAGGTGGTGCGGCCCTTAATTTTGGATTGGCAGCAATAACTTTTGGTCTCATCTTTGGTATTGTCTGGATGGTAAAGAAATTTCAGCTCAGACAGATCCTTCGTTCGCTCATCTCCGGTGTCCTAGTGAGCTTATTGTTGATGACAGGATTTTCAATCGCCACAGGTCTGATGGTGGAAAACGTGCAGCTTGGAAATTCGGTAGGTTCTGTTCAGGAATTTACCACTATGCTGATAAACTACTTTCCCACCTGGGAAATCCTTCAACCGAAGTATATCCTATTGGCGCTGCCCTACGCATTGCAGCTGACTTTGCTGGCCTATCTCGACTCTTTACTAACTGCCCTGGTGGTTGACAAATTGAATGGTGAACGTTCAAAACTCAACAAAGAGTTGGTTGCCCAGGGACTGGGCAATGCAGTTTCAGGCATTCTACAGGGCATTCCCGGGGCCCAGGCAACTATCCGTTCTGTACTGCTTATTAAAGAGGGTGCACAAACGAGAATGGCCGGAATACTCGTTGGTGTTTTCGCACTGCTCAGCATAGCGCTCTTCGGAGCATATCTGTCGCTGGTTCCAGCGGCTGTCTTTGTTGGTGTTTTGCTTAAAGCCGGGCTGGATGTTTGCAATAAAGATTTCCTGAAGTATTACTTCCAAAGGGGATGGCATACTTCGCTTAAACGGAACACACAACTGCTCTTCATAGCATACACCACAATAATCACAGTGATGGTTGATCTGAATATTGCAGTAATAACGGGAACGATACTGTTTTATATTGGAAAATACTTTTGGAATGTTAGCGATTCAGAAGCCGATTTTGAACAGGTTTCTGAGCAGGAGCCTAAACTGATTGCAGGTTAAAAAAGAAATATATGAAACTATATCAAACATTATTAGATGGAAATAAAGCGTGGGTCACAGCAAAACTGGATCAGGACCCGGCCTATTTCGACAGGCTCTCCAAGGGACAAACGCCACAATTTCTGTGGATAGGCTGTTCAGACAGCCGCGTACCAGCGAATGAAATTACAAACACACAACCGGGTGATATTTTTGTTCACCGCAACATCGCCAATATGGTTGTGCATTCAGATATGAATATGCTCAGCGTACTTGATTATGCTGTAAATATTCTAAAAGTAAAGCATGTTATCGTGTGTGGGCATTATGGGTGTGGCGGCGTAAAAGCCGCAATGAACAGCCAACAAAATGGCTTGGTCGATAATTGGCTTCGCCATATTAAAGACGTCTTCAGAATACACAGTCACGAACTTCATGAAATACAAGACGAAGAGAAAAGATATGACAGACTGGTTGAATTGAATGTGATTGAGCAGGTTTTTGATCTCACGAAAACCTCCATTATTCAAAATGCCTGGCGCAAGCGAAATGAACCAAAAGTACATGGCTGGGTTTACTCGCTGAAAACCGGATTGATTAAGGATTTGGATGTGAGTTTTGATAACTCTGCCAAGTTGCCTCCTATTTACAGAATTGATAGCGAAATTGTGGCAGGAGACCAATTAGAATCAGCACCATTACAAGTTGAAGAGTAAACCGGAAGACAATACCATAGTGGCGCCATTGATTGAGATATCATTTGATACCTCTGGTTAACCAGTTTTATGATTTTCGGGGTTTCCCTTTACTTTCTTATAAACCTCAAGCTTGCTTTTTTATATTTGTGCGCTAAAGCTCAATTGATGGTAAAAGGAAATTTTGTGGAACAGCTACGTTGGAGGGGAATGCTTCACGATGTGACGCCCGGCACAGAAGAACAACTCAGTAAAGAAGTGACAGCCGGCTATATTGGGTTTGACCCAACTGCTGACTCTCTTCACATTGGACACCTGGTTCAGATTATGACCCTCGTCCACTTTCAGCGCTGTGGACATAAGCCAGTTGCCCTCGTTGGTGGCGCCACCGGAATGGTCGGCGACCCCTCCGGAAAATCTGCCGAGCGCAATCTGCTTTCGGAAGAAGTTCTTAACCACAACGTCGCTTGTGTTAAAGAACAACTTGAAAAATTCCTCGACTTTTCCGGGTCGACTGGCGCAGAACTTGTGAACAACTATGATTGGTTTAAGGAATTCAGATTTCTTGATTTTATCAGAGACGTCGGGAAGCACATCACCATTAATTACATGATGGCCAAAGACTCTGTGCAAAAACGGCTGGAATCCGGGCTGTCTTTTACAGAGTTCACCTACCAGCTTGTTCAAGGTTATGATTTTTACTGGCTGTTTGAAAACAAACATTGCAAACTGCAAATGGGGGGATCTGACCAATGGGGAAATATTTTAACCGGTACCGAACTTATCCGTCGCAAATCTGAGGGGAATGCTTTTGCATTGACAACTAAACTTATCACCAAGGCTGACGGCAGCAAGTTTGGCAAGACTGAAGGCGGCAACGTATGGCTTGACCCAAAAAAGACATCACCCTATAAATTCTATCAATACTGGCTGAATGTATCTGACGAAGACGCGGAGAATTTCATAAAAATATTCACCCTGAAAACAAAAGATGAAATCGAAAATCTCATAACAAAACACGTTGCGGCGCCACATCTTCGAAAACTTCAACAGGCGCTGGCCGAAGATATTACGGTTCGTGTACATTCAGAGGAAGATTTTGAACAGGCTGTCAAGGCTTCAAACATTCTGTTTGGAAACGCCACCACTGAAGCGTTACAAAGTTTGGCGGAAGAAACACTGTTGGCCGTATTCGACGGAGTTCCGCAAGTATCCATAAGCCAGACAACTTTTGACGATTGCGGCACCGTAACAGACTTGCTTACATCCGCTACAAACAACGTCATGTTTTCCTCCAAAGGTGAAGCGCGTAAAATGATCCAGGCGGGCGGTGTGAGCATAAACAAAGTAAAAGTCAACGATGCTAATGCCAAGGCGGCGTTCAGCCTTCTCCAGGGAAAATACTTGCTGGTACAACGAGGGAAGAAAAATTACTACCTGATAGTGATAGGCTAAAATCCCGCTTCCGTGAGCGGCCTTCTTTCAAAAACAAAAAAGCCCCCAAAAAGGGGGCCTTTCAGTTAGCAATCTGCTGCCTATTTCGTACTTCCGAACTTAAATAACTTATAACCAACGGAAAATTGCCAAACCTGGTTTTTGACGCTTGAGACGTCGGCGCCGCTGTTAATATCTGATAGACCCCAGTTATACCTGCCATCTATGGACAATCCAAATGGCAGATCCCATCCCACACCCAACGCCAAACTGAAATCTGTGCTTTTCAGCTGATCTTTAACATCCGAGTCATCAATTTTCGCTGAGGTCAACAAACCGATTTGGGGTCCAACCTGCAGATTGATACCGGCAACCGTGTACAGTTTCACAACGAGTGGAATGTTTACGTAACTGAAATTAGATTTCACATCCGGGTCACCGCTATATTTAATAGTGGACCCTTGCTGAGAGAACAGTATCTCAGGCTGAATACCTATTTTCTCACCTCTGAACAAGACAAAGGCACCGAAGTTAAACCCGGTCCTGTTCTTGTAATTTTCCCCTGCACTGGCATCTGTGTTAATGTTAGCGAAATTAGGACCTCCTTTAATGCCGATCGCAACCTTAGCCTGGGCGAACGAACTAATCGAAGCGCCAATAAATACTAATGTGACAATAATCTGTTTCATAATTGATATGGTTTTAACAAACCTAAACAAAGATAGTGCCTTAATATATAAATCTTCGCAATTCAATTGCGGTTTTGTGGCCTGGTGCTACTAAGCCCCCTTATTTCTAAAGTAAATTTGGAATCCTATGCGAATAAAAAGACCGGCATCAACGTCTTTAACGTCGTTAGACTTATCCTTATATCCCTTCGACCTGTATCCCAACTGTGGTTCAACCGTGACATTATCCATCAGAAAGTAGGCATAGCCTGCCGACAGCGCAAATCCGGAAACTGCATATTTATCCTTGTTGGTATTGCCATTGTTCGTGCTTTTATCTGATGATGAGCCTAAGATGAACATCCCCTGAAAAAATATGCCCTGCGGTAAATAGTAACGCGCCATGGGCTCAATCGTTAATTCGTTGCTTACGTATTTGTAATCTGAGTCATCTTCCTTATAGGTGTACGTACTAAGTCCAATAGCACCACCCACTGCAAGGTTATCAATAATAAATATCCCAAACTGGGGGTCAAGTGAAAATTCGGAATACTTACCGGTCCTGTTGGAATTTCCGTCGAATTTCGATCTTTCGGTTGTGAAGTCTGCCTCTAAAGACCCACCCACCAACATTCTACCTTTTTCAAACTGTGCGAACGCACCTGTGGTAACACACAGCGCGGTGAAGAGCATGGCAATTTTTTTCATGATATTGATTGTTTTGTAAGTTTTAACCAAAGTAAAATATTGGCAAAACTACTCAAAGAATGATTTCATGGACACGACTAACCAATTCCGTCTATCAAAGCGTCGTCTACGGCGTTGGGCTGCGTAATTCTCAGTTCAGATACCTTTTCCATTTCCCAGCTTGCGGTGGTTATTGCATTTTCATTCCTCGCCCAGGCCCGCCGTGCGATGCCATTGTTTACATCGAAATAGAGCATATTTCTTAATTTTCGATCCGCCGCTGCCGTTCCATCCAGCAGCAGTCCAAACCCACCGTTGATCACCTCACCCCAGCCCACACCACCACCGTTGTGAATGGAAACCCAGCTGGCACCACGAAAAGAATCGCCAATAACGTTATGCATCGCCATGTCAGCCGTAAACTGCGATCCATCATAGATATTGGAAGTCTCCCGATAAGGGCTATCTGTTCCGGAAACATCGTGATGGTCACGCCCAAGTACAATCGGTCCAATATGTCCGGCTTTTACCGCATGGTTAAAGGCTTCGGCAATGCGAATCCTACCTGCTGCATTCGCATACAAAATACGCGCTTGCGATCCGACAACCAGCTTGTTCTTTTTAGCCTGCTGAATCCATAGTATGTTATCCCTTAGCTGAGGATGGATTTCCTCAGGAGAAGTCTGCAGCGTTTCCTGTAATATTTTTGCAGCAAGCTGATCCGTAAAATCCAGGTCAGTTTCCTTCCCTGAAGTGCATACCCAGCGGAAGGGACCAAAACCAAAATCAAAACACAGCGGCCCCATAATGTCCTGGACATAGGAAGGATACCGGAAATGAATCCCGTCGTGTGCCAGGATGTCTGCGCCCGCGCGTGAAGCTTCCAATAGAAACGCGTTACCATAATCAAAAAAATAGGTACCACGAGCGGTATGCTTATTAATTGCCTGCACCTGGCGCCGTAAAGATACCTGTACCAACTTTCTAAATTCCACGGGGTCTTCAACCATCATCTCATTTGCAGCCTCGACACTGATCCCAGCCGGATAATATCCGCCAGCCCATGGGTTGTGTAACGAAGTCTGGTCAGATCCCAAATCGATAAAAATATCGTCCTGGTCAAACTTCTCCCACACGTCCACAATATTTCCCTGAAAAGCTATGGATACAATCTCCTGGTTGCGCTTCGCAACGTGCACGCGTTCTACCAGTAAATCCAGGTCAGTAACAATCTCATCCACCCAACCCTGATCATACCTTTTTCGTGCGGCCTGATGACTTACTTCCGCCACAACGGAAATACACCCTGCAATGTTGGCCGCTTTGGGCTGCGCGCCACTCATTCCCCCAAGACCAGAGGTGACAAACAATCTTCCTTTAAGCCCTGTACCGTCCCTGCTAATCTTTCTGCCCGCGTTGAGTATAGTGATCGCCGTACCATGAACGATCCCTTGCGGGCCAATGTACATGTATGAGCCTGCTGTCATTTGCCCGTATTGTGTTACGCCCAATGCGTTATATTTTTCCCAGTCATCTGGTTTGGAATAATTGGGGACCATCATTCCGTTTGTAACCACGACACGTGGCGCTTCTTCTGACGAAGGGAACAACCCCATTGGGTGACCAGAATACATGTGCAAAGTCTGATCATCGGTCATTGTTGCGAGGTATTGCATCGTCAACAGGTACTGGGCCCAGTTCTGGAAGACGGCTCCGTTGCCACCGTATGTGATCAATTCATGCGGGTGTTGTGCTACGGCGGGATCCAGGTTGTTCTGGATCATGAGCATTATTGCTCCTGCTGCCAGCGATTGGCAGGGATACTCCTCAATCGGCCGCGCATACATCCTATAGGCTGGACGAAAGCGGTGCATGTATATCCTTCCAAACCGGATAAGTTCATCATAAAACTCAGGGGCCAGGAGTGGGTGATGCTTTGGCTGGAAATAACGAAGTGCATTGCGGACTGCAAGTTTTTTCTCTGCCGGCGTCAGGATGTCCTTTCGTTTAGGGGCATGGTGAACAGCTAAATCATATTCCTGTACCGGAGGTAACTCCGTTGGGATGCCCGCAAGAATCTGCTGTTTGAAGTTTGCCTTGTCCATATCACTACGCTGGAAAATGCTCTCTTTTGAAATTTCGTTTCGTGAACTGATACCCAATGTCAAAAAGTTCTCTGGCTTTGCTTAGTTCAAAGGTGCTTATTTTCCCAGCATCCGTCGGCTCAATCAATACATCACAAAGCCCTTTGCTTATGGTTGTATTGCCACCAATCGCCATGAGCAAGCTTCGCTCAATTACGGATCTGAAATTTTTTGCATCAAACTCGGCACTAATATAATTGCAGTGAGAACCAATCAGAAAATCACAATGCGCACGAATAGGCCTTGCCGGGAGGTTATCCATGATTCCACCATCAACATACAATGCGCCATTTACCTCGACAGGATCGAATACCGCCGGAACGCAGCATGATGCCAACAGCGTAGAAATAAGCTCCCCCGTAGAAAAATAGGTAGATTTGCCCTCGGCAATATCTGTCGCTGCTACAGTAAGTGGAAGACCAAGGGAT
>JAOUDZ010000231.1 GCA_029858965.1 Cyclobacteriaceae bacterium
ATCTGTGCATACAAATTCCTCACATCTATCAGATGATTTGGGGCTTCAATCACACTCATCGGTGTGATTGTTATGTTCTTCCTCGCCGTAATTTCAACCATAATCATCGCCGTGTATGGAAGATGCCGAAGTGCCATCATGGTGTGTTTTACACTTACCTTGTCCCCTACATTGAATGTGGTTGTAAGCGAAGCCGTTTTCATATTCAGTACCTGCTTATATCCGGTGATTTCACGCCGGCTTACCCTCAGTCCGTCTACATCAAGATTCATGTTAACATGATTGAACGTCTTCAGGATATTTGAAACCCTGCCCCGCTGATAATAATCATAGACGCCATTCAACACGACGTCCTTAACTTTCATGGGCTCGGGGGACGAAACAATTCCGATCATCCCATTAGCGACAGTAACCCCGAAATAATTATTGGGATCAATGGGTTGCGATTCGATGACCCACTCAGAAGATTGCGCAGTGCACAATTGAATGACGCTGCAAGAAAGTAACGCTAATAGAAGTGTTTTCATTATTTATTTATTTGCTTTTCAAATACCTTTACCGAATCATTATTTCGTGCAATTAAGAACCGCTTCTTCTTTGTGGGCGTCAGCAGAGATTTGATGTTTCTCCCCTGACCTTTTACAATAAATCCGGACTTTTGTGAAGTTATAGACTCAAAGCTTCCTTTTCCATCACCAAGCAATATCACTCCATAGCCGGCATCATACCGGCCAAAATCAGGCTGTGTGGCATCAAGGTTGCCGACTGCCATGACATCCGCATTCCCATCTCCATTAAGATCATCAACACTAAAAGAAAAAATGGGAAATAGCTGGCCATCCAGCGGAAGGTTACTTACTGAAAACTTGCCGTTGCCGAGATTCTCAACATACACTGATGCAAACGTAAATACATCTTTTCGCTTAAATGTCTTCAGCAACGCCGGTTCAATAATATCTTCAAGGGATACATTTCTATAGTTTGCATACTTCAAAAACCTTCGCCTCAACGCGGGAATTTGTTTCACCAGCTGGTCTCTCGAAATCAAAGGATAACGCCTACCCTGGTTGTAGTATGTCAATATTTGATCGAGGCTGTTGTTGTTATCAATATCCCCGATAAAAATGCTCACCGGCTCAGCTATACTTGCCCGAAGGCGTGAATTAAGCCCAAGGTTTCCTGCGATGAAATCCATATCGCCATCCTGATCGAAATCATAAGAAGTAATAGTATTCCACCAACCATTTGTATGGTTCAAGCCAAGCTCATCCGTCCGATTCTCAAAAACCCCCGATTCATGCTGAAGGAAGACGGATATTGGCATCCACTCCCCCACAACAATCAGGTCTACCCTTCCGTCATTGTTCACGTCTGACCATTCTGCATCAGTCACCATCCCTACTGATACTCGAGTATCATTACCACCACGCAACAGTGCCACAGTATTATCCGCAAATACGCCATTGCCATCATTGATAAGCAAGTAGCTAGGCGGGTCTATTCCGTATTTACCGGGTATCACGCTACCACCAATAAACAGATCAATATCTCCGTCCCGATCAACATCAGCCGGCTTCACGCACGACGCATTAACATAGATATCAGGAAGATTTTCTGCCAGCCTACCGAAGTTTCCCTTTCCGTCATTTTCGTATAGGCGAGGTGCTAGATGCTTATCGGTACTGTTAAATTCTTGTCCGCCGCTTACAACAATCAGGTCAAGCACGCCATTTCCATTTGCATCAAAAAAAGAAGCTCCAATATCTTCTGCTGCCATATCCGACGCTATCGCCGGCTGAGAAGTCAATCGAAAATTCCCTTTAGCATCCTGTACAAATACAGCACCGGGTTGTCCTGCAGCACCTCCGATAAAAAAATCATCCAGTGCGTCTCCATTAATATCGCCTACTGCCAGCGCAGGACCCTGTGTAGAAAGCATATGCGGAATCAATCTTTCGACATTAAAAGCAACAAAACTATTTTCACGATGCTCAAATGCAATATCCTGTTGTTCAGAAAGTAACTTGGGATGCACTGGCTGCTTGCCGCCATGATGGCTTCCGGAAATGGCATCGGATTGCCTCAACACTATTGTTTGGTTGGCCAGTACCGACTTCAGTGTCTGCGATTTGGAGTCGGGCCAAAAA
>JAOUDZ010000042.1 GCA_029858965.1 Cyclobacteriaceae bacterium
CCGGTGTTAGGATTAGGAAGGGCACCAGGTGAGGCAGGTCCTGCACCATTTTCACCTTGTCCAAATTCATATTGATAATCCGTAAAATCCAATGGCGTTTCATCGGTATAGTTCATATTATAAGTGACGCCTATACCTTTGGTCGTTCCTCTTGATTTGGTTGTAATCATAATTACACCATCCTTGGCGCGCGAGCCGTACAGCGCCGCAGCAGCAGCGCCCTTTAATACCTGCATACTCTCTACGTCGTCAGGGTTGATACTTGAAAGTCCATCGCCCCCATCCGTAGCAGCTCCCCCGCCTCGGGTACCGATAGAAGTGTCATCAGCGTTGTTACCCAGCTTGGTACCAAAATTGGTATTGTCGATTGGAACTCCATTGATAACGATCAGCGGATTGTTTTGTCCGGATATTGAAGACTGACCGCGTATCCGAATTTTAGAACTCCCACCAGGTCCCGTGCCGAGGGAAGAAATATTTAAACCGGCCACTTTACCTTGCAGGGTATTCATGAGGTTCGGGCTTCTGTTAATAGTAAGTTGATCTGAATTCACTTTTGATGTTGCATATCCCAAACTCCTGGCACTTCTTTGAATCCCAAGCGCGGTTACGACCACTTCTTCCAATGCCTGCACGTCTGGAGCCATTGTTAGATCTATGACAGACCGACCTGCCAATGCAATTTCTTGTGTTGTATAGCCAACAAAGGAGAATACCAGTGTAGCATTGTCGTCTTCAACATTCAGGGTATACTTGCCATTCGTATCTGTCGTTGTACCAATTGAAGTACCTTTGATAACCACATTGACGCCTGGAAAGGTCTGACCATTTTCATCTCTTACGGTACCAGTCACCTCAACTGCCAATGGAAGTTCGATGGCCTCCAATGACGCAAACGTTGGTTCCAATAGGCTTGAAAAATCCATCGCTGTGTTCAGCAACATAGGGGCAGCAGAAATCGCTGCACTCTGGGGTGCTTTTGCCAATTTGGATTGTTTTCTGTGAATCACATAGAAGCGATCCCCAGCTTTTTCATAATACAAATCTGTATCCTTCAACAGACTATCCAATGCCTGCTCAGGGACACTATATGTTCCAGGCGAAAAGTACACCTGTTTGTTTTCAATCCATTCATCTTTGTAGGCGATCGAAATCTGAAAGGATCTTTCAACTTCAGCTAATGCCTGCTTTAATGGATTCGAATTGCCTTGTTTTCTGGCCTGTATGGGCTTGTGCGCAGCCGCATACACCTCAGTTCCCTGAGGCATTGCGCGAAGCTGCATAAGTAACAGCGCCGCAAATAGTAAGTAGTATTTTTTCATGGGTTATGGGTTTTAGTTAGTTATGTTTATATGCAAAAAAATCAATATATTTTCGTCTGCGGATTCCGGTCCACCATCAGAATCAATGCTCATTCCTCTTTGATCTCTATATTGTTATCAACTCTGGTTATTTTCAATTGAAAAGCCTTGCTCAGCTGCCGCAATAAGCTATTCGCGTCACCCAAAGGCATTGACCCCGAAACTGTTTGTTCCAGCAGCGATTTGTTCTCCACGACCACATCCAAGCCATAATTATTTTCCAACATGTTTATCATCTCGCGTAAACTTGTGTGGTTTAGAATAATTCTATTGTCAGTCCATGCAGAATAAAGCCTGGGATCAACTGCTGTCTTGTTATAGTGCAGCGCCTTGTATTCAACCATTTCTCCAGGCTTCATCACAATCGTCTCTGGTGCTTCTGCTGTTGGCAGGTTGAGTCTTATCTGTCCTGAATTCAAAACCACCTTTGTTCCATTTGTTCTGTTGTAAACGTTAAAAGTGGTTCCCAGTACCTCTACAGTTACACCCTCCTTTGTATGGACCTTAAACAATTGATTGTCATGTTTATGAACCACGGAGAAGAAGGCCTCGCCATCGAGATAAATATCCCTTTCCGGGTCATTTTTCCAATCAGACTGTAAGGTTAATTTGGAATTTGCATTCAAGACAACGGTAGACCCATCGGGCAATACAAATGTTCTGGTTTCGCCAAAAGCAGTATGGTATACTTTCCAAGGCTGTCGTGCTCCAAAAAAATACATAAGGCCTACAAGGCAAATGAGGAGTACACCGGCAGCAGCCTTGTACCATATATCCCTTACACCAGGCTTGACATTCCGGGGTGCGACTTCCAATTGGTGAATTCTATTCCAGAGCTGTGTAATTTCATCCTCAGCAAGCGCATAATCCGAAAATCGAACGCCTTGTAATATCTGAAGGGCCTCCGCTACCACATCTTGCTTCTCAGGATGATCCATTAGCCATGACTTCCAAAAAATAGCGGCACTTTCGTCATGTGCATTAAATACCCATGCCTGGAAAAATTCATCCTTTGCAAAATCGCCCGCTGTGAAATCAGAATAATTCATCTAAAATGGTTAGGGAATACCGCGTTTGTCTATAAAGAGACACGGTATAGTAATTTCTCACCATTTTATTTTGACTATTTTACTAGTATGAGGGTAATCTTTGAAAGCAGGGCAGTTTGGCTTAGCGATAAGCTTCTATTCAATCCGCGTAATGATTACTTAACCATATGGCTTCTCAGGCAATCAATAGCCTTCGAAATAAGATTATAGACGGAATCAACCTGCAATTCCATAATGGAGGCGATATCTGAATAATTCAGATTGTTGTAGAATTTTAGAAAAAGTGCCTCCCGTTGCCGTTTCGTTAGTGCACTTATGCAATATTTTAATCTGGCCACACGCTCCGCATCTTGCTCGTCCTGTTCGGTAGTGTACTCCACCGGGACCATAATTTCGAAAAGAGCTTCATCTTTAAAATCAAGGGCGATTGAAAAGCGCTTCCGCCAGCTTAGTTTTTTCACGAGGAGTCTTCGAAATGATTTAAAAAGATAAGCATTTACCGCATATACATCAGATAGACTCCTTCGCTTGTCCCAAAGCGTAGTAAAAATTTCCTGCAAACAGTCCTTAACCAGGTCACTGTCATGACAGTTATGCATTCCGTAGTTATAAAGAAGTCTTGTGTAACGCCTATACAGAATAGAAAAAGACAACTCATTGTCCTCCATTATACTCTGCCACAAATACTTGTCATTAGGGACATGACCTCTAAACTCCAGCTTAGATGACAAAATTTTCTCAGAAACTTCAGACCGGCTTTTCGCGAGCATTTCCCTTAGGATATAATGTTGTGCTAATTTGATATTAAATTAGACAGAAAACGTTTGCATCCGACAAAAGGGCATTAAATTATTTTCATCGTTCAGTTGGCAAGCTATGCCTATAAAGCATAAGATACCGTGTGCGTGCTTCACCCTCAATTCGCAGAAAAAGGATTCTGCTTCTGGATTTGATTGTACTTAGTCTTTCTCTAAATTACTACTGCTAAATTCAGACTATTATGGCTTCACCCACTCCATCGGTTATTCATGCGCTGAGATGCACAGCAGTAGAACTTAACCGTCGTTCAGACTACCAATGGGGACATATGGGTTCTTGTAACTGTGGATTCCTGGCACAGCAGGTATCCCATCTTCCGAAAAACGAGATTCATAACTATGCAATGCAGCGATACGGAGATTGGAACGAACAATTGAATGATTATTGCCCAACCAGTGGCTATGCAATGGACGATCTCATTACACGTTTAGTGGACTTCGGCTTTGATATTGACGATCTGAAGCATCTGGAATGGCTGTCCGACCGGAATGTTCTACGCATGATACCCAATGACGCGCAGCACCTGAAATACAACGTAAAGACTGATGTTATTCGTTATTTAAACGCTTGGGCTAATGTACTGGAAGTCACGCTTTTGGAAAAAATAACGCTTCCTATCCACGAAAGTGTTCAAATGGAAGTCTGAAGTGAATACAATCCTTCGCCAAATCATCCTGATTCACAAACTTAAACCACTTGACTAATCTGGCCTCTTCTATAAGCCCGCTCTTCAGCAGTACTTTTTCCGAGGCAACATTTTCAACATCCACAAAGGTCTGTATCCGGTACACACCATGCTGATGGATGAGCAGGCTCATCATAGATTTACATACCTCCGTTGCATAGCCATTACCCCACTGCGTGGGACTGAATATATAACCAAATTGAATTTTTCCATCTTCATTGATCAGGCCGACGCTGCCAATTAGCCTGGCGCTTTCGATTAACCGAATGGAATATGCATATTCCTTACCGCTCCGCCAGGCTGCCAGCGCATGCCGCAAATATGCGTTGGTATCATCAAGCGACTTATGGGTAGGCCATGAAACGAACCTGGTTGCTTCAGGCTTGCTGGCATACGCATAAAATATTTCCTCAGCGTCTTCGTACCTTAGCCGTTGAACAGTCAGACGATTCGTAAAGAATTGCTCCGGTAAGTTTAGTCGAATCATTCTTTAAAAGGCATTATATGGCACAAGAGCACAATATCGTACACCAGTATTTCAAGCGAGAATTTGACGAAACCACCATTCTTGTCAAGGTTAACCCCATTCAATTCAAAGGCACAGAAATAACAATATTACAAGATGGAAAAATTCAGCGTCGCGAGCTCGAATTTGATGAAGGAATCCTGGAAGATTTACACGCTGATGGATTTAAAGCAGCAAGTGCACTGGAATTTAATATATACCTCTCCGGATTACGATAGAAATCCAAGGCATGTGCCACCCGGGCTAATGCGCAAAGAAAAAGCGCAAAGATTTCATTTTTTGCAGAATTCCGATTACAAATTGTCAATTGTCAGGTGTATCTTTGCACCGGCAAATCGGCACGACCAGCTCCTGCTGAACTCCCCCAGGACCGGAAGGTAGCAAGGGTAGGCGGTCGTAGCGGTGCGATGTTCGGTTTGCCATTTTTTTTTATTTTCAAGCTTTAACCTTTTGCCCGACTTTCCAGCTGGTTTGCTTTTCCACCAATTGATTTAACCCGTTTCCATTTTAACCTAAGCATGAACGGAATGAAACGATACACATGGCCAAATGCGCCAGATCGAAGACATGAAAATTGCAGCAATCTCTGTGAGCGGTGCTATACTGCCAAAAAAAATATATACACAAAACATAACAACCTAGACATATGAAATTCTTCATCGACACAGCAAACCTCAATGAAATTAAAGAAGCTTACGATTTGGGCGTGCTGGACGGCGTAACCACAAATCCGTCCTTGATGGCCAAAGAAGGCATCCAGGGTCACGATAATATCAGAGCGCACTATAAGGCAATCTGCGACATTGTAGATGGAAATGTGAGTGCTGAAGTAATCGCAACGGACCTTGATGGCATGCTGAAGGAGGGCCGTGAGCTCGCCAAAATCGATGACAAAATCGTAGTCAAGGTTCCCATGATTAAGGATGGTGTGATAGCGATCAAAAAGTTTTCCGGAGAAGGCATCAGAACAAATTGTACGCTTGTCTTTTCGGCCGGTCAGGCTATTCTTGCAGCGAAAGCCGGTGCAAGCTATGTTTCTCCTTTTATCGGACGCCTGGACGATGTTGGACAGAATGGCCTGGAGCTCATCGCCCAACTTGTAACCATTTACAATAACTATGGATTTGAAACGGAGATTCTCGCTGCATCCATTCGTCATGCGATTCACTTGCTGCAATGCGCAGAGCTTGGCGCAGATGTAGTTACTTGCCCGCTAAGCGTAATAACGGGGCTACTCAAACATCCCCTGACCGACAACGGTTTGGCGAAATTTCTTGCAGACTACAAAAAGTTGAATGGATAGCAGTGTTACATTATTCTCGTTCTAAGATTTAGGACACGATAAGTTGTAGGGGTCTCAACACATAAATTATCTGACTATGTTCTCAACGGATCCGGTGGTTTGTATAAAGGAAGCCAGTATTTTTCAGGACCATAATACGATTCTGGGGGATATCAGCTTTGATATTCAAAAGGGCGAGTTCGTTTATCTTGTAGGTCGCACGGGTTCCGGAAAATCGTCTTTATTGAAAACGCTGTATGTTGATCTCCCCTTGCGCCTGGGCAACATTACCGTGGCAGGCTTTGACATTCGTGGTATAAAGAATAAGGACGTCCCATCATTACGCAGAAAACTTGGAATAATATTTCAGGACTTTCAGCTTTTCAACGATCGCACGGTTACCGAAAATCTGATGTTTGTGATGAAAGCAACTGGATGGCACGATAACATAAAGATGAGGGCCCGGATTTCAGAGGTACTTATGCAAGTAGGCCTTGGGTCAGTAGAAAAGAAGATGCCACATCAACTTTCAGGAGGCGAACAGCAACGGGTTGTGATTGCCAGGGCTTTGCTAAATGAGCCACAAATTCTCATGGCTGATGAGCCTACGGGAAACCTCGATCCGGAAGTTTCTCATGGTATTTTAAAAATCTTCCAGCAAATTAATAACAGCGGTACCGCAGTACTCATGGCCACGCACAGTTATGGTTTGATTAAGAAATTTCCCGCGCGAATTCTGAAGTGCGAAGATGGAAAGGTTATCGACTCCGCAGAGTCACCTTTTGACCTCACCATGGAATATTAAGTATCTTCTTGCGTAACGCCAGCGCAGGCGATCTTCACCATAGTTCTTCCTATGTTGCATGGCTCGCTTCGGCATAATAAAATGTCCCCGAGGAAAACCCCAAAAGATTTCTACTTTTGTCTGGATGAGGACACTTTGTATTAACTTTTAGAATCTATTTGCTGTTATTAATTGTAAACAGTTAAAATATAGGCGATGAGAACTAATTTAATCATGATATTGGCGTTGGGGCTGATTCTTCCTGCCTGCTCACAAGGCCAGAAGGCAGCCAAGAAAACGGAAGTTCCCATATTTATGATAACAAAAACGGAGGGAGAATGGAAAAGTCAATTGACACCCCTGCAATACAACGTACTGCGCGAAAAGGGTACAGAACGCGCTTTTACTGGTGAGTATTGGAACAATCATGAAAAGGGAACCTATTATTGTGCCGCATGCCAACTGGCGCTTTTCGATGCTGACACCAAATTTGAGTCTGGTACAGGATGGCCGAGTTTTTTCAAGCCTATTGACGAATCTGCAATAGCCATCATAAAGGACACGAGCTATAACATGGTACGCGAAGAAGTTGTCTGCAGTCGTTGCGGAGGACATCTAGGGCATGTCTTTAACGATGGCCCGGCCCCAACTGGACTGCGATATTGTCTTAATTCTGCGGCCCTGGGATTCGAAAAGAAAAAATAGATATCACTGCACAGAACTGCTGCTGGTTTTTTATTCCCGACAAATCTGTACCTTTTAAGGATAAATACACCTTATTATGTGTCGATTGCTGGCCTACATGGGTTCGCCCATCATAATTGACAAGCTGCTTTATCAGCCAAAAAACTCACTTGTCAATCAAAGCATCAGTGCAAAGGAAATTGAAGAACCTTTGAATGGTGATGGCTTTGGCATCGGCTGGTATGCTCCCGAAGTGAATGACGAACCCGTGGCTTTTGTTTCCGTGAATCCCGCATGGAGCAATAGAAACCTGCGCAATCTCGCACCTAAAGTGAGAACGCCATGCTTCGTGGCACACGTCAGGGCAGCCAGCGTTGGAGAAGTTTCCGAATCCAATTGCCATCCATTCCAATACAAGAATTTATTGATGATGCACAATGGTGGAATCGAGAACTTTTCTGCCATTAAGCGCAAGCTGCGCGAACACCTGACAGATCACCTTTATAATTGGATAAAAGGCCAAACAGATTCGGAACACATTTTTGCTTATCTCATTAGCTACCTTCAAAATATGGGGCAAGGCGTAAACGCAGAATCTTTGATGGAAGCATTCGAAAATACTTTTTCAAGCCTTAAAATCTTGATGCATGAAAACGGAATCAACGAACCCGCCTATCTGAATATGGTCGTAACGGATGGATCGCTTATTGTCGGAACCCGCTATGTAACATCACCAACCGAGGAGCCCCTTACCCTATACCACTCTGAGGGTAGCAAATACGTTGTAGAAGATGGAATCACACAGCTCGTTGCCCAGGAAAACGATGATAACGCCGTGCTAGTAGTTTCAGAGAAACTAACGGATGACAAAGACTGGACGCTCATCCCGGCAAACCATTTCGTGATTGTGGATGATTCTCTCAAGGTAAGGATAAGACCGATTAGGGCGTAACCCCACCATATCCATTTTGTTATTCCCTGTTGATTCGCAACTGGTCAATCATTTCAACGGCCTTTTTCGTGTGATCCTTTTGAAGTTCAAAATATGTAATCAAGCCCTTCAATTCCCTGACATATCCTTTAACCTTCATCTTGCCTTTCATTTCGTTTTCATGATCTGCCAATGGGCTCAGAAAGGAAGTATCCAATTGATTTGTAAAGTATTGTGAAGCAGATGCTACTCTCCCGCGTAAAAAATTGTGTCCTTCAGCAGTGGATGCCTCGTAAAACAAGTTTTTAAGCTGTTCCTGAAATTTTTGTGCCAGGTGATGTTGCTCATTGGCAGACTTAAGCAGGGTCTGGGCAAGCTCTTCTGCAAGCTTTTTGTCTTGAAATTTCCGCTTCGCAAGTTTGTGCAGAAAGTTCTCTAACTCATCAATAGCGTTTGACCAATCAAAAAAGGCCAGCAAACCGTTCAGATAGTACTGTTTGCGTTCCTCCGCCAAAATTGGCCGCAACTCATCGGGTGACGACTCTTCCTCAGCAAAGCGAATAACGCGCTCGTCCGTCATGATACTGCTTCTGAAAATCCGGGAGCACAACACAATACCCTGAAGCGAAGTACAGCGACTCAGCGCAACGTACACCTGGCCAGGCGCAAATGCTTTTCCGGCATCGATGATCACGCGCTCAAAGGTAAGTCCCTGACTTTTATGAATCGTGATTGCCCATGCGAGCCTTATGCCATATTGCGTGAAGGTGCCAAGGATCTCTTCCTCTATCTGTTTTGAATTTGGATTTAATGTGTAGCGAATGTTGACCCAGGTATCACGCTGTACCACCAACTCTCCTTCTTCGTTTGGAAATACAACCGTTATTTGTTCCTCTTCTATTCGTATTACCGTTCCTATTTTTCCGTTATAATAACGCTTCACTTTCTCCAGGTCATTCTTGATGAACATTACCTGGGCACCCACCTTCAGGTTCAACACCTTATCGGTGGGAAAATTTCTTTCCGGAAAATCTCCCTCAACCTCACCTTCAAATTGAAATAATACACTGCCCAGCGCTGCCAACTCACGCGCATTGATTGCATCTGCTTTGTGGTTGTGCGTAGTAATGGTAATATAATTTTCATTCCCTGGAGGCTTAAAGCCCGTTGCATACCGTTTATTCAATATGACCAGGTCCTCTTCCTGCACTTCATTATTCCGGATGTTGTTGAGCAGTGCAATGAAATGCTCATCCGTTTGCCGGTAGATCTTCTTTAATTCAATGTATAACGGACGTGATTGATTCAGCACGTGCGCATGGAAGAAAAAAGGACCTTCATAATAGTGCTGAAGAATCTCCCATTGGTCGTCAGGAACGACAGGGGGTAATTGAAACAGGTCGCCGATGAACAATACCTGAACGCCACCAAAAGGTACAAACGGTTTCCTGCGAAGGTGGCGAAGGATGGTGTCGATGGCGTCAAGTATATCGCACCGTACCATGGATACTTCATCAATGATCAACAATTCCAATTCGCGAAACAGACTGCGTTTCTCTCGTTCGAACTTCAGGTTTTTCAACAGCGAATACTTATCGCTCATATCTGAGGATTGCTCAAATCCTTTCTGGACTTCCGGGATGAAGGGTGTAAAAGGCAGTTGAAAAAGTGAGTGAATGGTAGACCCACCCGCGTGAATTGCTGCTACGCCGGTCGGTGCAACAACAACTGCCTTCTTGGTCGTAGTGGCTTTGATGTGTTTCAGAAAGGTGGTCTTTCCGGTACCTGCTTTCCCTGTCAGGAAGATAGGACGCGAAGTTTGCCGGATGAATTCTTCCGCAAGATCGAAAGTTACATTATCAGTAGCCACAACAAATTGAAAAACTCATGGGCTAAGATAGCCCTTTTCCGCAGTTGTAGCCGCCCATGAACGATACACATATTTTAATGTTGCGCCCGGCAGCTGCCAGTCTGTTTGAATCTCCTAATAACAACCTTCGGGATAGACTCTTCAATACACCCGCTATTTAAGTAAGGGTGCAATGGCTTTGCCCCAAATGTCGTAGCCCTGTTTATTCATGTGCAGGCCATCAGCCAAGAAAATATCTTGAAATACTATTCCATTTTTATCAAGCATGGGTGTCCACAAATCAGCAACTGTAACACCATATTGTTTCTTCGACCAAAGAACCAGTGCTTTGTTGTACGCCTCGTACTTTTCCTTCAAATGCCATCGGGCTTTACTAGGCTTGGGCGTAATAAACACAATATCGGTCTTGCTTCCGAGTCTACTCCGAATCAGTTGTACCAGGCTGTCCGATGCATGAATTATTTCTATTGTTGTCTTTCCCGCACTAATGTCATTGTCACCTTCATAAATAAAAATCTGTATTGGACTGTACTGCACTATGAGTTTGTCAATATAATAAACTAAATCCGATGTTTGTGATCCCCCAAAGCCTGTATTCAGAATATTATGTCCCGGAAAATAAGATTGAATATCTTTCCACATCCGAATAGTAGAACTGCCTGTAAAGAGGATGATATCCTTTTGATTTGCTGGCTTGACGGCAGTAATCTCCTCGACTTCCTTTTCGAATCGCAACGGATCCTGGGCCAGCAGCAAAGGTGCGCAAACCAGCTGGAATATGATCCAGAGACCGGTAATGGTAAAGTTCCTTTTCATGTTTATATAATTCAGTGGGCCTAATATAGTATGTTGTGCTCACCATTCAATTCCAGCACTTCCGCGCAACTGAAAGATTGGTAGTGGGTATATGGTTGGACATTAGGCAAAAAGATCTGAACTGAGGTAGCGGTCTCCCCTGTCGCATACGATAAAGACGATCACGCCAGCATCAATTTCATCTGCTATTTTCAAGGCAGCACACAACGCCCCTCCACTGCTCATTCCTGCCAGAATGCCTTCTTCCCGCGCCAGCCGCTTTGTAAACGTGCGCGCATCTTCTTCGCTTATATCTATCGTTCGGTCAACGCGCTTCGCCTCAAAGATCTTTGGTAAGAATTCCGGTGACCATCGCCGGATACCTGGAATAGAAGAACCTTCGGTAGGCTGCGTGCCAACGATTTGAATCTGTGGATTTTGCTCTTTCAGAAATCTCGAAACACCCATAATCGTACCGGTCGTTCCCATTGCGGAAACAAAGTGTGTCACCTTTCCTTTCGTCTCGCGCCAAATCTCCGGACCGGTAGTTTTATAGTGCATCGCATAGTTGTCAGGGTTAGCAAACTGATCCAGCATATAGTACCCCTGCTTAACCGACATCTCCTCGGCCACTTCACGGGAGTATTCAATGGTGCGCGCTGAAGGGGTTAAAATTACTTTGGCGCCGTAAGCCTCCATAGCCAGAACGCGTTCCCGGGTGGAATTGTCAGGCATTATGAGTGTCATCTCCAATCCCATTATCCGCGCGATCATGGCCAGGGCAATACCGGTGTTTCCGCTTGTCGCTTCCACCAATTTATCTCCCTTCTTAATAACCCCTCGGTCAAGCGCAGCTGAAATCATCCCATAGGCTGCCCGATCTTTCACGCTACCACCGGGGTTATTACCTTCCAGCTTGCCGTAAAGGGTTACGCCTTTTTTGGTAGGGATATGCTGCAGTTCTACAAGCGGGGTATTGCCAATTAATTCCGATAGTTTCATGTTTATATCTCCTTGTCCTTTACCCAACCGTAATTTATTTCTCACCAGCTTTCTATCCATTGAGCAGGAGCGCGGACTTAGGACGCATAATTATGCGTCCCAACAAATTTGCCTACGAACTTTGAAGCTGCTCTAAAAGAGGTACTATTGGTGTCCCTCCTTAAAAATTACAAGGTCAATTTCGTTCGTATTTCCATTGTACATCCTTGCCTGGTAATATATTTTTGAATTGGCCGGAATACTGCTCGTCAGCCATACATTTCCACCAACCACACTGCCGCGTCCAATGACAGTTTCTCCGCCTAAAATCGTTGCTCCTGCATATACTATCACATGATCTTCTAATGTTGGATGCCGTTTTTTCTCTGCATCCTCTTTATTTACGCTTAGCGCTCCAAGGGTTACGCCCTGGTATATCTTAACATGGTTGCCGATCACGGATGTCTCCCCGATCACCACGCCTGTTCCGTGGTCGATGCAAAAATGATCTCCGATTTTGGCAGCCGGATGAATGTCAATACCCGTCTTGCTATGCGCATGTTCCGTAATAATTCTGGGAATACCCTGAACGCCTAAGCTATGCAACGCATGGGCAATCCGATACGCGGCTATCGCATAGAATCCCGGATAGGTGCGCACCACTTCATTTCTACTCTTGGCAGCCGGATCCCCTTCATACATTGCGGCGATGTCTTTTTCAAGCTTATCACAAATGAATGGAAGTTCCTTGAAAAAATTGTCCCTCAGCTGGGCAGGATTTCCAGTTCCTTTTGTAGGATTATGGCGCAGAATCCGTTCCAATTCCTTCTCTAATCGCTCCATGTACTGCTCAAATTCTGTCTCAGACAAAGATCCTAATTGAGCGAAGTCGGCGAATAGCGCCCCCAATAATTCCACGTAAAAAGCGGAGACTTCTGTCGGGGCCGGACAGGTAGGGCATGTCTGGTGTGATTGGTATAGTCGATGAAGAAAATTCTTATCCATAATCCTTAAATATATTATTTCAGCTTTAGGTTCATCAAATCCATAATAAACTCATTTTTTCTTTTGTTGGCTTCAGGATTATGATCTCCAAATGCAACGGCCGGCCCAATCCCTGCCGGGCTGGGCTAAAATAGCATGAATGTGGCAGCAACCAATGTCATAATGATAATAAACCATCGATAGGTTTTTTCTGATAACTTCTTGATGATAAAGACGCCCAGGTAGGCTCCGAGTATGATCATCGGAAGGGTAATCAGATCAAGCAGCAACGTATTCAGGGTGACTGTATGCCAGACGAATACATGGAAGGGTACCTTAAACCAATTGGTTGCCATGAAGAACCATGCCGTGGTTCCAATAAAAGCGTTTTTTGGCAACCGCATGGAAAGGAGGTACACTGCCATAACGGTACCCGCCAGATTACCCACCATGGATGTAAATCCGCCTAATATACCCGACGTAATGCCAAATCCCTTATTCTGCGGAACCGCTTCTTTATGTCCTCGCTCTAACCATATCATCACAATCACACTCACGACGATAATGATGGCCATAATGACTTTGAAGATAGCGTCATCAATATAGCTGCCCACAACAGTGCCCAGGACTACACCCAGGGCCGACCATGGAAATAGCAGCTTCAAGTGATGCCATGAGGCGTGACGGTGATAATACCACACGCCCAAAACATCGGCCATTACCAATATAGGTAAGAGAATACCACTCGAAATTTGTCCGCCAAAAATGTTAGCCAATACCGGAACAGCCAACATACCCGCACCGTGGACACCCGTTTTTGCCATGCCTATCAGCATTGCGGCCAACAATACGAGCGAAAATTCAAGGTAAGTAAAATGGTGGGAGAAGATATCGATCAAGGAATCTCCGGGCTAAAGTGACTTTATCGTTTTCCACATCTTTTCAGCAACAAATTCGTTTCCCTTTTCATTCAGGTGTACTCTATCCGTTGTAAGAATACCAGACTCCTTGTTCTCTGTATTAAACTGTTTGTTGTATTCCAAAAAATCCTTACGCAAATCAATGAGCTTTAGGTTGTTCACCTTAGCCAGC
Organism: Cyclobacteriaceae bacterium; assembly: GCA_029858965.1. Lineage (GTDB taxonomy): Bacteria > Bacteroidota > Bacteroidia > Cytophagales > Cyclobacteriaceae > Chryseolinea. The sequence goes on from JAOUDZ010000042.1 coordinate 13,844, forward strand.
CCGCGAATGATATTGCTGTAGCTGTTCAAATCGCCATCCAGTTCATTGCTAAAGTCCGTACGCTCCCCAATGGCGGCAGGGGTACAGAGCACTACGGTGATGTTCTTAGCTTGTAGTTTGGCAATCAGCGCAGCATAGAATCTCTCAAATTTATCGGCATCCGTTCCTGTTCCATAAGAACGTTTGTGCCACACATCATTGACGCCAACAAAGATGATAACGATATCCGGATTCTTGCTCAGGACATCATCCTCAAGTCGAAGATAAAGATCATATACTTTGTTGCCGCCAATACCGGCACCGATGAATTCATACTGATCACCCACATTATCCTTCATGGCAAGGTCACCGATTTTAACGATGTACCCTCCTGGTTTTGCACCCGCTGCGGTTATGGAATCACCAAAAAAAATAATCTTCTTTTTTTGCATTGTCATAAATGCAGTCAAACCAACCAATACTGCGCCAAGCATGTACCATCTTAATCGATTCATTTCTATATAATTTTAGTGAAATCAAAATCCAGACGAGCTCAGGTTCACTATAGCCCTCAATGTTATCCGCCTTCCGCACCAAGACACTATTAAGGAGTGTCCACTAAAGCCTTGTAATATAAATAAAGTCCTGGAAACCAAAGCAACGCGCAGGTCAATGGCTGATGTTTAATTGACAACCGGTGATGCGGACGGACTTACCATGCAGGGACACATGCCCATTAATCAATAACCTAAAAAAGCAGGCTTATCCCCTGCGGTGGGACGAACCTGCTATTAATGGCCCGATTGGCTGCCTGGACTGAAAGCTTAAAACTTTCCGAACTTGAGCGTGGCGTTGTACGAAATATCACTCAGCGCATTGTCACTTAAACCCGGGGCATCGCTACCAAAGGCTGCACGATATGAAATACCAGGGCTGAAACGCATCCACTTCAATAAATTGATTTCCACCTGAACACCCGGTTCAGCAACGAAAAACCAATTCTCATCATAATCATTGTCTCCATTATTGTAATCAAGGTTGTGCCAGCCGTAGCGCTCGTATTGAAGCGTAAAACCTGCGCCGGAGAATAAATTGAAGGCAAAGTGAAATGTCTTATTGGAACCAAAAACATATTCCGTAACCAGACCCACCTGACCATATTCATAACTCATGTTTCGAAGAGGATCGACACTATACTCCAGGGGGACCGGAATATTGTTGGTCGTCGCACCCGCTCCAATACCGAGCAGAAATTTATGATTTATGTACCAACCACCATAAACCTCCACCAGATTGGCATAATCCCCTCCGATGTTGGTAAATTTATTATTCAGGGCACCATATCCTCCGGAAGCCTTGCTCCCGCTGAATACGGTTTGGACGTGATTGCTTTCCTGCGCACACACACTGGTAGCGATTAGGAAAAACACGATTAATACGGATAATTTAGATTTCGCTTTCATGGCTTTTGTTCGTTTCATGCCCCCAAGACAACCGGGAAAAGACTTACCCCTATCTTGGGGAAAATAAATTTTATTCACCTACCTGATCTGTATTTATGTACGGTTTATACTAAAAAAGGATCATGTATTTCAAGAAAAAAATGGGAGTGATTTGCTGAATTTTGCGTGTCCAGATCAGGAAAAATTTATGTATTCCTGATTGGCCAATACCCTTTAAGAAATTAATACTATGTTGGACGATCTTAGTCGTGATTTGAACGTATACGCAGATGTCAGGCTATAAAGAGGGGTACAGCCGAATTGAATTCTGGCAGAATCCTTACATATTTGCCTTTAGGCGAGGCCACGGCGTGCGCTAGTCTATAATATTGCTAAAAATCATATGCATATGAAGAAAATCTACTCCCTGATTTCGCTTTTATTAATCGCCACAATTGGAGTTTCGCAGCAACTTCCTTCCAACTTCTATCTGACAAAACTAGAAAACGGTCTGGAGGTATTGGTGATTGAAGACAAGACTGTCCCCCTCATTACGGTAGAAATTTGTGTTAAGAATGGTTCGTATACGGAAGAACCCGACTACAATGGCCTGTCCCACCTTTACGAGCATATGTTTTTTAAGGCGAACAAGGATATACCCTCGCAGGAGGCCTTCATCAACCGTATAAACGAGCTGGGAATTCGGTTTAATGGCACGACATCAAATGAACGGGTAAATTATTATTTCACGCTAAACAAGAAATTTCTTTCCGAGGGACTTTCCTTCATGAATTCAGCCATCCGTTATCCATTATTCGACGAACAAGAAATGAAAAACGAAAATCCTGTTGTCGATGGGGAGTTTCAACGGAACGAATCAAATCCCACCTTTTGGCTTTCCAAGGATATGCAGAAGCAATTATGGGGTGATCTCTTTAGTAGAAAAAATACGATCGGCGATCACAATATAATCCTGACCGCCACCACAAAGAAAATGCAGACCATCCAGCAGAAATATTATTATCCAAATAATTCCATTCTGGTTATTGCAGGTGATGTTGACCATGGCCAGGCGTTTCAAAAGGCCAGGGAAGTTTTCGGAAGCTGGGCACCATCAGATTTTGACCCTTTTGTGAAGTATCCAATACCAGAATTCAAGCCACTTGAGAAATCAACGTTTTTCATTACAGAAAACGCGAATACCCGGAATCCTTTTGTTATGATCGGATTCCATGGGCCGGATACGCGCCATGATATCAAGGCCACCTATGCAGCTGACGTTTTCTCCTTTCTGCTTAAACAAAAGTCATCAAAATTTCAGCAGGACCTGATCGATAGCGGGTTGGCATATGCCGCAAATGTAACTTACCAGACCTGTAAATACACCGGTCCTATCTTAATCACTGCCATACCTCAACCGGACAAAATCAGAGAAGTTATCGAGAAAATAGAAGCGGAAATAGACCTGTGGGACAGCGATAGCTATTTTACAGACGAACAACTGGAAACGGCAAAGACCTTACTGGCTGTTGATGATGCGCATGGAAGAGAAAAGACCTCCGAATTTATTCATACCGTTACCTATTGGTGGGCTTCCGCCACAATTGATTATTACACTTCATATGTTGACAACTTAAACAGAGTAAACCGCGAAGATATTGTCCGATATATCCGAACGTATATTAAGGGAAAACCCAAAGCGATCGGTGTTCTTACTACCCCTGACAACAGGGCGACCCTTGAAGCCAATTTAAAAACCCTCATGAAATAATCTTTATGAAAAGCTCCATACTCAAAATAGCCTTCCTGGCAATTATCCCGTTTTCATTTGGCTTTACCCTGCACGCGCAAGACGGAATACCAAGCGAATTCTCTGTGGATGGTATGAAGGTTATCCTCAAACCTTCCATTAAAGAAATTATCAGTGTCCGACTATTTATCAAGGGAGGAACGGCTAACTATCCGAAAGCGTTGGAGGGGGTTGAAGCGCTTGCTTTGGAAATGGTTACGGAAGGCGGAACGAAAAACCAAACCAGAACAGAATTTGCCAGTGCCCTGGAGAAGATCGGAACGTCACTTGCATCAAGCAGCTCACTAGACTACAGTGAGATAAGCTTGTCGTGCGTTAAATCTTTTTGGGATCCATCCTGGAAACTGTTTGCAGAAGCCATTACAAGTCCCCGATTCGATGAAAAGGAATTTTCGATTATCAAAGGAAGGGTAATTTCCCAGGCAAAGCAAGCAGAATCAAATCCCGATCAATATCTGCAAAACAGAGCGTTACAAAATGCCTTCGGCAGCCGAAACTATTCCAAGATTCCTGCAGGAACAGTCCAAAGCCTTGAAAATATTTCATTGCAACAAGTTGTTGCGCATTACAATACCATCCTGGGCAAACAAAACATATTTCTGGTAGTGGTAGGCAATGTTACAGAAACAGACATAAAACAAAAAGTGGCAGCCGCCTTTGCAACGCTTGGCCCGGGTAAAATAGCAAAACCTGAGCCCTCAGTGGAATTTACCCCGGCTGTCAATATTGAAGATCGTGATATTGCAACCAATTACATCCGGGGGACAATGAATGCACCCGGTGTAAATGAAAAAGATGGAGTACCCATGATGCTGGCGATGAACATACTGCGTTTCCGTTTCTTTGTTGAACTTCGAACCAAGCGAAGTTTGTCGTATGCCCCCGGCGCTTTCTATGCCACTGCCGCAATCAAGAACCCGTATGCGGTATATTATATTTCCACGACTGATCCGAAGCAAAGCCTTCAGGTCATGATTGATGAAATCAACAAAGTAAAGAATGAGGGTTTTAGCGAAAAAGAACTAAAAGATATGAAAGAAACCTATCTCACCAATCATTTCCTTGGCCTGGAGACGAATGATTCACAGACCATGTCACTTGGATTGGCTGAAGTAGCCGGAGATTGGCGCAACACGGAAAGTTTTATGACAAAGGTGGATCATGCAACCATTAAGGATATCAACGATGCATTTAACAAGTATTCTTCCTCCATCAATTGGACCTATCTTGGAAAGGAAGATGCTGTCAGCGATGCGGATTTTAAGCAGCCTCAAATGCTTCCGGCTGCGGAAAAAGTGTTACCGAATAAATGACGATTGACTACCCTGTCGGTGGTATGGCAAAAATATACTCAATTCCCTTATCCCTGGAGTAAGGAATATTCCAAGTCGAATCATAGCATTACGATACGAAGGAAAGGGAGTTAGCAGATTGTTCCGTCGGCCATATATTTTTCCAGCACAACTGCAACACCGTCAGCTTTGCTGGATAATGTAATTTCTTTGGCTACAGCTTTAACCTCAGGTATTGCATTTTCCACTGCAATACCCCATCCCACGTCGCGGATCATTTCGATGTCATTATAGTTATCACCAAAAGCTATTACTTCTGAAATATTACCATAGGATTTTTTCTCCATTACCATTTCAAGCGCCGTAGCTTTTGAAATAGCTTTTGGCGCAATTTCCAAATAGGTTGACTTGGAGCGATATAGGTGAATTACGTTGAAAAACCTGGCATGCAATGCAGTGTACATTTGATCTAACTCGGTAATGGTCCCCATACACATTACCTTGTGAGGTCCTAAATGAGCACTGCGCCATTTATCCATAACCTCGTGGAGCGGCCTGATTACAGGCGATACCTTTGTTATCCTCGCTTCCCGCTCAGTCCATTGGTCGTGTGCAGCAGCATACCATTCATTTTCCATAAACAAGCTAACATGTATACTTGTCCTGGCAGCCAAATCCAGAATAGCATTGCAGACCGAAAGCGGCATTTTTACCGAATCTAAAATACAGGGTGCTTGTGAGCCGTTCTCAAAGTAGATGATGTAGCCTCCGTTAAAACAGATTATCGGATGATCCGTAATGCCCAGGTCACGTTGCAGGTGTCGCATAGCTTCTGGCATTCGGGAAGATGCCAGAATTACGGGGACTTTATCTTTGATGTCCCGGATGGCAGCAATCGTCCGCAGAGAGAGTACTCTGTTCGCGTCTAGCAAAGTCCCGTCAATATCAGTACAAACAGCACGGATTCTCATATTAATATTTCTGCGTTTTGTTCAAAAATACAAAATGTAGCAATCCGGTTATTTCTTTGTGAGGATCATATTGATCGGAAATTTTTGCTGTCATTCCGGAAACCTGGATTAATATTATCCATTATAACAACAGAATGATGGATTAATGATCTTTCTCTTGTAGTTTTAAACCATGCGTACGCTCGAAGAATTGGACCAAAGACTTTATACTTTAACCGATGACTTTATCAATGATGTCAGAAAACTGACTGGCGACATCCTGATCCTGGGAGCAGGTGGCAAAATGGGCCCAAGTCTTGCCATGCTTGCCAAATTGGCGGTCGAAGCAGCCGGCGTCAAAAAGAGAATTGTTGCCGTTTCGCGTTTCAGCGATAGAAAAGCTCAGCGTGAACTGGAGGGTAAAGGAATCGAAATCATCTCAGCGGATCTGATGGATGACGATGCCCTGCAGGGTCTGCCTGAAGTTGAAAATGTAATATACATGGCAGGAACGAAATTCGGGACAACGGGCAATGAGCATTTGACATGGGCCATGAACGCGTACCTGCCCGGAAGAGTCGCAACAAAATTCAGGGATTCGAAGATCGTTGTCTTTTCAACGGGAAACGTTTACCCTTTGACATCTACAGAGACAAAAGGACCTTCCGAAACGAGTCCCGTTGGCCCGGTTGGTGAATATGCACAATCTTGTCTGGGCAGGGAACGCATATTCGAGCATTTCTCACACGTGAACAATACACCGGTCTTGATTTACCGGCTCAATTATGCCATCGATTTGCGCTATGGGGTATTGCTTGAAATTGCAAAGGCAGTAAAGAACATGAAGCCGATCAATCTTTCAATGGGGTATGTGAATGTTATTTGGCAGGGCGATGCCAATCAAATTGCAATAAGATGTTTAGGGTTGTGCACATCACCACCAGCAATACTCAACGTCACTGGTAGCGAATGCATTTCTGTACGGTGGATAGCAAATGAATTTGCGAAATTGTTTGGCATTGATCCTGTATTCGAAAACGAAGAACAACCAACGGCATTACTAAGCAATGCTGCAAGGATGGAAGAAATATTTACCTTCAAGAAGGTTTCCGTAACCGATATGATTTTGATGACAGCCGAGTGGCTGCAGCACGGAGGACCGCTGCTGGACAAACCAACTCACTTCCAGGAGCGTACGGGTAAGTTCTAATGTGTATGCAAACATGAAAGATTCATTACCATCAGCCGTCAAAACATTACTACTGGAGGGTACTGTAATACCAGCCCACCCATTGGCATTGGATAAAAACAGAAAGCTGGACGAAAAGCATCAGCGCGCACTTACACGATATTATATCAGCGCGGGTGCGGGAGGGATTGCCGTCGGTGTTCACACTACGCAATTTGAAATACGCCTGCCACAGCACAACCTGTATAAGGCTGTACTTTCGATGGCTGCTGAAGAGGTGGAGAAAGCAAAACTCAAAAGACCATTTATCAAAATAGCTGGAATTACCGGACCAACCGCGCAGGCGGTAAAGGAAGCAACGCTCGCGCGTGAATTGAATTACGATATCGGATTGCTTAGCAATGGAGGACTTTCGGGCCAATCTGAAAATGAATTAATCCAACGCTTGCAGAAGGTGTCAGAAATCATCCCTGTTTTTGGTTTTTATTTGCAACCTGCTGTTGGTGGAAGGGTATTAAGCTTTGATTTCTGGTGTAAAGTTGCGGCCAACAAAAATGTTCATGCCATTAAAGTTGCAGCCTTTAACCGGTACCAGACTATCGATGTTGTCCGTGCAGTTTGTCAATCGGAAAGGGCACATCAGATTGCACTCTATACAGGCAATGATGATAATATTGTTGGTGACCTGCTTACACCCTATCACTTTGAACACAATGGCCAGGTAATAGAAAAAAGATTTGTAGGTGGATTGCTTGGGCATTGGGCATTTTGGACGAAAAATGCGGTTGCGTTGCTGGATGAAATCAAATCAATTGCGCCGCAAGATGTGCAAGCGATGCTTGCCAAAGGAATAGAAATCACTGATGTAAATGCTGCTGTATTTGACCCTGCTCACAACTACAAAGGTTGTATAAGCGGGATCAATGAGATTCTGCGAAGACAAGGGCTGCTTCAAAACAACTTGTGCCTGAGTGAGCATGAATCTCTTTCTCCTGGTCAGGCTGATGAAATCGACAGGATTTATCGTAACTATGAAAACCTGCACGACGACCGGTTTGTCAGGGATCATTTGAGGGACTGGCTGTCATAATGCAAAGTTAAATCGATTTATTATGTTTAACAGAAGAGAATTTATCAGGCACTCCTTAATCGCCGGCGCTGCGTCAGGACTAGCCATTAATAACGCCCTCGCTACCGAAATGAGTGCGAAGGAAATTCAAATAGGACTCATTGGATTGGATACTTCCCATAGTCCTGCTTACACCAAATTTATCAACGACCCTAAGAATCCGGCCATGCAAGGCTTCAAGGTGGCTTTTGCCTATCCATATGGTAGTACTAAAATTGAATCAAGCGCCAGCCGGATACCGCAGTATACCCAGGAGATCAAGGCGCTGGGTGTGCAGGTTGTCGACACGCTGAATGCACTAGTTGAAGCATCTGACGTGGTCATGCTGATGACCAATGATGGAAATCTCCACCTGGAACAAATTCTTCCTGTACTTAAGGCAAGAAAAAATGTATACGTAGACAAGCCTGTTGCCGCCCATTTGGGCGATGTCATAAAGATTTACGACGCTGTAAAGCAAGCCGGTGTCTCCATGTTCTCTTCTTCCCCATTGCGGTATATTGATGGCGCACAACAGGTGCGGTATCATGACGCAGTTGGCAGCGTAATCGGAGCGGACGCATATAGTCCGCAAAAAACGGAGCCATCCCACACTGATCTTTATTGGTACGGCATCCATGGTGTGGAGATCCTTTTCACGATGATGGGTCCGGGCTGCGCGTTTGTAAAGCGAACAACCGAAAAAGAACAAGACATCGTTGTTGGAAAATGGACAGACGGCAGGATTGGAACGTATAAAGGCGACTTACAAGGCAGGCAGTTTTATGGCGGAACGGCTTATGGAACAAAAGGCGTTTTGTCGGTGGGGCCATTTGCCGGGTATCAAAGCCTGGCGGAGGTTATTATTCAATTTTTCAGAGATGGAAAAGCGCCAGTAGATGAAAAAGAAACAATGGAGATTTACACGTTCATGGAAGCCGCTGACGAAAGTAAGAAGCAGGGAGGTGAATGGGTAAGCATGCAAAAAATTTATAATCAGGCGGCAGCGGCTTCAAAGAAATAGCAGGATAGGCTAGCGGTTAATGGGACGGTGTTGTAACCAGGTTGTTTGAACCTGGTTACAATTCGTTTGACAACATTAAACTTGCCTCCACATTGGTCGTGTAAGGCAGGTTGGTCCTCCGCCGCCCTTTATACTGATTTCTTCGCCCTCATATTCAAGCACCGTGCACCCTGCCTTTTCAAGGGCATGCCTTGTTTTTGTATTTCCAGACAGCATGATACATTTCCTTGGCGCCACCGAAAGTACATTAGCAGCCATGGTATCAAATTCCTCCTTCGGAACTTCAACAAACCTATATCCACGTTCCAGGAGTTCATTTCTAAAAACAATTGGCATGAGGGGAGAATACACTACCACCAGGTCATGATCAACAGGACTTAATATCGACATGAGGTGAAATACATCTGCAGGGCCTCTATAATGGGGTAACGGAACGGTGACTACCGTAATTCCCAGTGGGCTCAACAATCCTTTTAGTTGATCAATACCCGCCGCGTTAGAACGATAACTATACCCTACCGCAAGTGTTTGTTCGTCCAGCCAGACAACATCACCGCCCTCAATTGTTCCCGGCGATTGTATACTCCCTAGAATCCTGAAACCCAGTTTTTCAAATACTTTCTTTTGTGCCGATGGTTCATTTGCGCGCGCCGGTTTACCCATGTTACAAATAATCATCCCGTGATCAGTTACGAGCGATGCATCGCGGCAATAGAGTGAATCCAGCGAGACGGAAGCATCCTGCGGAAAATAACTAAGGCCTACACCGCAACTGCGCAGCACAGCTTCAAAGTTACCATACTCTTCTTTCGCTATCTCAATATCTGGTCTGCCCAGGTAGTTGAGTGCCTCCCATTCTTTGGAAATTTTTTCATTATCCACAAAGGCATCGTCTACGCGCTTAATAAAAACTGAATCTATTTTCCCTACTTCGGATTGACAAGTCAATTTCATATTCTCCCATTTTGGTTCGAATGCTTCATTCAGAAAGAAGATTCTCTACAGTGACAAACTCATAATTCAATGATTTCAGATAGTCCAGCAATTCTGGCAATTTCCAATAAAATTTATCTTTTCTTCCTGGGTCGGTACCGATGTGCAGTAAAAGTATAAACCCATTAAGGTTATCTGATGTACGCTTGATGGATTGGAAAATCATCTCGCTACTCCGATAATTCTTCATGTCCGGTGTGGTGTAGTCGGCGTTGCTGAGTGTTCCCGGTGAGAAATTGATAAGTTGAAATCCCATCGCTTTGGTCCAGGCAGCAATCTCGTCATTATACCACTCGTACGGCGGCATAAAGAAATGTGCCTGATCTTCAGCAATACCGAATCTTTGCATGACGTCATAGTTGGCTGACAGATCACGCTCAAATTTCTGTCTTGTTATCAAAGTACTATCGCGGTTGGTCCAATCGCAGTATAATAGATGCTTGTCGGAGTGAGCCCCAAGGTAATGGCTTCCTTGCTTGAGTTTTCTGATAAGTGGTTCAAAAGCAGCGTTACGATAGAAATTTCCGGTAAGGAAAAATGAAGCCTTGATGTGCGCTGTGTCAAGGGTATTCGCAATAAAATCTCCGCCATCCGCAAACGTATCGCCAGTAAAGACTAGCGCAATTTCTTTTTTTGACAAATCCCCTCTGATGATAGCCCCGTGATCATACGTCAGGGCTTTTTTTTTTGCGTTTTATATTCACTTTCCTTTGCTGCCAAAAGATATATCAAATTGGCCGTGCCATCCATCGTGGGTTCGTTGGTAACGTAGTCACCATAATCATCGTGGTAAACAACATAGTCACTTTGAAAATCGGCATACTCATCGCCGTGGACAATACGCACACCAAGTTGCTTTTTGTAAATACTGCCGTACACAGGTCCATCAACGAGGGCTCCCAAAGTTTGATAACCGCGTAAGACATTAAAGGAAGAATGGGGGTCATCCGGAAAATCACCATGCTCCGGAAGCCCAACAATCATACTTGTCCCCCAGGGGTTGCATCCAAGTAGCCAATCAAAAGTGGACTGCTCCAACTCCGCATAGGTTTGGTCACCGCTAAGTAGTTTGTACCAAAAACACTGTATCGCAAAAGCGGATTGCAGATTATTGCTGCACCAGATGAAGGGAACGCCATGATAAAAAGCGTTGTCTCTGGCTAACTTCCAGACCGAGTCAATACCTTTTTTGTAGAATTCTATTGTTTCTGACCGAACGTCCCCTTCTGAAGCCATTGCGAGTTCATAGTGGCCAACATTAATAAAAGGGTACCACTGATAGTGGCTTGCCGTATCTTTTCCTAACCATGGCGTTTGTTGCTCCTGCCTGGCATACGCAGAAGCGGATGTCAGGTAGGTCTTGTCCTTCGTAATATTGTAAAGCTGTGTCGCGGCAAGTTCCATATCATCTACCCAGTTGTCTTCTTCATAGAAATAAGGTGAGAGATAACATGCAGTTTGCGTTTTCCCAGGCTTTTTCTGCCCATAAGCGTACGCTGAAAATGCCCTGGTTTCCAACACGTTTGCATAGGCCTGTTCATCCTTTTTGAATAACTGGAAGCCCAATGCAAAAGCACTGGAGAATTTCCCCGCCGTGGAGGCAGTACCCGCTGTCCTGTTCTTATATTTCCCCAGGCCCTGAACATTACCCGTGAGAAAGTAAATCGGTCGCTCGAGGTTCTTTCCATAACTTGCTGTGTCCTGGTTGGGCAGCCGGAAGCCGATATGGTCACGGTCATCCGCCAATTGATTGAACATCCAGTCGGATCTAGGATGCATTTTCAGCAGCCAATCCAGACCCCATTTTGCCTCATCCAGAACATCAGCAACACCATTGCTCCCTTTCAATCCATTGGCCTGATGCTTGTCCTGAAATACGCCTGAAAAATCGCGGTAAGCGGCCAGCAAATGGTAGGTGGCATTTGCTGATGTCATAGCGTACTGCAAATAATCCGTTGCATCATGCCAGCCACCGCTGACATCCAAATGTGTACTGTCGGGCATGGGCCCATCCATTGTATAACCATCCTGCGTATGACAGGAGTCCATTAAATAAGGGTTATACCCACTCCGCTGTTGGCGTAGGTACTGTAAGCTGAAATCAGCGGTGCCATTAAATACTTCCTCACTTATTTCAAATTGAGGTGAAGTTGCACTCGCGGCCCGCAAAAAATACCTGCCAGGCTTTTGGTATGCCGTGAAATTCAAGCGATAAGATTCTGCAAAAGGACCAAAAGCACCAAATGGACTTCCTGCCTCACTTTCGAAAACAACTTTGCCACTCGTTGCATCAACGAGTTCAAATGACGCTAGGGACCCCTGTTGCTTGCTACACCAAACAGCTACTTTGATGCCCATCGGTTTATAGCCAAGTAAGTTAATCCGAATCCACGTCTGAGATTCCCCGTGCACGGCAGTAAACCAAATGCACAAAAAGGATAAGAAAAGCCTTGTTTTGGTCATATTGCCATGTCAAATTGACTCAAAGTATTAGTTTAATCATGATTGCCAAAATGATCCCTGTAATGCGATGACTGTCAAGAGGTACCAGCTCAATCTTACTGATCATTTTACTGAAATTCCTGTACGGGTAAGTTACGGAAATTAGCCTGAAATTCTGCGGCAATTTTTAAGGCGATATGGTTACCTACTAACCTGGAAATTCATTCAACTTTTGAAACTAGGGTTTACAACTATTGTCGACCAACAGAAAGGAAGTTATCAACCGAAAATATTTTGGTTAACTTTAGATACCAACCTAATACTTTGTGTTACTTTTAATTTAAAATTACATCAAAAGATGAGATCGGATTCACATGATTGATGATGTATATCGCAAAATTTGGGAGTTGTCCCCGAAAGTACGGGCAGAAGAATCGTATTTGGAATTAACCAAATTAACGAGAGAGTTAATTGGCTTATATGACTTGCAAGGTAGGCTAAGTTATGATCCATTTAGTCCAACAAGACTGAGAAGTCTGAGCCTTCCTTTTGGGAAGATAAACGATTTATTGACGGATCGGACTTGCCTGGTAACCGGTGGGTTAGGATGTGTTGGCTCAACGTTGGTGAACGAACTTTTAAAATTCGATCTAAAAAACCTCATCATTTTAGATAAGCAAGAGCAGGTATCATCGGGGGCTAATGTAACCTATTCCCCTGTAGACAAGCCGGGTTCTAAGGTAACCTATGTCACTGCTGACGTACAGGATTTGCAGTCAGTTCAAGGTATCTTTAAGAAATATCGCCCCGATTATGTTTTTCACACCGCTGCCCAGCGCGATCCAGGATTGGCCGAATTAAAGATTTTTGATACTGTGAGTACAAACGTCATTGGCACGCTTAATATAGTTAAGGCATGTGAATCTTCAGGTTCGGTAAAACAATGTATCTTCTCTTCAACCGGCAAAGCTAGCAGGTATCTGACGGAAGAGATTTATGCCGGCACCAAGAAGATGTGTGAATATATCCTTGATGTATATTCCCGAAGAGGTAATGTAAGGTATGGCATGGTTAGGTTTACGCATATCCTCGATAACAGCTTGATGAATATGCAATTAAAGGAAGAGAGTGAAAGGGATGATTTTATTGCAGTGCATTGCCCCGGCAAATTTGTTACGGCCCAAAATGTCAAGGAAGCTGCTTTTCTTTTAATTAATTCCCTGGTTTATTCGGAAGACAAAGTATGCAATTTTCTTATCGTTAAAAATTTGGAATGGCCAGTAGAGAGTCTGGAGATGGCCTTGTATTATATCAAAAACTCAGGCAGAGCAATACCGGTTATCTTCAGGGGGAATCCCATAGGTTATACGGAGAAGTTTTTCAGAGGTCAGATGAACTGGGCAAGGCCTCAGGATCTTAATTTACTGATCAATGTGTATGAAGAGAAGTATAGGAGGCATAACGCGGAAGATGACATTATCATTTCTCATATTTCTCCCGTGAATGAAAAGGTCCTGGGAAGTGTACTACAGAAAATAGCAAATTCAACTGGAGATTTGGAGATGAAAGATGCCCTCGTAAGCGGACTGCATGAAATCGTCAGAGATTCGTTAAAATATGTAGACAAAGAAGACACGGTTAATATTCTAAAATGGGGATTGCATGAAAAATTCCTTGAAATTGAAAAAGCCAAAGCATCTGATTACGGGGCAATTATTCCGCTTATGTTCGAATCGCTAAGGGGTACACCATACTACGAGCAAGTTGAGAATTTATCCTATGAAAAGGCAACACAATGAATTAGCCAAAGTTCTACTGGAACAATTAATATTCAGTTAAAATGCTACGCATAAATAGTGCTCTTTTGGAGGAAATTATTGCAAATGTTGAACACTTCTCTGATGAATGCTGTGGATTCCTTTTTGGTCATGATATGTACGGAGATCGTACCCTTACAAAAACCATGGTCGCAAAAAATGTAACACAAGGCGAAAGACACCGAGAATTTGAAATTGCACCATTAGACTACCTGAAGGCCGAAAGATTTGCAGAACAAAACAACCTTGCGCTAGTGGGCATATATCACTCTCACCCAAATTGTCCCGCTATACCCTCAGAGCGTGACAGGTTGTGTGCACAACCGTATTTATCATACATTATCGTCTCCGTTATGAATAATAAGTTTGCAGATATTCGTTCCTGGAGATTAAACGCTGACTTTCAATTTGAAGAAGAAAAAATTAATAATTAAAGAATTTGTTAATCTCTAAAATAAATGGCAACTGTATTCATTCCAACCCCGTTACGCAAATTCACAAACAATACCGCGAAGGTTGAAGCCGAGGGAAACAATGTTTCGGAGGTGGTTAAGGCACTAACGAATAGCTACCCGGAACTCAAAAGGCACCTGGTCAATGCAGATGGAAGAATACCATCGTTTATCAACATATTTGTTGGTGACGATGATATCCGCAGCCTTCAGCAGGAACAAACACCCGTTAAAGAAAACAGCCAAATCAGCATCGTCCCTGCTATTGCTGGGGGCAAGCCAGTTAGTAAATTGTAGTCTATGAATCACGAGCATATTCAGTTCTCCAGGGAAGAACTATCCCGCTATAACCGTCACATCATTATTCCGGAGTTTGGACTGGAAGCACAGCAAAAATTAAAAGCCGCTAAGGTGCTTGTAGTAGGCTCCGGAGGATTGGGCAGCCCGGTTTTACTATACCTCACAGCGGCCGGCGTCGGAACTATTGGTATAGTAGATTTTGATGTTGTCGACGATAGCAACCTCCAGCGCCAGGTTCTTTTTGGTGTAACAGAAGTAGGGCAGCCTAAAGTTGAAGCCGCAAAGCGAAGACTTCAATCACTAAATCCTCACATTAAGCTTAACAT
Source organism: Cyclobacteriaceae bacterium (assembly GCA_029858965.1). Taxonomy (GTDB): domain Bacteria; phylum Bacteroidota; class Bacteroidia; order Cytophagales; family Cyclobacteriaceae; genus Chryseolinea. Next base: position 28,968 of record JAOUDZ010000042.1, read on the forward strand.
ATACAACACGCAACTCACGTCAAAAAACGCATTGTCCCTTATTCAGGAATATGACGTGGTTGCAGATGGTACTGACAATTTCCCAACGCGATATTTGGTCAACGATGCCTGCGTTTTGCTGGGCAAGACCAACGTGTACGCTTCTATATTTCAATTTGAAGGCCAGCTTTCGGTTTTCAATTATCGTCACAGCAATGGCGCCTTTGGACCCAACTACCGCGACTTGTACGCTACCCCTCCCCCGGCCGGCCTCGTACCAAGTTGCGCCGAAGGCGGTGTGCTTGGTGTCTTGCCGGGCATCCTGGGAAGTTTACAGGCATTGGAGGTTATCAAAGTTATTACGGGTGTGGGAGAAGTGATGAGTGGTCGCTTTTATAGTTTCGATGCACTGACTTTTGAATCGCGAACGTTTAACATTAGACGCAACCCCGCCAACCCGCTGAATGGCGATAATCCAACGCTTAAAGAGCTCATTGACTACGAGCAATTTTGCGGAGTAAGAGCCGTGGAGAAAAGAATCAAGGAAATAGACGCCATAGAGTTCAACGATTGGCAGCAACGTGGCGAAGACTTCCAGCTTATTGATGTCCGTGAACCACACGAATATGAAATCGTAAATATTGGAGCCCTACTTATTCCCCTGGGAACGGTTCTGGCAAATGTAGACAGGATTGACCGGAACAGGAAAGTTGTCGTACAGTGTAAAACAGGAAACCGGAGTGGCAAGGCCATTCGGGAATTAGAAGAGAAGTTTGGCTTCGAGAACCTCTACAATCTCAAAGGAGGGATTCTAGGTTATATTGATGATATCAAACCGGAACTTACAAAGTATTAAGGTTGGCAACACCTCGAATCGCTTACGGACCGTTCTTGTTCCAATATATTTTTAAATTGTGGGAAGACCTTCCCGCCGCAATAATATCTTTCTTGCCATCCCCATTAAGATCGGCAAGTTGCAGGTCTTCACATGCCATGCCATTGTTATCGATCCAGTAATCTTTCCAGGAACTACCCTCAGCATCTAGCGCTACAAACAGTTTTATACCCACTTTTTTCTCCTGATTCGGTTCCCGCCAGCCAACAACAATCTGGTCAGTTCCCAAGGCGAGCAGATCAGAAATACCCAATGCATGACCCTGATTAAGCTCGGAGGTTATTACCACTCGGGATCCTCCATCATTGAGATTATACCTTGTGAGCAGATTGCCATGCATGGGTTCTATACCTGCCAAGAATTTCTGTTCTCCACTATTCCCGCCTGCTCGTATTTCTCCAAAACTATTTCCATGCACGAACCAGGCTCCCGCTGAATTGGATAACCATTTACCGCCCTCAAAGTATAATATCTTTATGCCTTCTTTGCCTCCAATGTAAAGCAACTCCCGTTTTCCATCTTCGACCAATTCCATATTATGGGTAAGGTGCATAGATGCGTCAATAGTCCAATGCTTCCAGTTTTCTCTGATATCCTTTGGCATTTCATAGGCAATTATGTTTACTCCCAGCCCTTCTCCGCCCTTATTACCCCTGCCATGAAGTGGCAGCACCACTAATTGATATTCATCCTTTCCTATTTTTACCCAGCGCATTCTGTGAATTGCTGGTTCGTGATGAAGCGCAATGGGTGTCCATTTCTGCGTTGGATCATTTGGCCTTATTAAGTAGTGCACAGAACCTGATTTTGAGGTATCCGAGGTTTCAGAAGGGTTCCATTGTGCACCTACGGCTACCTCAACAATACCATCTCCGTCTATATCCCGGGCAGCAATGCACACATTATCCGATTCTGTAAGATTTTCTACCATTACAAATCGCTTCCAGTCTCCATTTCGATACCAGACAAATTGCTTTTTGTCGGCCAGCAGGATATCCGGTTTCCGGTCACCATCAACGTCGCCGATTGCCAAACCGTAACCGATAGCAACATTATCATCAAGCACTTGCATTTCGAATTTTGGAGAATCGTATGCGCTGAAAAAGAAATGAATAGCAAGCAGGAAAAGGAATGAGGTTGACATGGCACCTGGTTTTGTTGAGGCTAATTTACTCAAATCCGGCGAAAAGAATCAGCACCATACTGCCCCGCCAAGGTGAATATATGTATACTCATTTTGACCCATTTTAGCCCAAAACAGCATCATTACTGAAATTTGTAAACTGTATGGTAGGAGTTTCGTTTCTTAAACGGTTTTACTACTAACCATATAGATGTGGCTAGCAACGGAAGCCCGGTAAATCGTTTCGTTGTTGAAAGATTTGAATACACTAATTAACAAACCTGTTATTGACCTGCAAAATTATGAAACCTAAAATTCTTTTTGTTCTGAGTGGTCTTATCGCCTGCAGCCTCTGGATCGGTGGGTGCAACAATGATGGCCCTGCACTGGAAGGTGTACAGCTTAACATGAAAGCTGTAACAAGCCTTTTCACGATCCCGTCTGGTCGGATACAAGAATCAGACCTGGTATTTGAGCAAGTATTTATAGGTGTCACCAAAGTGGAATTTGAAACCTCCGAAGAGGATGACCACGAAAATATGGACGGTAACAGTAGTGGGGACGATGGCGACGACGATGGAAATGACGATGGTGACGATGATGGAAACCATGATGCGGACGATGATAATAAAGCGGAATTCAAAGGTCCATTTGTGGTCGACCTGATTGCGGGCACCAGCACACCCGAATTCGGATTTGGCGATGTGTCGCCTGGCCATTATGATGAAATCGAAATTAAGCTGGGACCTGTTTTGGACAATCAGAACTCCGTATTTATCGTTTTTACTTACAAGCCTGACGGGGTCAATACTACTACAGTGGAGTTTTCAACGCAGAAGAAAATTGAGCTTGAGATAGATGAGCCAGGTGGCTACGAGCTCGATGCCAATACCTTGACCAATATTCTCGTGTTAGTGGATCTTGATGCGCTTTTTGTGGATATTGACCTAAGCGCAGCAGATGCAGACCAGGATGGCGTGATCAGGATCAATGACACTTCGAATTCGAAAATCACAGAAAAGATTTTGTCGATGTTTGACAAATCCTGCCATGCAGGCGAGGATAATGACCATAACGACGAATTTGATGAAGATTAATATTTGAT
>JAOUDZ010000007.1 GCA_029858965.1 Cyclobacteriaceae bacterium
GTATTTCAGGTATTTCTTGTTCTGGTTTATATCCAAGAACCCATCGAACGAAACCGATTCAAACTCTCTGGATTTTTGTGCTACGCTAGCATAAGCAAGGGAAGAATTATTCCGCCGAGCTGATAACTGAATCAAATTAAGCAGCCTGTCTTTTACCTGGGGGACATACTTTCCTATAATTTTAGCGCTCTGCTCTTCATTGATTCCACGCCGGGCAAACCACCACTTGATTGGTTCTCTCAAGTATCGATAAAGACATAGCAGGGCGATAGCAAAAAAAGCGAAAAAGATAAGGAACCTAGCCCATGGGCCTAGCCATAAGCTGTATTCCAGCAAGGCTGCCAGTAAGAAGTAGGAAATGAGAATAGACAATGAAAGCAGTGCACCCCGGACAAAGATGTTCAGGTAGTACTTTTTCTTGAACAAATTGATTTTTTCATGAATGCGCTCTACACCTGCTCCCATAACATATGGTTTATTTATCAAACGCAACAACGCCATCAAAAGTTGAATAGTCCTAATATAATGGCTTATTCACTCTTGGCAAAATTACCTATGATTGAAACACTTACTTGGGTGATGACTGCCCTGGTGCAGACCAATCGAATTCCTGCTCAAAGTATTCGATGACATGCATTTTCAGGAGTTTTTCCTGCTCGAGCAAATCGAAATGAGGTAATTTCTTAACAACCTTCCAATGAGGCCAGCCTTCCTGGTCAAGGCCTTCGAGCTGATAATAGCCAGACAAACTCAAGATTTTGCAAATTCCGATGTGCATAAGATCCTGCTTTTCTTCCTTGCTGAAGACCTTCTTGCCTTTCCCCAATTCCTGTACGCCAATCAGGAAGAGTACAGCGTTAAGGTCTTTGGGTTTTTTCCCGACCATCGCTTCCAGGCTTGACAATAGCGAAGCCCAGGTTCTTTCCAGATCAAGATCGCGTTTAAACATGCTGTAGTTCCTCCCAATATTCAAAGGCCCTTCGTAAGTGAGGAATTACAATTGTACCCCCAACAAGTGTTGCGATTCCCATTGCTTCATATATTTCTTCCTGAGACAGGCCGATCCCTTTACATTTTCCCAGGTGATATTTCACGCAGTCATCGCACCGAAGCACAAGGGAACAAGTAAGCCCGATGAGTTCTTTTGACCTGGTATCCAAATGGCCTTCCCCATATGCCTTGGTATCCAGGTTAAATATTCGTTTGATAATCAGGTTATCAGCAGCCAGGATTTTATCATTCATGGTGCTTCTATAGGTATTAAAGTCTTCTACTAGTCCCATTGATGATTTCGCAATTTGAGTTATATTGGAATACAGTTGTAGGCAAATATATTCTTAAATGACGAATTCAGCAGTCAAACAAATCCTAGCGGATTTTGTGTCCCTGTTTTTTCCCAGTTATTGTCTTGCGTGCGCCGATTCATTGGTAAGAGGTGAGCAGGTGATTTGCACCCGGTGTATGCTTGAATTACCGCAGACAGATTATCACACAGAATTAGAGAATCCCCTCCGAAAGAGATTGTCTTATAGAATACCAATAAAGTATGCCTTGGCCTTGTTCAAATTCAGTAAGAATGGGCGTGTTCAGCATTTATTACATGAGCTGAAATACAGAAATCATCCGGAGATTGGCGAGGTGTTGGGCAGGGTTTATGGCGACAAAATGAGGGAAACAAATCAATTCCAGGAACTTGATATAATTATTCCAGTCCCGCTGCATCCTTCACGAAAGAGAAAACGCGGTTATAATCAAAGTGCGAGATTTGCATCTGGGCTCTCAGAAAAGCTTGGCGTCCCATTCAGCGATGACCTCATGGCAAGGAGAATCGTAACCGGTACACAGACACTAAAGACAAAACTAACGCGGTGGGAAAATATGAGCGGTGTATTTAGCGTGAAAGAATCAGCAGCTATACATAATAAAAATATACTCTTGGTGGATGACGTTGTCACGACCGGATCAACACTAGAGGCATGCGCTGAACCTTTGCTGAGAGCGGGTTGTAAAGCGTTAAGTATCGCGTGCATCGCAGAGGCGTAAATCACAAAAGCCTTGGTAATATTACCAAGGCTTTTGTGATTTAAAGAGTTAGTTCTATTGTAAAGACCTAGTAGTTGGAGCCAGCTCGGATCATAGCACACCTAAAGCCTATGGTGGCAGTGGCGGAATCCTGATCAAGATACCTTCTTGTACCGGGCGACATCCAATAGGCGACATCTTTCCAGGAGCCACCTTTGTAGACACGCGCGCGGTCCGTAATTAGTGATGTAAATGACTCAGGATTCTTTTCGAAATCGCTGTTATAACCCGAGTTCATACCAGAGGCGGGATCCAGGAAGCCATCTCTGCGAATAGGATTGAGGTCATCAAAATCCTGAAATGACATAGGCCGATAGATATCCTGCACCCATTCACTCACATTTCCAGCCATATTGTAAAGGCCATAATCATTAGGCGGATATTCATAGATATAAGAAGTTATAAGGGCACCATCGTTTAGACGTCCGGCAATACCAGCGTAGTCGCCACGGCCGCGCTTAAAGTTAGCCAACATAAATCCCATTTGCTTACCATATGGATTACGAACGGCATGTCCATCCCAAGGATAAATGCGTTGATGGGTCTGCAATTCTTCAAGCCATTGGGTTCCAATCAGTGCCTGCGCAGCATATTCCCACTCTGCTTCAGTAGGCAGACGGTAGGCGGGAACAACTATACCCGACTCCAAAGGGATACGTCCATCACTTTCAGCAAAATCTTCTCCGGCATCCTCGGCCAACTTTATATTTACAGCCCGCGTTCTCCACACGGCAAACTTGCTGGCCTGGTTCCAGGTAACCCCAACAACAGGAAAATAGCGAAATCCGGGATATCTAAGGTAGTGTTCAACATATGGGTCGTTGAAAGCAAGCTTTCCAACCCATACAGTAGTATCTGGTAAGGCTGCTTGGTAGGCTTCCTGAGATGAATCTTTTGCAAGATAATGCATGTATTCTAACCAGTGAACATTGGCGATTTCTGTTTCATCCATGTAGAATGATGCAACTGAAACGGTCCTTTCAACATTGTCGCGATACGACATGACATCTTCTTCGAAAGATCCCATAACAGCACGGCCACCTTCAATAAACACCATATTCGGCGCGTCAGGCTGTCCTTCATAGGGGTTAACCATAAAACCTCCCTGATCTTCATCATTATATGCCAATCCTGTGGCAGTACTGACCTGGCCTGGGTTGGAGGCAGTTGGTTTTCCACCCTTTCTACTAAAGAGCGAACAGGCAGACAGGGCTACCGATCCGCCAATCACATACAATAGAACCCTGAAAGAATACTTCATTTTAGTTTTCAGTTTAAACCAAATGCTAATTAAATGGATAATCCCATGTTTTCCAAGTGGGCGCAAGTTTATTCATGTATCTGTTCGAGGACAAAAAACCTGCACCTTATGAACGGTGAATTATTGAGCTTATTGTTTTGGGAATCCTGAATCCCTTTTTGGGAAGACGAATTATCAAAACAAGGGTTCAAACAACGATTTGCAACGATAAGCGTAATGGCACGGATTTTTGATATCCCACTATCAAAAAGAACCAGCTATGTTAACCCTTCAAAATTTTAGAGTAATGCCCTTCGAAAAAAAATGTGATGTAATTACATTCTCGGGCAATTATTTGGCGCAACGTACCCTTGCCGACTGCAAAGTATTTCTGTATTTCACAGAGGGCTTTTTCGTTGAAGTATTCTATTCATCCAAATACCAGAAAGTCTTAATGATTAATGCTTTTGAGAAAGCAATAGGACTGGACCCTTACCTTGATAAGGTTTCATTAGCCGACTTGATAATTGTCTGACCTGACATTTGGAGAAGCAACTCAATTGCGGTGTCGACTGTTTTTATTCCTTCTGTTACCAGGATTGCTGTCCCCGCCCGGTCTTTCATTTTGCAACGGCGTGGGTGTTTTTGTACAAAAGATAGGATATGACCAAAAACATCCGAATTGAAGTACGACTCGCTATTGCTGATGAAGAAAGCTCTGAGCTTATCACTTTTCAAACTTAGCTTTTCAAAGCCAAGCTTTTCACCCAGCCAGCGCAATCGAACTGTGCTGATCAATTCTTCCAACGGGGTCGGCAAGGGACCAAAGCGATCTTTGACTTCATCCCTGAAATCAGCTAATTGTCTCTCATCCTTGATACTATCCAGGCGAGAATATAATTGAAGCCGCTCGCTGATGTTGCTTACATATTGGTCAGGTATAAGTATTTCAAGATCTGTTTCAATGATGCAATCCTGAACAATAAGTTTGGCTTTTTCTTCCAATTCTGCAGAAAAAAGATCCTTGAAGTCAGTCTCCTTTAATTCCTGAATAGCATCATCGAGTATTTTGTGGTAGGTATCAAATCCCAAATCTGTGATGAAGCCACTTTGTTCTCCTCCCAATAAATTTCCTGCGCCACGGATGTCAAGATCGCGCATTGCCACTTTGAAGCCGTCGCCCAGCTCGGAAAATTCTTCCAGGGTGGCCAGCCTTTTACGTGAATCGGATGTCAACAAAGAAGTAGGTGGTGTCAACAAATAGCAAAATGCCTTTTTGTTTGACCGACCTACACGACCACGCATTTGATGTAAATCAGACAACCCAAACATGTGAGCATGGTTTATCATAATTGTGTTTGCATTGGGAATATCCAAACCAGATTCAATAATGTTTGTTGACACCAGCACATCGTATTCTCCATCAATGAATTTCATCATTACTTTTTCAAGTTTGTTTCCGTCCATCTGCCCATGGGCAATTCCGATTCGTGAATCAGGGACAAGCTTGTAAATAATATTGGCTACTTCCTCAATGTCGCTGACACGATTATGAACAAAGAACACCTGTCCACCTCTTCGTATTTCGTAACTTATTGCATCGCGAATAAGGGGCTCATCAAAAGTATGCAACGCAGTAGTGACTGGCTGGCGGTTTGGTGGTGGCGTTGAGATGATACTAAGATCGCGGGCTCCCATGAGAGAAAAATGCAATGTTCGGGGGATAGGTGTGGCCGTGAGGGTGAGTACGTCCACATTAACTTTCAATTCTTTTAACCTATCCTTTACTTTTACGCCAAATTTTTGTTCTTCGTCGATAATCAGCAGGCCAAGCTCTTTGAAAACGACATCTTTACTGACAATACGGTGTGTACCGATCAAAATGTTAATTGATCCATCCTGCACTTCATGCAGAATCTGTTTGATTTCCTTTTCAGATTTAAAACGGGAGACATAATCAACGCTTACTGGAAATGCCGAGAGCCTCTCGCGGAAGGTTCGAAAATGCTGCATGGCCAGAATGGTTGTTGGTACGAGCACAGCAACCTGCTTGTTTTCCGTAACTGCCTTAAAGGCCGCCCGGATCGCTACTTCAGTTTTTCCAAAACCAACATCACCGCATACTAACCTGTCCATCGGATGTGGTTGTTGCATGTCACGCTTGACATCTTCCGTTGCCGTTCCCTGATCGGCAGTATCCTCATACATGAACGAAGATTCGAGCTCAGCTTGTAAAAAGCTATCGGCCTGAAATGCATGCCCGGGTGCAGACTTACGCTTTGCATAAAGGGAAATAAGCTCCTTTGCGATATCCTTAACACGTTTTTTGGCTTTCGACTTTTTATTTTCCCATTCTTGCGTGCCCAGCTTGCTGATCATTGGTGGCGACCCGTCTCTGCCTGAGTATTTGGAAATTTTATGGAGAGAGTGGATGCTTATATATAGTAAATCATCGTCCTTATAAACCAATCGAATGGCCTCCTGCTGATGGCCATTGACCTCTTTTTTCTCAAGGCCTGCGAACTTGGCAATTCCATAGTCGATATGTGTTACATAATCACCCGGCTGGAGCATTTGGAGTTCTCGCAATGTGAGTGCTTTCGACTTAGTGAACTTGTCTTTTGCCCGGTATCGATGAAAGCGCTCAAAAATCTGGTGGTCTGTGTAACAAACAATCTTTGAATTGGAATCAACGAACCCTTGACGGAGCGCAAAATCCAAGGGCTGGAACTGCAGCTGCACATTAATCTCTTCGAAAACACCCCTAAGTCTTTCTGTTTGTTTTTGGACGTCGGCGGCGATGAAGTTGCTGAACCCTTGCAGTTGACGCTCGTAAAGATCCTGGGCAAGTAATTCAAAGTTCTTATTGAAAGAAGGCTGGGCCGAGCAATGAAATTCAAAATATTGCGCTTCTGCATGAACAAAACGGCTGCCGAACTCAATGCACGTAAAAGCTTCAGCTTTTTGTGCGAAGGTGTGGCCTTCGTCAAATAACTTACCTGGGCTTGAAACAATGCGCGCGCCATTCGCTTTCCCCATTTTCTCAAAGGATGCTTCCACTTTTTCAAAACTTTGCTGTATAACGTCCTGTGTCAGCTGCAAATCCTTAAACCACAATACCGTATCAGGAGAGATGAACTCAAAGAATGATTGACGTTCTTCGTGCACCAACTTTGATTGCACATTAGGGATGATGTTAACTTTCTGCAGCGATTCAGCGGATAGTTGCGACCCAGGTTCAAAGGTTCTTATGCTGTCAACCTCATCACCGAAAAGTTCAATCCGATAAGGCAGCTCAAAGGCAAATGAAAAAATATCAATAATCCCTCCCCGAACAGCAAATTGCCCTGCTTCATAAACAAAGTCAGTTTTTTCGAAATCAAAATCCAGCAGAAAGTCTTCCAGAAAAGCAACATCGAGTTTTTCGTGCAGGGTAATGGTAAACGTATTGGACGCAAGGGACCGTTTGTTAATGACTTTTTCGCTTAGCGCTTCCGGGTACGTGATAATTACTTCCGGTGCGGTTTTTGTAGCAAGCCGGTTCAGGACCTCAGCGCGCATTAAGATATTTGCATTTTCAGTTTCATCAAACTCATAGACTCTTTTGTACGACATAGGGAACAAAAGAATTTCGCGGCCCAGTAGATTCTGAAGATCATTTTGAAAATAAGAAGCCTCCTCCCTGTCGTGCAGAACGACTAAAAAGTCTTGAGGATGGATTTGGAATACTGCCGAAAGGACGATTGCATCAAGGCTGCCCGACAGCCCTTTGATTAATATATTTTTGGCAATAGGCGCTTTGATCCCTGCAGCTACAGTCTTGATAAAACTATCTGCGGAGTAGATACTCAGAAAATCATTCGCCTTCAATATCGAAAAAGTTAGCCACCCGGTATAGCAGGCAATAAAGGGCGCAAAGATAACCTAAGCCATGCGCTGAATCCAAGGGGGTTGAGCAAATTTCCAGTAATTTTGGAAATGAATTGGGTTAGGTCTTTTTTCTTGCTCAGCAGCCTTGCTGCTGCACTATTGATGATCATAGGGCTGTATAAACCCTGGATAATGTTGTGGTGGGTCGATGTTCAAAACAGAAGAAAAGTGTTAAAAGTTTATGGAAGTGTAGTCATCATAAGTTATATAGCATATTGGTTAACGTTAATTTTTTTATCATGAACAGTAAGATTTTTGCAGTATCCATGCTGATTTATGTGTGGGCTTTTGCCGGCTGCTCAGGCCCAGCATCGCAAGACAAGACGGGACAAGATCTCCCAAAGCCAATCGTAAATGACTTACCGAACATGGCGGTTACATTACTTGATGGATCAATAGTCAATGCCAAAGAATTGAAAGGTGAAACAGTATTAATTATTTTTCGGCCTGATTGTGATCATTGTCAGCGTGAAGCAAAAGAAATAAAGGAGAATCTGTTATCCTTTAAGAAAAGCGCGCTGTATTTTATTACTTCTGAGCCGTTGGAGCAGATCGAAAAATTTGCCCGTGATTATGATCTCCTGGGCAGACCGAATGTTTTCTTTGGCTGGACTCCCGTAGAACACGTGCTTAATAACTATGGTCCGATCGCAACACCCTCGATGTATATCTATTCAAGTGAACATAAGCTGATCAAAGCCTTCAACGGGGAGGTTGAAATTGGTGTGGTGTTGAAGTACATTTAGATCAACTTTTCAGCAACCACTAGAAACTTTTTGGATAATCCGGAAAAGCCAATTAGATATTTGTCTCCACCATCCTTTAGTCCTGTTTTCACTTTTAGTGCCTTTACCGTAAGCGGATAGTTTCTGGTTGTCAAATTGGCCCGGCCTTGCGGAAAGAATGCCTTTAGCGTTTTGAAATCAGGCTTAACATGTGCCACAATGTGGAATACGTTTCCTGGAAAATCCCTGAGCAATTCATGGGATGTATAAAGGTGGGTACTCGGATGCAGCTTAGCAACGTTGAATCTCTCACTCGTGACCTTGAACGCGCCGGCCTTTAAAATAGCGGCATTGGGTTCATATAGATAAGTAAGCGGTTCTGAGAATTTGGTTTCTGTTGCTCTTTCTTCTGAACGTTTGAAAACCAGCGAAACAGTGCTGTTGTCTTTAAGAATATTTACGGCTTCAATACGGGGTTCATCAGCAAAGTTCCGTTCACACAAGAATAGAAGCTCCTTACACTCGTTTTGGACTGAAATCACAAAAATGCGTTTCACAAATTGCAGGTCGTCAAGTCCACGTTGGAGATCAAGCAGTGGGGATGCCTTGATAAGCAGTCGCTCGGACCTTTCAAAGATTTGTGGCAGCAAGTTCACCAGATCTGGTTCGCAATCTGAGAATGAGAATACCTTTCTATTTCCGGTAACCCTTCTTGATGGATCTATGAAGACATAATCAAAAGACAGTTTAAACGAAGACAAGAAAGACTGAGCAGTTTCATTGTAATAGTTAATGTTGTCAACGCCAAGTTGCTGGTGGTTATGCCTGGCGATCTCAAGAAGATAGGTATCGGGCTCAACAAAAAGCACCTCCTTGAAAGTCTTGCTGAAAAAAAAAGAATCAACACCAAATCCACCCGTTAGGTCAGCTAGTCTTGCAGCTGGGTTATCCACTCCTAGTGCAGATTTACTTTTGAACATGGCTGTTTGCTCAGAAGAACATTGTTCGAGGTTTAGGCCGTGTGGAAATACCAGGTTGTCAGCCTCATAAAATGTTGGAAGTTTATCTTTTGACTTTCTTCGGCCAATGATCTGCTCTGCAATCAAAGGCATGGTTACTCCATGAAAGTTGCTACGCTTCAGGATAAGCTGGTTTGTGTCGTCAAGTTCATGCGCTCGAATGAATGCCTGAACATCCGCGGAAAGTAGATCTGCAAACAAAACTTTTTAATAAAATATTTATACGGTTCTATGCGATTTAAAGTAAATGTGGACATTTCTCACGTACACAAATATACCCATACCCTGTGCAGCCAACAGAACTGGGTCTACCTTGTAGAATGCATAAATCAATATAAGGACTGAACCAACAGTGCTTATAACCCAAAACCCCAATGGGAGAACGGAGGCATTATTTTTCTCAGAATAGTACCACTGGTAGATAAATCGAAAGTTTAGCATAAGTTGACCGATCGCTCCCAAAATCAATATGGGATGCGAAAAATCGGTCTGGGATAAAATGGCTACCATGTTGTGATTAGTGCCAAAAATTATCCAGCCAAACGCAAATGCGGGTAGGACAAAAAGCAAAACACGAAGGGCCACGTTAATTTTTCTCCATTCATTTTTCAGCTGAAGATTTCGGATGTAGATGAAATAGGAAAGGGTCTGCCCAAGAATAATAACAAAGTCATCACGCAATACTCCATAAACCAGGAACAAAAAGGATGCAACTAAGCTAAGCTGCCAGAAAATAGTTGGTGAAACAACCTTACCTTGTCTCTCAGAATGAAACCACTGGACTATCAGGCGGGCTCCGAAAAGTGACTGTGCGAAAAAGCCAAGCCCATAAATCCAGTAATTTTGAATGAAATCCATTGGCCACAAATATGAAAAGTAATTATGAATTTGAAAGAATAGCGGAATTAATTCCCGCGGGCTGCATACAAGCATTCTTTCAATGCAGGGTTTTTTAAAGTAGGCAGGCACACATGATTCGATGAACCGGCCATTGACTTATTTATTTCACATGCTTTTATTACTGTACTAAGGATGAATTGGGATTTGATAGTAATTGGAGGAGGAGCTGCCGGTTTCTTTGGGGCAATACAAACGGCATCACTAAACCCACACCTAAAAATTCTAATACTGGAGAAGTCTCCCAAACTGCTTTCCAAAGTAAGGATATCCGGAGGTGGTCGATGTAATGTTACGCACAATTGTTCAAATCCATTTGAACTGGCCCGGCACTACCCACGGGGTGCGAGATCATTGAAAGCACTCTTCAAATTATATGATACAAAGAATGTCACTACGTGGTTTGCATCTAAGGGGGTGATGCTGAAGACAGAAAACGACGGCAGAATGTTTCCGGTTACAGACAATTCCCAGACAATCATCGATTGCTTTTTGCAGGAGGCCAACCGACTGAATATAGAGATACAAGTAAACAGAGGTGTGACTAACATTGAGAAAATAAACAGGCAGTTTAGGATCAGTACACAAGCAGGAGAAACGTATGAAGCCAAGAAGATTTTAGTTGCTGCAGGTGGAAATAGCCACCAAAAAGCGTATGAGTGGATTGCAGAGTTAGGACATTCAATTGTAAAGCCAGTACCTTCTCTCTTTACATTTAATGACAAAGACAGAAAGTTCACGGATTTAATGGGTATTTCTGTCCCTCACGGTGAGGTCAAAATTACAGGGACAAAATTTGTGCAGCGAGGCCCCGTTTTGATAACCCATTGGGGATTGAGTGGCCCTGCCGTCATTAAGCTTTCTGCATGGGCTGCTGAGTATTTACACCAGGTTAACTATCATTTTGATGTTATTGTAAGTTGGATTGGGGCTGCAAAGGAGGAGGAGTCCAGCGCTGCGTTACGCACATATAAAAAAGATAAGGCAAAACAGAAGATCATAAACAATCCTGGTTTTTTTCTTCCCCAGAGATTGTGGCAAAGGTTATGCGAACTTTCGGGTATTGAAGAATCAAAAGTGTGGGGAGAGCTACCACAACGAAATCTTAACAGACTTCTGGAGTATCTGATAAGATGCCCTTTTCACATTAGTGGTAAAACCACTTTCAAGGAAGAGTTTGTGACGTGCGGTGGTGTTTCCTTAACAGAAATAGATTCTGAAACTATGGAAAGTAAACTTATCGAAGATCTATATTTCGCAGGCGAAGTGCTCAACATTGATGGCGAGACCGGAGGATTCAATTTTCAAGCAGCGTGGACAACTGCATATCTTGCTGCGAAATCAATTTCGATGTCGTTTTGTCAATGCTAACACCACAAGTTTCTTTAATTATTAGCGCAGGATGGATTCAAGGCTGCATCCTTTTGCCCCAACCGTTAGCGCCATGATCGAGCCATGCTTCCAGGCAAGATTTGGATTTTCATGACCTATTGGGAAGTTAAAAGCAACGGGGTAATCAAACGTTTTCACTTTACTGAGAATTATTTCTTCAAGGGTCTCGCCAAAACCAGGCGTTGTGTCTTTAATGTCGGTCATGTGGCCTACCACCAAGCCGGAAAGTTTGTCCAGTTTACCTGCACGTTTCAGTTGAGTGAACATGCGGTCTATTTTATAGAGTCGCTCATCTATTTCTTCTGCGATCAAAATTGTTTCTGCCAGGTCAGGCTCACTCAAAGTGGCCAGTGAGTCTACTATCAGCGAAAGGTTTCCACCAACAACTCTGCCTGTTGACTTGCCCTGAATATTGTTAGAATTTGGTTCAGCACGGATAACGTTTTCCTCGCCCAACAAAATCCGCTTTAAGCTTTCTACGGAGCCGTGGGATGCTGGTAGTTCGAAAAGCACTGGCATAGTAGCGTGGATGCTTTCAACGCCTAATTGGAAAAGTTTAAGATGAAGGGCAGTAATGTCACTGAAACCCACGATCCATTTCGGGTTTTGCATAAAGTCAGAAAAAACCAACTGATCCAAAATTCGTGTTGTTCCGTATCCGCCACGCGCACAAATAATCGCCTTAATATTCTTGTCATCGAGCATGGACTGAAAATCCTGTTTTCGGTGATCATCTGATGCAGCAAGGTAGTGATGCTCGTCGCCAAAGAGGTGAGGTGCCAGTACAACATTAATTCCCCAGGATATGAATTGCCGTTCGGCGGCGCGAACATCTTGCGGATATACCTTTCTGCCTGTTGCTACAATGCCAACAGTATCTCCAGTTTGCAGCGAATTTGGTTTAATCATATCCAAAATTAGGGTTACCCGATCAGACAAGAAATCTGCAAAAAGAAAAACCCTTCTGAAACACAGAAGGGTTTAAATATTTCCTTAAGAAAATTCTTATTTCGCTTCTGTCGTTGGTGTAATCGGCTTAGGCGTGACACCTAACTTTTTCAATACAAGATCAGAAATATCCATTTTCTCATCTCCATATAAAATGACATCAAGTCCACCAATTTGTTGGTTGAGTATGAAGGAAAACCCATTTTCCTTTGCAACTTCTTCAATTCCCTTCCCGACCTTTTTGTATACCGGATCCATGAGCTGGGTTTGTTTAGCCTGTATTGTAGTTTGGGCATCCTGCTGCAGTTTTTCAATATTTTGCTGCATTTGCTGAAGCTCACGTTCTGTATTTTGGCGGACTGCGTCCAACATAGTGTTCAGGTTAGCCTGGTAGTCCGCGAGCTTCTTTTGAAAATCCGCATATTTGGTGTCAATTTGATTCTTGAGTTGCGTCTGGGTAGATTTTAGTTCTGTATCTATTTGCTTGGCTTCAGGGAGCTGGCTAAAAATGTAGTCAACATCTGCATAGCCAATCTTTGTTGATGCAGTTTGTGCATGGGATAAAAGGGTTCCAAATCCCAACGCCAAAAGTAAAACGAGTTTTCTCATCACAATAATTCAATTTAGTTTTTTATTTTATCATTAGGGTCACCGAAACCCAGTTGGTCTAACACAAAATCAGTATAATCGTATCTGGGGTCTGTGTAAATCATCACCAATTCTCCAGCCTTATCGAACATAATTGCCAAGTTATTCTCTTTACATACTTTGTCCACGGCATCCCAAACTTTATCCTGGATTGGCTTTATCAGTTCTTGTTTCTTTAGAAAAAACAGTCCGCCAAACCCAAAAATCTTTTTCTGATATTCTTTTAATTCTGTTTCCTTCTTTTGAATTGCCTCACTTCGCTCTTTCTTCATTTCCTCTGTAAGCAGCACCAGTTCTGCCTGTAGGGAGCTATACATACCATCAATTTTCTTCTTATTCTCTTGTATTTCCTTCTCCCAGGCTTCAGAAAGCTGATTTATCTCGTCCTGTGCCTTACTATATTCAGGCATCTTATTTAGTATAAAGTCAGTATCTATGTACCCGAACCGCTGAGCATAGACAAAATTCAGGCCGAAAATGAGAAAAAATATTGTAATAATACAAGGACGCATACTTATCTGATTTGCTGACCTATGGTAAAGTGGAATTGGGAGCCGCTAACATCCCTATTACTACCAAGGGGAACCCTATCAAATCCATAGGCCCAGTTCAAGCCAATCAGGCCGAATGCAGGCATAAATATCCGGGCTCCGACGCCGGCAGATTTGTACATCTTAAACGGATTAAAGTCCGCGTAAGTACCCCAATTGTTGCCTGCTTCCGTAAAAATGAGGCCATAAATGGTGGCCGCACTGCCCGTTGTTACCGGGTATCTTAATTCGAGCCCAAGTTTCTCGTATGCTACTCCGCCTTGCTGCGACTGGCTGTTCCCGGCAACATACTTTGGCGGTGTTATCTGGTTATCCTGATAACCACGAAGTCCGATGATTTCTTTTCCAAGTACAAAGGAGTTAAAACCGCCAGCCAAGCCACTGCCGCCTAGAACAAAACGCTCGAACGGTCCAATTCCGGTTTTCTCAAAGTTATATGCGCCGATAAATCCAAAGTGCACTTTGGCTTCCAATACGAGCTTCTTCTTGTTGTCTAAAGGAAGATAATACTTTGCATCAAACATCCACTTGTGGTATTCCTGCCATTTATTTTTCTGCTCCGCGGTCGCCGTTTCATAATCGAGATTATTGAAGGATGAGTAGGGAGGTGTTAAGGCAATACTCAATGATATCGTTGAACCCTGAGACGGATACATCTGATTGTCGACGCTGTTTCGGGAAATCGTCGTATTGAATGTTATGGCATTTGAAGAGCAGTTTGAGCATCCTAATCCATAGTCAATATTCCGCAGGGAGTAAACAGCATAACCAAGCGAATTGGTCAGCGAAAAATAATTATCCGGCCATTCCAACATTCTGCCAAGACCAATTGAGATATTGTCTGCTTTCAACATGGAATTTAAGTCGTTGTAGCTGGTTGCACCGGCGCCAGGATATCGTGAAAGTGATCGGACGTAACTAACGCTAAATGAATGTGGCTTGCGACCTCCCATCCAAGGCTCTGTGAAAGAAAAACTGTAACTCTGAAAAGAACGCCCGTTGGCCTGCATTCTTAAAGACAGCCTTTGCCCGTCACCTACCGGTAACGGTCGCCAGTTTTTCAAATGGGGGATGTTTCGTAAGGAGAAGTTATTAAATGTCAATCCCAATGTTCCGACAAAACCGTAATAGCCTCCCCAGCCGCCTGATAGTTCAACCTGATCATTGGATTGCTCCTCTACCTGCCATTCTATATCAACTGTGCCATTGGCCTGATTGGGCACTAAATTCTGACCAATCTTATCCGGTGCAAAGTATCCTAATTGACCTAATCTTTGCTGTGTCCTGATGATATCTGAGCGCCTGAATTTCTGGCCTGGGACAGTGCTCAATTCTCGTCGAATAACATGATCACTTGTGCGATCATTGCCTGAAATGGTGACCTCATTGATAGTGGCTTGCTCTCCTTCGAAAATACGCATTTCAACGTCAATAGAATCTCCAGAAACGGCAACTTCAACAGGGTTAACACGGAAAAACAAATACCCATCATCCATGTAGAGACCGCTAATATCTATGCCTTTCGGATTGAACTGAAGCTTTTTATCAATCAGTTCCTTGTTGTAAACGTCACCCTTGCTGATGGCCAGTACAGCACTGAGTTGTTTATCTGTATATATGTAATTACCGGTCCATATGATATCGCGGAAATAATATTTTGGACCTTCGCTAATGGCGAAATCAATATTTATGGAATTGTCATTATATGCATAGATTGTATCCGTAAGGATTTCGGCATCACGGTACCCCTGGGTGTTATAGAATGCGATTACTTTCTTTTTGTCATCCTCATAGTCGGTTTTAATAAACTTCGAACCGGCGAAGATATTCAACTTGATGTTATCATAAAGAAACTCTTTTAGCTCTGTAGGGCTCACTTTGTAGCTGGAGGTAAAAAACTCTTTGGGTTTTATGGCCAGGATTTCTGAAATAAAAGTACGGTGAATTGAAAAACGCGGACGCTCGTGCGTTTTTTTCATTTTCTTTTTGAGCTTACTATCGGCTATACTTTTGTTGTCTTCAAAGGATATCTTGTTGATTTTAACTTTCGATTTTGTATCAACCGTTATTCTGAGTTTTATGCCGTCCCGGTTTAATGTATCTTCTTGTTGAAGAATTTTTACCGATGTATTTAAGAACCCTTTTTTTACAAAATATTTTTTGACGGCTAACTCCGTATTTCGCACCATGGCATCGTTCACAATCTTCCCACGGATAAGTTTGAGCTCATCTTTCAATCCACTTTCCTGTGACTTAGAAATGCCAGCGAAATAGAATCCGGTTAACCGTGGTCTCTCGGCGAGTACGATGTTGAGGTAAACGTTTTGTTCTTCAATTCTATCCACCTTAATAGAGACATCTCCCACAAGCCCATGCTTCCATAGGCTTCGGATAGCGTTGGAGATAGCATCTCCCGGAATCTTGATTTTGTCGCCAACCTTCAAACCAGTTAACGACACCATCGCATTTTTGTCTAGTATGTTTAATCCAGTGACCTCAATTCCGCCAATGGTATACTCAGCCGGATTAGTATAATTCAGATTATTCTCGGAAAGGACAGTTGCTCGCTCCGCACGACTTCTTCTAAACTGAGCCCAGCTTTGCGCAGTAACGGTTAAAAGCAAAATCAATAATAAAATTCTCTTCATGAACTTACCGGATTCAATTGTTCGCTTGTTTTTCCGAATCTTCGCTCTCGCTGCTGGTAGGACCAGATGGCTTCATACAGGTGCTCTTTTCGAAAGTCTGGCCAAAGTGTGGGTGTGATATACAGCTCTGTATAAGCTATTTGCCAAAGCAGGAAATTACTGATGCGCATTTCGCCACTGGTGCGGATGAGCAGCTCCGGATCTGGGATGCCAGAAGTCTGCAAATAGTTTTCAAAAAGGCTCTCATCTATGTCCTCAGGCTTAATATTTCCTTTCTTTACCTCAATCGCCAGCGATTTAACAGCGTTAAGTATTTCCCATCTGCCGCTATAACTGAGAGCCAGGACTACTGTAAGACCAGTATTATTTTTGGTTTGTTCCACGGCCCACTCCAAATTTTCCTGACAATCGCCGGGTAAATGAGAAGTTTCTCCGATGGTAATCAGTCTTACCTGGTTCTCTGTAAGCCTGTGTATCTCTTGTTTCAAGGTATTTACCAGCAATTCCATTAATCCGTCAATTTCAGCTTTCGGACGGCTCCAGTTTTCAGTTGAAAATGCATAAAGGGTCAAATACTTGATGCCTAGTTCCCCAGCACCTTCTGTAACCGCGCGAACTGCTTCCACCGAGTTGCGATGGCCAAAAATGCGCAAAGCACCCTTTTTCTTTGCCCAGCGCCCATTGCCATCCATAATCACCGCAATGTGCTGAGGCAGATTGTTTAAATCGATATGTTCCTTGTATGATGCCACAAAGTTCCAAAATTAGTAAAAGATATTGGTTATTGGTGGTTGTCCAGGATGCGAACTAATGGAGGTAATTACTTATATGGATTGGTGGGGCAGGGAATGGTATAAAAGGTTCGCGTAACGCTCAGACCAATGAAATAGTAGCTGTCGTTATCATTGGGATTGCCATATTGATAATTTTTATTAACCGGATCTCCTGCCGATATATTATCTAGATAATCAAAAAAGGTCTTGCGGGCGCCAAATTCAAGCGCAAAATACCATTTTGGATTGTAAACATATTTAAATCCTAAACCGAAAGGAATAGATACCTGTACATTGCTATACTCCGCATTTTTTTGAACATCCCCCGAAATTCCAAACAGACCAATGCCACCAAAAAGATAGGGCGTGAACCGCACAAACCTTTTGGTTTCTCTCCAGTTCAAAAAGTGGTACTCCATTGCCAACGATGCCTCAATCAAAAATAGATCAAAGGAGGCATTTCGCAGGGTTGAAAATGCATCAAAGGGTTTTTCGCTTGCCCCAATTTTTCCAGCTGTAATCGCTGTGCGCAGGCTTACGACTTTACTGAGGTTGGATCGGTAAAAAAACGTTGCTGCAGGTTTTGAATACTTGAAATTATACGTTCGGACGAGATCCCCGGTATAGTTAAATGTTCCAATACCGAAACCAACTTCGGAACGCTGCGCCAATCCGAAGCTACAGGAGCACAACAGTAACATCGAGGAGATTGTGAATTTCTTATGGATAGTACCCATTACCGGAATTTGGCCTTACGGAATGATTTACCAAGAATGTATGAGAGTTTTAAGGTTGTGACCATGTAGATGTCGCGATTATCTTTGTTGCCGCGAATATTGCTAGGAAATTCACTGCCGTACCCATAGACCACATTATACGTATTTCCATCACGGCCAACATAGCTACTTGTCGGCGATGCAACTTCCGAAGTCCGATATGACATGGCCTTGGCAAGTTCATCAGTGGAGAATACTCCCAGGTCGACATAATTCTTGCTCACATCATCTAAATAATCCGTAAAAACATACCTAAAGCCAAATTCAGCGGCGAAATCGAAAACTTCATTTAGTCTAAAACGCACACCTATACCCATTGGTATGGCAAGCACAAGTTTTTTATAGGGAGTAGCACCCTGGTTAGCATCGCCATCCTGCAATGCCGCATACTGTCCTTCCGTTCCCAGTGGCTGAAGATCAACCCATTGTTCCCCCTCCTGAAGCGGGTTTCCATTAAGGTCAGTGGCTGGAGCCAATCCCTGAGGATTATGCAGAAGTGCTGCAGCGCCAAGAAAAAGATATGGTGTCCACTCCGCGCGACTTATGTATGTGGCGGAATTTTCGAATAAATCAAAACTGGCAATAACGGAGAGTTCTTTGATCCGATTTCGGAAAGACAGGTTGCGCTGATAGCGAAATATTCCATTGTTTGTGTCACCTTGATCTGCTGATTGACTGTCAGACCCCTTAAGCGTACCATACATGAACGATCCTGTGATTGTATAACGCGGACCGAATCTGTGACCGTATGAAAGACTAACGGCAGGCCTCGTAAATGAAATGTCGGTACTGAATAGTCCTGGGCGCGGAGAAAGGTCCCCAAAATAGTTTAAAGCGCTTGCTGAGATACTTATCATATCATACTGCTTTTCCTTCCCAAACCAACTTGCCTTTCCCCTGTAAGTAAATATGCGCTTGTTGTTCTTTTTGATACTCCTGCGGCTCATCTGCCCGTGTGCATCAGGGAAAAAGGATAGCAGGAAAACAGCTAGCACTGGGATAAGAAGCTTTCTCATCGTGTTTGAATAAAGTTTTCAGTCAATGACTACAAAACTAACAAAAAATCAATTCCTAACGTCAAGGCCCCAATTCAACTTCTGCCGGAGTGTTTTGAAGTAGTGGTTGCTCTCTAATTGCACCAGGTGAACATTGAAATCAGCTTTTCTTATTTCCAATTTTACGGAAGAGTCAACGGAAGACATGCGTGAATCCAGTGATACCAGAAATCGTTTACTTCTACCCTCCACCTGAAATGTTATTACAGCGCTATCAGATACAACAATAGGGCGTACCGTAAGATTATGCGGACTTACAGGGGTAATTACAAAGTTCCTCGAGCGTGGAAAAATTAAGGGACCTCCGCAACTCAACGAGTAACCCGTTGAACCTGTTGGTGTAGACACGATTATGCCGTCAGCCCAGTATGCGTTTAAGAACTCTCCGTCTATGTATGCATTGATGGTAATCATAGCCGAAGAATCCTTTTTTACTACAGTGAAATCATTTAGCGCGAAATTGAGGTCGCCAAATATTCCTGTGCTCGTTTCCAGTTTTAGCAGGCCCCTTTTGTCAAGCGTGAAAGAGCCTTCGAGCAGATTCTGAATTGCTTTTTCTGTATCTTCTCTGCTTATAGTAGCCAAGAAACCCAAACGACCAGTGTTAATACCCATGATTGGGATTTCAGATCTTCCGATAAGTGTAACAGACTCCAGTAGTGTTCCATCACCTCCGATGCTTAGGAAAAGTTGAACGTCATTAAGTTCTGCACCAGTGTGAAAGATTTGAAACGCTGAATTGATCAAGGGTGGTTTGAGGTATCGGCTGAATTTGGAGGAGACCTTGAGCTCAACATTGTATCGTGCAAGGATTTCGAAAATATGCGCCACAAATGGTGCCGACTCCCGGTTGAATTCTTTCCCATGTACTGCAATTCTCATGAAGTAGTATTTTTAGTTGCGGTACAGCAAGTTTTTCCGAAACTCTATAAAGATAGGAATGAGACAGGAATGGACAAAGGGGAGAAATAATTAAATGTCCAGGTAGCGCAACAGCATATCAATGCGTTCTTTGCCATCGCCTTCTGGCTTAGTGTCTTGGTATCGACCAATGACTTTGTATCCAAAACGTTCTAACGTTGCGACGATTCGCAATAAATCGATTTGATTTATCTTCAATGTCAACCTGAGTTTTGAAGGATCTAATGGGTCCTCCTTAACAATACTGCTCAGTATCTTGGCATGATTTTCTTCAACTAATCTGCTTATCGCCGACAATGAATAGTCGGCATGATTCATTGAAAGGACCAAGATTGCACCTGGCAATTGTACAGCGGCGGTTTGCGCAAATGATGTAAGCGTGTCTTGTACAGTGATAAGCCCGCAATAACTTTGATCTTCATTGAGTACCGCGACTACCTGAAGTTTATTCTCAGCGGCTACTTTGAGTATGTCATAGAAATGGGTATCTAATTGGACGTAGCAATTTTGACCAACAAGTGAAAAATCCTTTACTGATTTTTCTATTTCATTCGTTTCCAGAATGATTTCTTCAGAGATAAATCCCAACAACCTGCCATTATCAACGACAGGCATATAATTGCAGCGGAACTCTTCCATCCACACAATCGCCTTGTGGGCATCATCGGTCCCCTTCAGTGGTGGAATCATGTGATTTATTAAATCTTCCGCGATCATTACCAGTTTTTATTGTGTACAAATCAATTTCAATAACTAATTAACTCAAGAACGCCTCTACAAGTTCATTAAACTTTTCAGGATGCTCCATCATAGGAGCATGACAACAGTTATCAATAAATTTTAAGACCGAATTTGG
Source organism: Cyclobacteriaceae bacterium (assembly GCA_029858965.1). Lineage (GTDB taxonomy): Bacteria > Bacteroidota > Bacteroidia > Cytophagales > Cyclobacteriaceae > Chryseolinea. The sequence continues at coordinate 20,462 of JAOUDZ010000007.1, forward strand.
AATGAGCCTATTGAACTCATGTGCAACGATTGGCGGCGTAATGGTGTCATTCAATCCCCACACTAACAAAGTTGGGATGGTAATATTGGGAATTTGTTCTGCCAAATTGTTACGCTGTGCCGACTTGGCAATCGCAACAATCCGCAAGCATTTGGGAATGTTGTTGGTTATTTCAAATACCTCGTCAATCAATTCCTTGGTTGCCACTTCCGGATCATAAAATGTGTATGAAACACGCTCTTTAATGTATTGATAGTTGCCTCTTTTCGGATAGGATCCACCCATGGAATCTTCAAATAAGCCGGAACTACCCGTTAGTATTAGTTTCTTTACTTTTGATGCGTTATTCAATGTATAAATTAGTGCAATATGTCCCCCCAGACTATTGCCAATCAAAATCATATCATCGAGATTTCTTAATGCCACGAAGTCTTCCAGAAATTTCCGCAAGCCGTCTAGTCCTGCTTCTCGAATGGGCATCTCGTAAATTGGCAACATCGGAATAATTACACGATACTTTTTTGAGAATCGATCCACCACACCTTCCCAATTGCTTAAGGCGCCAAATAGTCCGTGCAATAAAAGTAAAACAGGACCAGCGCCTTCCTCTACGTAGCGAAACCCACTCTTTTCCTTAATTGCTAGTGCCATATTCCTTATTATCGGGGATAAGTAAAGAAAAAAATAGATGAGAAAGAAAATTTTTTAACGTTGACTCAGTCAAAAAACATCCTTGAAAATTGGTAATAGTCCGCTAATCCACTCCGTAAGTTTAGGGGCAAAACCTGCTACACTTGGATAAAGCCACGAACCCTCGGTCCACTGGGAGAGCAGCTTGAATTTCAGCGAATCGACAATCCACAAAACAATACTTAACATGAAGGTCGTCTTCAGGAACCCAACCAAGGCGCCAAAAGCGCTATCGAACCCCCCCAAAAATGATTTGTCTATGGATGCCTTCACTAGCTTGCCCAGTAGATTCACCGCCACAACGATCAAGAGGAAAACAACACCAAATGCGACATAGGGCAGAACCTTTTCGTCAACTTCAAATTTATTGGCAAGTAAAACCATCACAAGGCCCATCAATTTGAAACCACCCAGAATACCAATTATGACAGCTACCAGGGAAAATAGCTCCAGCAGAAAACCTGCTTTGTAGCCGTGGTACGCTCCCAGAACAAGCAAAAGCGACAATGCAATGTCTATCCCACTCAAGCGGAGAGAAGTTTTTTTACTAGTTCAGAAATTACTCTGCCATCTGCCTGGCCAGCAAGAGCCTTAGTGGCAGATCCCATTACCTTTCCCATGTCTTGCGGGCCTTTGGCATCTAACTGTTGAATTATAGTTTTCAATTCACGTTCGATTTCTGCCTCAGAAAGCTGCTTCGGCAAATATCGGCTAATGACCCCTAATTGAAAAAGCTCCTTTTCTGCCAGATCAGTACGGTTTTGCTGCTGAAAAATATCAGCAGACTCTTTTCGCTGCTTAGCGGCCTTCATAAGTAGTTTATTCTCGGTATCAGACGTAATTTCTCCCTTCGAGTTCTTGTCGGTTTCAGCCAGCAGGATAAGCGATTTGATGCTGCGTAACGCTTCAAGCTCCTCCTTTTTTTGAGCAAGCATAGCCTTTTTAATATCACTATCAATTTGTTGCTTTAAACTCATAAAATATTTTGTTGTGTTGTTAAAATATCGAAACGATTTTTTATCTCCATTAGTTAACCATTTATCCAAAATAAGTATCTTATAAAGGACTTAAGATTATGACAAGACTTAGTGTCAATATTAATAAAATTGCAACACTCCGAAACGCCCGCGGGGGAAATAATCCAAATGTGGTTAAAGCCGCCATTGATTGTGAGCGATTTGGTGCGCAGGGCATAACAGTTCATCCGCGACCCGACGAACGCCACATACGATATAATGATGTCATTGACCTAAAAGACGTCATCAGAACAGAATTCAATGTTGAAGGATATCCTGATGACCGCTATATGAAAATTCTGCGGGAAGTAAAGCCGGCGCAAGCTACCCTCGTGCCCGATGGACCAGATGCGATCACTTCTAATGCTGGCTGGGATACTGTCAAGCATACGGGCTTGTTGAAAGGCATCATTTCAGAAATAAAATCAATGGGAATTCGTGTGTCGGTTTTTGTTGATCCTGCGCCCAGGATGGTTGAAGGTGCGGTAAAAATCGGGGCAGACCGAATTGAGCTTTACACAGAACCATACGCACAGGAATACCTGTTGAACAAGGCGATTGCCGTAAAACCCTATATAGAGAGCGCGACCATAGCGCACACTGCCGGACTTGGCATTAACGCGGGTCACGACCTTGATCTTAATAACCTTGGGTTTCTTGTGAAGAGCATTCCTTACCTCGAGGAAGTTTCGATAGGACATGCACTCATCTGTGACGCGATCTATTATGGCCTGGAAAACACTATTCAACTTTACTTAAGGGAAATTGCAAAGCACATGGTCGAATAAGACGTTAGAACGAATTCAATATTAATTAACCCTATGCCGAAATTTGTTTTCAAAAGGTATGCGATGGAAAATTGGCATACAAGTAACATCTGTTTTGATACAGATGTAAGTATCTTCACCAAAAATGCCGCATCATCAAGCATGAGCGGCAGCACAGCGTTCAGCCTAAAGTAGATAATTTAATGAACATCAAAGAAAGATTTAGTGATGCAGACCTTCAGCGCATTAAGGTTGCAGTCAAAGAAGCTGAAAATACAATTTCAGGAGAGATTGTGCCGGTTATCGTTGAGCGCAGCGGTCGGTATTTGATTGCGAATTACAAGGGAAGCCTGATCGCGGCTTCTCTTACATTCATGATAATTATATTGCTTGATCGATACATTATTTCAGATGCCAGCAATACCCTGTTCTACGATCCTGTATTCATATTTATTGTAGTTGCACTGGGTGGGGCACTGGGGGCGATCGTACCGAATTTTTCGGATGGTCTTAAGAGATTGCTATTGGATCAAGTGTATCTGGATAATGCCACAAGACAGCGAGCAGAAAATGCTTTTTTGGAGGAAGAAGTCTTTAACACAAGGCATCGTACAGGTATTATGATTTTTGTCTCTTTTTTTGAGCATGAAGTGATCGTGATGGCGGATCGCGGTATCAGTAAGGTTGTAGATCAGAAGCAATGGGATAGTATTGTATCCGACATCGTTAAAGAAATAAGAGCCAGGAGAATCGTGGAGGGTTTGGAAGGAGGGATAAAACGATGTGGGGAATTACTACTGGAAAAGGGATTTCGTAAAAGCGATGACGATGTGAACGAGCTTCGCGATGACCTTAGAATAAATTGATTTCCCGAAAACATCAAATGCATATAGAACCAGTCCAATCGCTTTCATGAAATCTTCATTGGTTCCGTTCATATTATTCATTTCATCCTTCGCGTTTGGTCAACTTGATATTCCGTCGCATGGAGGAACTTGGGTACACGATAATGCAGGGATTCTCTCGGCACCTACAAAATCGATCCTGGAATCAACATTAAAAGCAGAGCGGGACTCCACAAGCAATCAAATTGCGGTGTTGATAATTCCGTCCTTAGACGGGGAATCCATAGAAGATTTTTCGTTGCGTGTCGCTGAGAAATGGGGGCTGGGGCAAGAAAGCAAGGACAATGGTGTATTGTTGCTAATCGCTATTAATGACCGCCAGCTTCGTATTGAAGTCGGTTCGGGGCTGGAAGGGATTCTGACAGATGCCGTGTCTAGCCGGATAAACAGAAACGAAATCGCACCATTCTTTCGCGAAGGAAATTATGATGATGGTGTGAAAGCAGGAGTCATCGCTATCATTCAGGCAATTCGGGGAGAGTATAGGAATGATGATCCTCCTGTGGCGAGGAGGTCATCCCGACGTTCACCAATAGCAACAATCCTGATCCTGATCATTATCATCATCATCGCCTCAAGAAGGGGAAGAGGTGGTCGGGGTGGCGGTGGGTACTGGTCGTCGGGTAGCGGATGGGTTGGTCCATTGGGAGGGTTTGGCGGCAATGGAGGATCATGGGGGTCCGGCAGCGATTTTGGCGGTGGTGGCGGTTTTGGTGGCGGCGGTTCGAGCAATTCATGGTAAAAAAATGTATGCCAAATGAATGAAATGTAACAGAATAACACGCATCATGCATGATTTAGGGAAAATCCAGAAGATAAGAAGTTCCTGGTTTGCCAACGGATTTCTAAGTCCATGGCTAAGCACCAGTTTGTTTCTATTCCTGTTGTTTTGCATTGTAACGCATGCGGCCGCTGCCCAAAAGCCATTACCCGAACTTTGGGGTCTGCATGTTCATGATGAGGCCAAGGTGCTCTCACAGCAGACTATTGATGCGCTGGAAACAAAGCTGAGCGAATACGAAGACTCAACGTCAAACCAAATTGCCATACTTATCGTCACTTCGTTAGACGGAGAGTCCTTGGAAGATTACTCATTGCGTGTAGCTGAGAAGTGGAAACTGGGACAAAAGGATAAGGACAATGGGGTGCTTCTTTTAATCGCTGTAGAGGACCATAAAATACGCATTGAAACAGGATATGGATTAGAAGGAGTTTTAACGGACGCCCTATGCAGCAGAATAATTCGGAACGAATTAGCGCCGGATTTTCGTAAGGATGACTATGATACCGGCGTTTCATCCGGTGTGCAGGCCATTATGGATGCCATAGGAGGCGAATACAGTGCGGATGGGGTTGATGAAGATCTGTTTGAGGCGCTGGGAGTCAAGGAGCGTTTACTCATAGGATTGTTCATTTTTGGTATATTGGGTATCTTCACTTTCATCGGTTTATTTGTACCGGGTTGCGGCGGCTGGTTTCTGTATGCTTTTCTTATACCCTTCTATGCTGCTTTTCCAATGGTTGTCCTCGGTGTTGACGGCGGCCTCAAGGCCCTGGGCGCATATGTCATCGGGTTTCCAGTACTAAAACTTATACTTAGCAGATCGGCATGGGGCAGACGGATGGCCAAAAAGATGGGTAATAGCAAGGGCAGAAGTGGTACAGGATGGTCTTCTGGTTCTGGTTGGTCCGGGGGGTCAACATCAGGCAGTTCTGGAGGGTTTTCTGGTGGTGGCGGCAGCTTTGGTGGTGGCGGCAGCAGCGGGTCCTGGTGATACATAGGAATAGGACACTGTTTCCTATTGTCTTGCCAAGGCACTCAGGAAAGGACAATTGACGGTCAAGGTCAGAAAAAATCACTTCATACTCTTTTCTTCGTTTCTGCATGCCAATGGGTTTCCCGAGCTCAGTGGATGAAAATGATATTAGGTGTATGTTCCGGATTAACTGCATAAGCGGTTGGAATGACAGACTGTTTGCAGACCCGCCCAGGGTGCAGAAAATAATTGTGCAAGTGACAGCATTGCGATTAAAATAGTTTTGAAATGAGCTGATGTGTCGCGCATCAGCCTTTCTTAATTCTTCTTAAAAAGACAGGAATAAGCGAAAACAAATTTGCGTTCTCAGCGCGCACGCTTATTTTTGATCCTCTTTAAAACATCAGTCGAATAAATGAAACGCGACAAAGAAATTTTCGATCTCATAGCGAAGGAAAAACAGCGTCAGGAGGGCGGGATAGAGCTTATTGCTTCAGAGAACTTTACTTCCCTGCAGGTAATGAAGGCGCAGGGCTCGGTGCTTACCAACAAGTATGCCGAGGGCTTGCCGGGCAAACGGTACTACGGAGGCTGCGAGGTGGTGGATGAAGTAGAAAAACTTGCGATTGATCGTGCAAAAGAACTTTTTGGTGCAGAATGGGCTAATGTTCAACCACACTCCGGCGCTCAAGCAAATGCAGCAGTGATGTTAGCCTGTTTAAAACCTGGTGATAAGATTCTCGGATTTGACTTGTCACATGGTGGTCATCTGACACACGGTTCACCGGTTAACTTTTCAGGCAAACTGTACCAGCCCTCTTTTTATGGGGTAGAAGAGGAAAGTGGATTGATTGATTTTGACAAGGTGATTCGCACAGCCCAGCGCGAAAAACCAAAAATGATTATTTGCGGGGCTTCAGCCTATAGCCGAGATTGGGATTATAAAAAATTAAGAGAGGCAGCAGATAGTGTAGGCGCGCTCTTGTTAGCAGATATATCTCACCCGGCCGGGCTAATTGCACGCGGATTATTGGCAGACCCTATGGAGAATTGCCATATTGTGACTACCACGACGCACAAAACACTTCGAGGGCCACGTGGGGGTATGATTCTGGTGGGTAAAAATTTTGATAATCCTTGGGGATTAAAAACTCCGAAGGGTGAATTAAGAAAAATAACCTCGATACTTGACTCAGGTGTATTTCCGGGCACGCAAGGAGGTCCGCTTGAACATGTTATAGCAGCGAAAGCGGTTTCGTTTCACGAAGCCCTGTCGGAAGCGTATATGGAGTACATTATTCAGGTTTCCAGAAATGCAAAGGCCATGGCACAGGCATTCGTTGACAAAGGTTATAAAATAATCTCAGGGGGTACGGATAATCATCTTATGCTTATTGACCTTCGATCAAAAAAATTAACGGGTAAGCAGGCGGAAGAAGGTCTAATACAGGCGGATATTACGATAAACAAAAACATGGTCCCGTTCGATACCCAGTCACCGATGGTAACTTCAGGGATGCGGATTGGCACACCGGCAATTACCACCCGTGGATTGAAGGAAAAAGACATCATCAGAGTTGTTGACTTTATTGACGAAGCGCTTCAGAAGCCCGACGACACTAGACATCTCAAAGCGATAAAACGCAAGGTGAATAGGTTTATGTTGAAATTTCCGCTCTATTGAACGCTACTTTGTAAAACAGACCCCATCTCTTCTGAGTAGAATGAGGGTTAAATGAACGAAATTAATTGAATCACTATCATGCCACTGGATCAAGCGTCGACTGAAGAGAAAGAAATGAGTTTCCTGGATCACCTGGAAGAGTTACGCTGGCACCTTATCCGGTCATTTGCAGCAGTAGTAGTGTTCACAATTGGTGCATTTATCAGTGCCAAATGGATTTTTCAGAACATCGTTTTTGCCCCAGCAAGAACGGATTTTCCAACGTTCAAGTTTCTTTGTAAGCTCGGAGACTTTCTCCACTATGAGGGACTATGCATTACGGATATTCCTTTTAAAGTGCAAAGCAGAAATATGACCGGGCAGTTTTCTATGCACGTCATGTCTTCCTTCATTATAGGATTCATAGTTTCTTTTCCTTACGTAGCCTGGGAATTGTGGCGCTTTGTCAAACCAGGCCTTCAGGTCAAAGAAAGGAAGTACTCTAGAGGAGCCGTTGCGGCGATTTCCTTTTTGTTTTTCCTGGGTGTTATGTTTGGATATTATATCATTGCTCCCTGGATGGTCTACTTTCTGGCGAATTACAGCATTAGTGATATGGTTGTCAATGAATTTGATATTACATCCTATGTCTCGACGGTAGTAATGCTGGTGTTCGGCGCAGGGTTGCTTTTCCAGCTGCCTGTGGTTATCTATTTCTTGACTAAGGTCGGAATCGTAACGCCTAAGTTTCTTCGTGAATACAGAAAACACTCGATCGTTGTTATCCTCATTGTGGCTGCGATCCTCACACCACCGGACCCCCTCAGCCAGGGACTGATTTCAATTCCATTGTATCTACTTTTTGAAATCAGTATCTTGATATCGGCATTCGTTGCGAAGGGAATGGCTAAAGAAGAAGCTGAGGAGTTGCGCAGAGAAGAAGCAGAGAAATTACCATGAAAATAGCAATTGGGAGTGATCATGCAGGATTTGAGTACAAAGAAGTACTCAAAAAATGGCTTGATGCGCATATATATGAAAGCAAAGATTTTGGTACTTACGACGCCGAATCCTCTGACTATGCAGACTTCGCGCATCCTGTTTCCGAGGCAGTTGAAAGTGGGGAGTTTGCGTTGGGAGTATTGGTTTGCGGCAGTGCCAATGGCGTTGCCATCACAGCCAACAAACACAAGGGGATACGCGCGGCGATTTGCTGGAATGAGGAGTTAGCCAGGCTTGCCAGGAATCACAATGATGCGAATATTGTATGTCTGCCTGCACGCTTTATAAGCCTGGATTTGGCAGAAAAGATACTTGAAAATTTCCTGCACGCAGCTTTTGAAGGCGGGAGGCACGCAGTGCGGGTGGGCAAAATCAGTTGCTGACACTCCTTTTGTTGTAATAGATCCCTTCTCGATAGTACTTTTTTTTGAGTTCTGGCATGCGGTCCAGGAATGGCTTCATCAGATCATGCTTATCTCTAATTACATCCGGGGGATCAGCTTCCAGGCCTTCATATACCCGCAGGATGTTCTCGTAGTATTCCGGGTGAGAAAATATTTCTGCTGATAGATCCCAATTCAGGAAAGGTGAGGCCAGGCGATGCTGCCTGTAAATACTCCAGTCATCATCTAACACCAGTATTCGTTTTTTGTCATTTGCTGATGCTGGATTTGGCACCAGAAGCCGTTGATAATCTATGCTTTCCAGCAGGTTATAACGGCTAGCATAACCAATTGAAATAGTTCCCACTAAAAGAAGCCATATATACATTTCAGCAAACCTTTTTCGACGAATCAATAGCAGGAAATGGGTGATAAAGAAAGAAAGACTGGGAATAATTGTAATCAAATTTTGAGGTCGCAAATCTTTAGCATACAGTACTTGAAGAAAAGAAAAGATCATCCAGAAAAACATCGCTTGAACAAGCTGTGTTTGATATTTCGAAAAGCGAGCTTCCCGGGTCATCATTACGAAGGACATAACCAGGAAGAATAAGGGCAACGCGCAAAGCACCAACAAACTGGAATTCGAAATGTATTGGTCAGATCGAATGCTAAAATTTGGCAGGTAGAAGTACTGCCACAACGACGCAATCCCATCCATGAGATAATAACAGCTCATGAGCAGAATATGGGGGAGCAGGAAGCCGAAGACCAGGAGTAAATATTTACGCGGGCTGCTGCGCGTGAAAATAATCAACGTAATAAGCGTCCCAAACAAAAAAACGGTGAATGAAAAGGCAAAAAGTGAAGCAAGACTAATGTAGAGACCAAGGTTAAAGATGGATTCGTTGCGTTGTTCACGGAATTCGATCTCTTTAAACAAATTATTCAGGGCAGGCAGCAGAAAACCTGAACCGATTAATTCAGGTGTCAATGAGAGCATGTCAAAAGAATAGGAACCTAAAATGATAAAGATCAGCGATGGAACATAAGTGGTTTCCGCAAATACTTTCTTATTTACAAAAACCGTTCCTACATAGGATGCCTGTAAGAAAACTATAACGAAAGCGAGAAGGCGGCGACCGAGCACTGAACGGCCAAACAGTATATCCATCAATCCGTCAAACCAGCCGGCCAGAGGAGCCGTGGAATCTACCAGTTCAAGGTACAAGACCTTCCCTTCATGGACCTTTTCTCCTACGACAAAACTCTTTAATTCAGGATAAGTTATATCCGGAGAATCAATTAGCATCGGAAGATGGATGAGCAGGAAGAGAGCCAGCAAACCAAATAAACGGTACGGATCGTTGATTCGAAAATAGTGGAGCAAGGAAAAGTGGTTAAGATGCACAAATTAGAGCAGGTTTTTATAATTGCCAATGGTTCATTGGTAATTGTTACGCGATCAGAGATATTTGTTGTTATGAGCGGCACGACCAGACAACAGAAATATGCAAAGCTTATTCAAAAAGAGCTTAGCGAGATTTTTCAGCGGGATAAACGAGGTATCCTCGATAATGCTTTTGTAACAATAGCTGATGTCAGAATGAATCCTGATTTAAGCGTGGCAAAAATTTATATAAGCATGTTGCTCGCAAAAGAGAAGGGCAAAGTACTGGAAAGGATCAATAGGCGTAAGAGTGAAATTCGGAAGGCGCTGGGAAATAAGATAGGCAAACAAGTACGTATTATTCCCGAGCTTATCTTTTACAAGGACGAAGTGCAAGAGAGTGCAATCCGGATGGATGATATTATTAAGAATCTCCAAATTCCACCTGAAAAGAAAGATTGACACGGATATGTGTTTTTATTGGGTACTTACTAATACGCTGCAACATTGAATCTCCCTTTTTTCATTGCCAGAAGATACCTTCTCTCTAAGCGAAAGAAGAATTTTATCAATGTAATTTCCATCATTTCAGTGGTGGCAGTGGCCATAATCGCTGCGTCCATAATTATCGTACTGTCGATATTTAATGGACTGGGAGATCTGCTGCATGCCATCAATAATTCTTTTGATCCGGAGATTAAGATTGAGGCAAGCCTGGGTAAATCCTTTGTGGTGAACGATGAGTTATTGCACAAGATTGAAGGGATTCCAGGGGTAGAAATTGTCACGCAAGTAATTGAGGACTATGCCTATGCGCGATATAATGGGGCTAATCAAGTGGTGACGATTAAGGGCGTCAGCGATAATTTTATTGATCAGAAGCGCATTCCAAAGGAAAGTATTGTTGAGGGGGAACTCATGCTGAAGAAAAATGGAGTGAATAGAGCATTAGTTGGTTATGGCGTTAAAAGCACGTTGTCAATTTCTTTAGATCAAGACTTTTATCCACTTCAATTGTTTTACGTAAAAAATGCAAAAGGGGGGAGCCTGGACCCTTCAAAACTTTATGCACAGAAGAGTATTTTTCCGGGCGGAGTTTTCTCCATTATTCAGAATTTCGATGAGAGTTATGTTATTGTTCCATTAGGTTTTGCCGAAGAACTGCTGAATTATGGAGACAGGCGCACTTCCCTTGAAATCAAAACGGAACCCGGCGTTAACATTCAGGATATTGAAAGCAGTATTCAAGCCGTTTTGGGGGATGATTATAATGTACTAAACGGAGAAGAACAGCATCAGGACTTGTACAGGGTCTTGAGATTGGAGAAATTATTTGCTTCTGTTGCGGCGATACTTCTGTTGATGATCGGCTCTATAAATATTTATTTCAGCCTAATGATGCTGGCCCTTGATAAGAAACGGGACATTACCATTTTGGCTGCCATGGGTGCCAGCGCCGGATTATTGAAAAAGGTATTCATTACAGAAGGTCTGCTCATCGCGATGATCGGCGCAATCTCAGGGCTACTTTTTGGAGCAATAATCGTAGTTCTGCAGCAGAACTTCAGTCTTGTATCAATGGGAATGAATTCGGCCGTTGTTGACGGTTATCCTGTAAAAATGGTATTTTCCGATTTTGCCTATGTATTCTTTGTGATGATTATAGTCACTATTTTGATCTCATCACGGCCTGCAGAACTCGCCTCGCGCTTTGGCTCCGTTCAGAACCTGTAATATTGATGTAACATATTTCTTAAAAAATGCCAGTTTTTCTGAATGAAAATTCGTAATTTGCGAATTCCGTTTTCATCAAATCGCAGTTTTTTGGATGAAAGTCTCTGCTTCACAACCGTTTCAAATTGTCTATTCGTTGTATCAGCACGAATATCTGGGTTTCGTGTTTGAATCCTACATTGTTCACCTTGATGAGAAGGGCAAGCTGACGTATCAACACCAGAACATTTCTTCTAAGAATGCCCGTGAATTTTCCAAGGGGCTGGACGATCAGGATTTCGAACTTATTGAGCTTATGGACTCCATGGCGCAGGAAGCCATTGTCAAAAAGTTTTCCAGCAAATTCATGAAGCCTGATGAGTATTTCGTAAAAACGTATGACAAGGTAAAAGGAAATACGTTAGTGCAGGATCAAATTGAAGACTACATGGAAAGGCGTAGGTCTAAGATCCTGGAAAAGATGAGAGGTAAGATTCTATTTGAAATGGGCAATGACGGTGAACCAACCTGGCGCAAGATCGAAGTACTTGAAGAACGCGCTACGATACAGTTCCACTTCATGCGGACGAAAGAAAATACAAACTACTACCCCACAATCTTCTATAAGGGGAAAAAGATAGACTTGCCAAACCCTTCGGCATACTTAATATGCAAGAATCCCGCATGGATGGTATTGAATGGAAAGCTATACGGTTTTGAAAAGCATGTTGACGGAAAGAAGTTAACCCCATTCTTTACCAAAAAATATGTAGTCATTCCAAAAAACGTGGAAGAGACCTACTATAACCGTTTTGTTGCCCCGTTGATTGCAACATTTGATGACGTAGATGCAAGTGGTTTTGAAATCAACAAAAGCACGTATGATCCACATCCGGTATTGACTCTTTCGGAGTTGCACACCGCTCAGTCAGCGTCTGCGACGTCACTTTTCAATGATCACCCAGAGGTTGAAGATGCAAGAGATGAAGCAGGAAAGATTGTTTTTGATCTTTCCTTCCGTTACGGCAAACATCGGTTTCGCGGCGACAATATTGGCCCCGTGAGCGTATCGTTGGAGAAACAGGGTGAAGGATATGTTTTTCATCGTGTAACCAGGAAAACGAATGAGGAAAAGAATTTTCTACAGACGGTTCAAAAGCTAGGATTACCAATGAAGGGTTTTCGGGTAGCCATTTCTAAGTCTGAGGCATTTTCCTGGCTGAATGAAAACAGGGTTAATCTCCTCAATCTTGGTTTTGAAGTCAGCCAACCGGAGAGCCGGGACAAAAAATATTTTGTTGGCAAAGCGATAATAGAAGTTGAGGTAAAAGAAAATATTGACTGGTTCGATATACATGCTAAAATCCGGTTTGGGGAATTTGAGATTCCTTTTAAAGAACTTCGTAAGCTTATCCTTAGGAAAAAGGTGGAGTTCAAACTTCCAAATGGAGAAATTGCCATTATTCCAGAAGCTTGGCTAACAAAATACTCCGACCTGTTCGCACTCAGCGAGACGGATAGCGCAACCGAGAAATCAGTTTTGCGCAAACATCACCTTAATCTGGTTAAGGAATTGGAGGAAGGTAATCTCGCAAAGGTTCACCTGACTGAGAAGTTTCGTTCCTTAAATTCGTTCAGCGGGATCAAAAACTATCCAATACCCGAAGGCTTTAGGGGGGAACTACGCCCTTATCAGAAAGCCGGGTATAATTGGTTACGCTTCCTTAATGAATATAGACTTGGCGGTTGCCTTGCCGACGATATGGGGCTTGGAAAAACTGTGCAGGCGCTAACCCTTCTGCAATCGGAAAAGGAGATGGGATCCGGCCCCACCTTGCTCATAATGCCTACATCGATCATCTACAACTGGGAAATGGAAGCCAGTAAGTTCGCGCCTGATCTTAGAACCCTAAACTATACGGGGACGCTGAGAAATAAGGATGTTAAGCGGTTCGAGAAATATGATCTAATACTTACTTCATACGGAATTACGCGGCTTGATGTAGAGTTGTTACGCCAATTCTATTTCAACTATATCATTTTAGACGAATCACAAGTAATTAAGAATCCAACGTCGAACATTGCAAAGGCAGTCCGCGAGCTTAAATCAAAACATAAGCTTGTCCTAACAGGAACACCGATAGAGAATACCACTATGGATTTGTGGTCGCAAATGTCTTTTATTAATCCGGGAATCTTAGGAACACAAACCTACTTTCGAAATGAGTTTCAAAACCCAATCGAGAAGAAGAATGATGAATCGCGTTCTAGAAAATTGCACGCAGTTATCAAACCTTTTATACTGAGGAGGCATAAGTCGCAAGTGGCCACAGAACTCCCGGAAAAGGTTGAGAATATTCAGTACTGCACAATGACCACTGAACAAGAAAAGCGTTACGAAGAAGTGAAAGCCCACTATCGCGAAAAGATCTTCAAGCTCATTGAACAGGAAGGGTTAGGAAACAGTCGGTTTATGATATTGGAAGGATTGACAAAACTGCGTCAGTTGGCAAATCATCCAAGAATGGTTGAACAAGGGTACAGTGGAGATTCTGGCAAAATGGACGACATAACGCACATGCTTGAAAATGCAATTGCCGAAGGGCATAAAGTGCTTGTATTCAGCCAGTATGTTAAACATCTTGGGCTGGTAAGACAGTACCTAAAGACGCATAAGATTGATTATACGTACCTGGATGGTTCCAGTACTGACAGGAGAGAACAGGTAGAAAGATTCAACAGGGAAACTAATTTGAAGGTATTTCTAATCTCCATTAAGGCAGGCGGTTTAGGGCTCAATTTGACGGAGGCGGATTACGTGTTTATATTAGATCCCTGGTGGAACCCCGCGGTTGAAGCGCAAGCTGTCGATCGGGCACATCGCATTGGACAGAAGAAAAAAGTATTTACCTATAAGTTCATAACCCGTAACACTGTAGAAGAAAAGATACTTACCCTTCAACAGCGAAAACTCAAACTCACCACAGAATTAATTACTAACGAGGAAAGTTTTATGAAACAACTGAGCAAAGACGACATCGAGCAAATGTTGGCTTAGAAATGCGTTTCATTTTCTAGAAGATTCCAGGACCTTTTCAAAGTTAATCTCATAAATATCATCTGAGCCATTAGAAGCACCGTTGTATGCACGCACTAATTCTTCAAATGTTACATCTTTCGCGTAAGAGGAAGGGAGATTGTGTCGCTTGCTGGTAAAATAGAGGGTCTTCAGATCGGCGGTAACGAAAGGGCAATAATCCAGTTTCGTTGAATTAATGAGCACTAAATTTTGAGCAGGTTGCCATTGGTTTTTTGCATCCTTGACGCTTAGGTACAGGTCCCCTCCGCCCATGTCATCCTTTCGGCCATAAGACGTAAAAATGATAAAGGTTTCATCAGGAGACACAAATGCATTGAACTCCCAAAAATCAGAGTTGATCGCAGAATCCAACGCTGCACTTTTTGTAAATGATCCATTTATCCAACGGCTGACATAAATATCCTCCTTGCCAGGTCCTTTATCATATTCAGCAGTGAAATACAAATTTCCATTTGCTGCGACTGACGGGTAAAATTCATTGGCTTTTGTGTTTATGTTTACGCCAAGGTTTTTCGGTTCAGACCAGTTTCCATTTATATTTTCCGTTACCCAAATATCATAATCTTTAGGCTCGTTTCCGGTTATCGGACGATTGGAGCTAAAGAACAATTTCTTCCCATCTGGACTAAAGGCTGGTTCAAGATCACCATAGTTTCCTGAAAAAGATGCAACAGTGGGGGCTGACCATTTGTTGTTTGACAATTTTTCACGATGAATAATCGTGGAGAATACATTTTGGTTCCCAAGCAGGGTATAGTACATATCTTGGCCATCCGGAGAAATTGCCATATCTCTTTCATTAAGATTTGTACTTATAACGCCTTCAAGAAACAGTGTGGGCAGGTCAGTTGTTGTTTTTGATTGCGCATTTATCTGCGAAAAAGTGACCGATAGAAAGAATGCAACGCAGGTCTTGAGCATTTGTGTAAAATTTTGTCGTCAATGTTATTAAGATTATATTGAATCCCCACACCCCTTTTGGGGTATTTTGAAGTGGGGGCACAATTACTTTAGGTCATTTAATGTTGCGGGAAGCGTGTAAATCATCAGGTTGATTATAGTGGATGTTAGCGCTCCCGGTCCTCAGCAGTTGCCAGGGTCAGCGCTTGCTTCTATATGTCTTTTTTTCCAGCGATTGTGGGACCAAAGCCACTCTGATGGCCTCTCCCGAACGATGCGTTCTATTTCCCTGACATATCGCAATAGAACATCATGATCATCCTTTGCATAGGGTGGCTTTGCCAATTCCACAATTGTGGTTTCATAATAACCTCGCTTAATTTTGCGCAATTTGTAATACATTACCGGGAATTGCGTAAGCTTAGCCAACTGGTTGGCACCATAAAAAAAGACAGTATCTTGATTCAAGAAAGTAACAGCGTATTTCTTGTCATGTTTCAGGCCCGGATATTGATCTCCAACCAAGGCAATATTTCGAACGATATTTTTTCTTTTTACAATCTCCCTCGCCACCTCATCACGTTTTATGGCGTAGGCACCAAATCGCGTTCGTGAGGCTAATGATAAACGGTTAAAGAAAGAACTGTTAACTGGTTGATAGACGAAATCCATTTGACCAGGCAAAGTGAAAGAGCCGGCGGCTAATAACCATTCCCAGTTGAATTGGTGCGAAGCTAAATTCAGCAATGATTGGCCTTCCAGAATGTACTTGGTGGATATTTCAGGATTCGTAAATACCATTCGCCTCCCTAGTTCTTGGGGACTTATAGTTAGAAGCTTAACCATCTCGACAGCGTAATCGCAGAGGTTTCGATAGAATTCTTTTTCAATAGCATGAAGTGCAGTTTCAGGCTTATCCGGAAATGAATTCTGCAGATTGTTCCAAACCAGATTCCTTCTGTAGCGAACGACGTAATAGCTTATGAGAAACAAAAAATCGGAAAAGCCGTAAAGCACCCAAAATGGTAGCCGTGATATCAGTTTGGCAACAATCATAAGTAAGAATGAAGGCTTCAAGTTAAGCAAGTATTATTATTTTTGGGTATGTCGAGGTGGGATGACTGTTTAGTTTTGGTACTATTGTATGGCCATTGCAAATGATTGGGTATTACCAGTGGCTTCTGGTATAATGATCCATTGTCCATTTAATTGAATATCATTTAACCACAAAGCAAGAATGAAGGACAAAGTCGTGATCATTACAGGTGGATCATCAGGAATTGGAAAAGCCTTGGCTGCAGTGTTTGGTGCACATGGATCAAAAATTCTAATTACTGGTAGAAACCAGCAGGAGCTCGATAAAACCGTTGATGAATTGTCGGCAATGGGTATATCCATCCTTGCTTTTAGAGCTGATGTCAGGATTGAAGAGGATAATAAAAGAATGGCTGACGAAGCAATCAATAGATTCGGGACCATCGATGTATTAATCAATAATGCTGGGATTAGCATGCGCGCACTTTTCGAGGAGACGGATGTTGACGTAATCAAAGAAATTATGAGCACCAATTTTTTTGGTGCTGTATATGCTACAAAGTATTGTTTGCCTGAAATTATCAGGAATAAAGGCTCGGTAATTGGCATTTCATCCATTGCTGGTATCAGGGGATTACCGGGAAGGACCGGTTACTCGGCATCTAAATTTGCACTAAATGGGTTTCTTGAGGCACTGCGCCTGGAACTTTCACCGAAGGGGACGCATGTGTTAACGGCATGTCCGGGATTCACATCAACCAGTATCAGAACAAGGGCATTAACCAAAGATGGTAGCGCCCAGGGTGAATCTCCTCGTCAGGAAAATGGTATGATGACTGCTGAAGAATGTGCAGCATATATATATGCTGCTACAGTGAAACGCAGACGCGTGTTGATTTTAACAGCCCTGGGCAAGCTCGCCGTATTCATGAACAAATGGTTTCCAGGGTTGGCCGACAAGCTCGTGTTTAATATCATGGCCAAAGAGCCTAATTCTCCTTTCTGAGACTAAGTTTTGCTCAAGAAAACCATTTTTGTGGTAACGGACGCATACTGCTTCGCTTTTGCATTCAGGATTGCAATGACGCGCCGGTAGTATTGGCTTAGACGATTTTACTTTTGATATAGAACCTTGAATCACTTTCGCGTATAAGCGCGTACATGCCGTCCTTAAGCTCTTCAGGTATAGTACTGGCACTAAATTTTGGGTCGCCCCCGAAACAGGAAGACACGATTCCTAATAGCACGATAATAATGCAATACTTGCACATGTTTTTTCTTCTTTAACACAATTTGTTCAGCTTGCTTCGCAACAAGGTGGCTTTTTACCATACGTATTGCCAACAACCCGAGCCAGCATTAGCAAGCCGCACAAGGTCTTCATATCGCGTGTATCAGTTTAGGTAGGGAAATTATAAAAATGTTATCAATTTAATCCATACTTGCTGGCTCACTTCAGTTACCAGTCTTATACTTGTTTATTATTTACAGCTTTGGCTAAATCAAAAACTTCCTTTTTCTGCCAATCATGTGGCTATGAGTCGGCCAAATGGCTGGGTAAGTGCCCCTCCTGTGGATCATGGAATACGTTTGCCGAAGAAGTAATTGTTAAGGAAGAAGGACAAAAAATTGAATGGCGCCAGGAATCGACACGCTCAAAGCCGGTTAAGGCAAAAACGCTCGATGATATAGAATTTGCCCAGGAGATTAGAATCAATTCGATTGATCAGGAGCTAAACCGAGTTCTTGGGGGAGGAATGGTGCCGGGATCATTGGTATTAATTGGCGGGGAGCCAGGCATTGGAAAATCGACACTAATGTTACAAGTGGGGCTACTGCTTAAGACGCAGCGGGTACTTTACGTTTCAGGAGAGGAGAGTGAGCAGCAAATTAAAATGCGTGCCGAGCGATTGAAGAGCTCCTCAAAGAATTTTTTCATACTCACCGAGACAAACACGAAAAATATTTTTCTAGCCATCGAATCTGTACAACCTAACGTAGTTATTATTGATTCTATCCAAACCATGCACTCAATTCAACTTGAATCAGCTGCTGGGAGTATCGGTCAAGTGCGTCAGTGTGCTGGCGAAATGATGAAGTTTGCAAAGGAAACAGATACGCCTGTTTTTCTGATTGGGCACATAACAAAGGACGGCTTGCTCGCCGGGCCGAAGGTCCTGGAGCATATGGTGGATACGGTGCTTCAGTTTGAAGGGGACCGGCATTTGGCCTATCGTATTCTGCGCACTACAAAGAATCGGTTTGGATCAACTTCGGAGATCGGAATTTATGAAATGCTGGGTACCGGGTTGCGCGAAGTCTCTAATCCATCCGAAATATTAATCTCTCAGAAGGATGGACCATTGAGTGGTGTTACCATCGGGGCTACAATAGAGGGGAATAGACCGTTGTTGATTGAAATACAATCGCTTGTCAGCCCGGCCTCCTATGGTACACCACAGCGAACACCGACGGGCTTTGATCAAAAAAGACTGAACATGCTTCTGGCTGTTCTCGAAAAGCGATGCGGTTTTAGGATGGGGACACAAGATGTATTCCTCAATATGGCTGGCGGTATTAAGGTGGAGGATCCAGCCATAGATCTTGCAGTATGCATTTCCATTATTTCTTCCATGGAGGAGATTGCTGTTTCTGACAAGATTTGTTTTGCCGCAGAGGTTGGATTGGGAGGTGAGTTGAGGGCCGTAAATAAGATTAACCAGCGAATTTCCGAGGCAGAAAAACTTGGATTTCAGGAGATCTATATTTCGAAATATAATCACAAAGGCGTTGAGGTAAAGAAGGCTGAGATTTCTATAAAATCATTCGGCAAGCTAACCGAAGTTTTTGAGGATTTGTTTGGATGACCTATTTCAAGGTTCATTAATTTTTGATGAGGTGAGTAATTCTTAACCTATATGGAAAGCTTTTTTACCGATACCCTTGGCGTGCCCAATAGTATCTTCAGCTATTTGTTACTCCCGGCACTGATCTTTATAGCACGGATTGGCGATGTATCAATCAATACTATTCGGATAATATATGTCCTTGGTGGCAGGAAATGGACTGCTACGGTGCTTGGTTTTTTTGAATCTTTTATCTGGCTCATGGCCATTAGGCAAATTTTTGAGCATCTGGATAACTGGGTTTGCTACGTTGCTTATCCGGGTGGATTTGCTTTCGGAATCTTTGTTGGGATGATCATAGAAGAACGCATTGCCTATGGCAAAGTGATTGTTCGGATTATTACAAGCAAACAAGTCACGGTCCTTATAGACTATCTGAATAAAGAACGGCACAGGTATACGCACGTTAAGGCAGAAGGCCCAAATGGACACGAAAATTTGGTGTTTACCGTTTTAGCGCGCGATAGGCTCGAAGAACTATTGTATCAATTGAAAGATATTTTGCCAACCGCTTTTTATACGGTAGAAAAAGTAAACCGTGCGGCGGAGGTTGGGATGTTAGCCGAGGAAACATCTCGGTGGAGCATTACGTCGTGGTTAAAAGATGTTATACGACATTGACATATTGAGCATGTTTATGGCAGATATTTAGAACTCTGGCAACCCAACGTGGTATGAAAGGAATAATATGGGGGTTTCTCCTTTTTCTCGTTTCAGGATTCGGTTTGTTCAAAACAGGCCTGCGGCTTGAATACACTTTTCAGTTAGGTGACGAATACAGAATTATGCAAAACACCAATCAGACGATCAAACAATTCATCATGGGGATGGAGCAACTTGGTGAGAACGTTTATGCGGGTGAAATAAGGATGAGGGTGATTGAACTTACAAAAACTGGTGCGCGGCTGGAAGCTCAATTTATAAAACTTAAAAATGCCTCAAAATCCTTTATGGGAGATTTGACAATGGATAGCGAAGGGACAGATGAAACAGTGCAAAATAGGGTTTTCAAGGCGATCTTGAGGAAATCGTTTTTCATTGTATTGAACAAATCAGGAAAGGTTGAGTACGTTGAGGGGGAGGAAAATTTGTGGTCCGGTGTTTCTGCGTTTGACCTTGACAACGGCACTGATGTGCCCCTGAAAATGATGCTCAATCAAATGCTAAGCAAAAGTGCTTTGAAAAGCAACGTTGAACAGGCCATGGTGTATTATACTGACAGGTATGTAAAACCAGGGGACAGCTGGACTTCTAAAAATGAATTTCCAATGGATTTCCCTATTCAGGTTTACAATTCGTGGAGCCTAACTAAAGTAACAGATGCCAAAGCAAGTGTAAGCGCAAATGGAATTTACGCAACCACCGATCGGGAAAAAGTATTAACGCTTCCGAATGGCATGAAAGCTAAAGTTGATCTTAATGGAACGCAATCAATGGAAGCAAGCGTAAGTACCAAAACAGGCTGGCCAACTGCATTGAGTATTTTTTCCAAACTTAAGGGCAAGATGGTACTATTGGCTGGAGGACTGTTACCAATGGATATGGATATCCCCATGGAAATCTTAACGGAAACACAGTATACAATCGTCAAGATGTAATCAATCTGGTTTGATGTATTTTTCGGGAGGAGTCAGGCACGGTAATCAGCCCTCTTCACGCATCATTTCCAGGATGTCATCCACATACTCTCGTGAGTTGGCAAGCCTTGGCACTTTGTTTTGCCCGCCAAGCTTTCCCCTTCGTTTCATCCAATTATAAAACGTTCCTACCGAAGCGCTATGAACCTTTGGCGCTACAAGGGCCAGGTTATGCGTGCGCTTGGCATCATAGTCAGAATTTATGGCGCGAAGGGTTTCGTCCAGTATTCGGGAGAACTCGGCAAGATTCAGGGGAGCTACTTTAAATTCTATGATCCATTCATGGCCGGCCTTCTTGCCTTCTTCCAAATATATCGGAGCTGCTGTGAAATTATCTATCACGGCGCCGGTGAATTCGCAGGCCTTTGTTACCGCAGCTTCTGCGTTTTCAACAATCACTTCTTCGCCAAAAGCATTCATGAAGTGCTTTGTTCTTCCTGATATCTTTATTCGGTAAGGATACCTAGATGTAAATTTAATGGTGTCGCCTATATTATAACGCCATAAGCCTGAGTTGGTAGTAATGACCATGGCATAATTTTTATCCAACTCAACATCACTTAATTTTATCGCCTTAGGGTTATCAGATTCGATTTCTTCCGGTGTAATAAATTCGTAAAAAATTCCATAATCAAGCATCAGTAACATCTCTTCTGAATTTTTCTGATCCTGGATTCCGAAAAAGCCTTCACTCGCATTGTATGTTTCCCAATATTGCATTTTATCAGAAGGGATGAGTGATCGAAAAAGCGAGCGGTAGGGAGCAAAAGCAACGGCACCATGAAAAAAGACTTCCAGGTTAGGCCATACTTCCAATATATTATTTTTCTTTTCGAGTGCTACAATTTTTTGAATGAGTAAAATGGTCCAGGTAGGAACTCCGGCAATATTGGTTACATTTTCTTTTGCAGTTTCGCGGGCCAGTTTTTCTATTTTCTCTTCCCAGTTGTCCATCAAGGCAGTTTCAAGGCTTGGTGTACGAATAAACTGAGCCCAGGGAGGCAGGTTCTGCATAATCACGGCGGAAACGTCACCATAAAAAGAGGATGCTGTGGGATCCAATTCATTGATTTGATGACTGCCACCTACGGCTAACCCTTTTCCATCAAATAGTTTTGTATCTGGGTGGTTGTTGACATAGATAGAAAGTAAATCCTTGCCTCCTTTGAGATGGCAGTCTTCCAATGCTTCCTGGGAAACCGGAATAAACTTACTTCTCGCATTTGTAGTTCCCGATGATTTTGAAAACCATTTAATTTCCGTGGGCCACAGAATATTCTGTTCCCCCCTCATCATCCGTTCTATATACGGAAATATCTTTTCATAGGGCTGGATCGGGACACGATCGCGGAATTCCTCATATGTCTGCAGGCTGGCAAAATTGTAACGGGTGCCAAATTCCGTAGACTTTGCTGTCTGTATTAACTTTTTGAACAACTCTTCCTGCACTTCATGCGGATACTTAATGAAAAGCTCAATCTGATGAATGCGCTTTTGCATAACCCAGGTCAAAATAGAGTTGAGAAGCCCCATGTTTCTTTACGTGAATTTCAAAAGTAACAAACTTGTGCTGATTGTTTCCGGGAAGAGGGATTCGTTTGATAATAATTCATAAGGATTCGGACGGGTCTGGCCAGTTATCGTTATTCTTCATGGTAACCTTAGATCTTCGCAATTCGAAATTCTGGCCCAGGTAGACTTTTCTTACCTGCGGGTCGCTGGCTAATTCCTCAGCAGTACCGTCTTTAAATAGTTTTCCGTCCACCATCAAATAGGCACGGTCTGTAATGGAAAGCGTCTCGTCCACATTATGATCCGTAATAAGAATTCCAATGTTTTTGTTTTTCAACCGCGCAACAATAGATTGTATTTCTTCAACAGCTATGGGGTCAACGCCAGCAAAAGGTTCATCGAGGAGAACAAATTTGGGATCTACAGCAAGAGCCCTGGCGATTTCAGTCCTGCGGCGTTCCCCACCTGAAAGTGACATTCCAAGATTTTTCCTTACTGTATTGAGGCCGAATTCATCGATTAAATGATCAACTTTTTCTTTTCGTTGCTGCTTGGACAAATCGCGCATTTCCAAGACGGAGAGAATATTTTCTTCAACAGTCAGTTTGCGAAATACGGAGGCCTCTTGTGCCAGATAACCAATCCCTTTTCTTGCACGTTGGTACATGGGCAACGGGGTTATCTCTTCATCGTCCAAATAAATACTGCCTTCGTTTGGTTTGATAAGGCCCACCATCATGTAGAATGAAGTTGTTTTACCTGCACCATTCGGGCCTAACAGACCTACAATTTCTCCCTGCTTAACGTGTACAGAAACATTGTTTACAACCGTGCGGGTTTTATATTTTTTAACAAGGCCTTCAGCGCGTAAAACCATTTTTAGAAAAATTTAATGTCTTTGATTCGCAGTTGGATGGAAGTTGTGCCATTATATGTGTTTTCCTCAATGGAAAAGGCCATCTTGCATGGATCTCCTGTTGAAAGCCGGTCATAGTGTTCATTCATGTCAAATCCAACGGCTTGAAACACATTTTCATTGCCTTTCTGGGCTGCTAAAAAGCGAACATGACGATCTTTGAAACTCGAAAGGGAATTGAACACATATATATCGGTTGCTTCAAACAAGGGGGTTTTATTTTCTGGTCCAAAGGGGGCCATTTGCTTGAGCACTGCTAAAAATTTTGAAGTAATCATATCGAAATGAATAGGCATGTCCATTTCCAGTACGGGTGTAAGCATCTCTTCAGTTATAGAAGAAGAGACTACTTGTTCAAACTTGTGTTGGAATAATTCAAGGTTACTAATATCCAGCGTAAGTCCGGCAGCGTACTTATGTCCCCCGAACTTTTCCAATAAGTCGCTGCATTCCAGAATTGCACTGTACAGATCAAAGCCATTGACACTGCGGGCAGAGCCGGTTATTTTATTGTTAGATTCCGTTAGGATTACAGTAGGCCTATAGTATTTTTCCACACATCTTGCAGCAACTATGCCAATTACGCCTTTGTGCCAGGTATTTTTAAAGAGTACAGTTGATTTCGCGTTTCGTAGCGACTCACTTCCTTCAATCATGGCAATTGCTTCTTCCGTGATGTTGGAATCAAATTGTTTGCGCGCTTCGTTTTTGAGATCTATTTTCTCTGCCAGCGCAATGGCACCTTCTTCTGTTTCTGCAACCAAAAGATCTACAGCAGCCCTTCCGTGCGCAACGCGGCCGGCGGCGTTAATGCGTGGGCCCAGCGTAAACACGATTCCGGAAACATCCAGGTCATTTCTTAGGTTTGCTATATCCTTAAGTGCCTTAAGCCCGGGCATGGGATTTTCGTTAAGCTTCTGTAATCCGAAATAGGTGAGAATTCTATTTTCTCCGGTAATAGGAACAATGTCGGAAGCAATGCTTACCGCAACCAAATCCAAAAATTCATACACTTCTAATTCATTTCGGAATTTTCGTGCATATGCCTGCATTAATTTAAAACCCAGTCCGCAACCACTCAATTCTTTATATGGATATTGACAATCGTATTGTTTGGGATCCAGCACAGCGACTGCTTCTGGAACTGAATCGTCAGGTAAATGATGATCACAAATGATAAATTCTGTTCCCTTACGTTTGGCAATGTCAATTAGTTCGGATGACTTTATGCCGCAATCCAGTGCAATCACAAGTGTATATCCATTTTCCTGAGCCCATTCGATGCCGGCCAGTGAAATACCATACCCCTCCAAATTTCTGTCAGGAATATAGACCTCGCAATGCTGATAAAACTTTCTAAGATAACTGTAAACAAGCGCGACAGAAGTAGTGCCATCAACATCATAATCACCGTAAATAAGAATCTTTTCTTCTGTATCGATTGCGGTTTTTAAACGGGAAACGGCTTCTTCCATACCCTTCATCAGGAAAGGGTCATGGAGTTCTTCTAACGATGGACGGAAAAACCTCCTGGCACTTTCATAATCAGAAATTCCGCGCTGGAGAAGTATGGCAGACAGACAGTAGTTGATATTAATGGCTTTTGATAGCAGCTCAATCTGCTCGTGCGCAGGAATACCCTTTAGCTGCCATCTTTTCTCCATGAATTAATTTGCTTCGATTATCAAATCTCCCTTTTCACCAGCAATTCCATTGTTGTTGTACGCTCCCGGCTCTCCGTCTTTCCCATTTTTCTTTGAGGGACCCAATCCAGCTCCGCCATGATAACCTCCTTTTCCGGATGGGCCCTGACCACCCCCAGCTGTTTTTATGAATAATTTTTTTTCACCAATAAGATCTCTTATCGCCTGGGGCACCGGGACCGTAATGGTTAATACGCCACCATTTCCGCCATTTCCACCCTGACCGGCAGCACCACCATTTCCACCATCACCACCAAAGCAATGTAGTGTACCGGGACTACCACCACCACCGTTACCACCGTTACCACCCTGTCCCCCTCGTCCACCACTAAGGTCAACGGTTAACTGGCCAGCGATAGTAACTTTTTCAAGATACATAAATAGATTAAGGCCCTTTGTTCCGTCAAGACCGCGTGTACCGTCTTTTCCAGCAGAACCATTGATGCAAGGGCCAATTGGAGTTATTCCGGGTATTCCATTTCTACCGGGTTTTCCATCAATACCGCTGCCATCGATTGTACAATGACTACCAAACCTGGCTACTTTGACCCTAAGGAAGTTTTCTGTTTTCAGTTTATTCAAAACCAGCGTTGAAGAGTCCATCATGATAAGCGTATCGGCGACTAAAATATCCGATTCGGCCAGCATAAAAACTTCATTTGGCTTAATAACCAATTTGGCGACCCTTACTTGAGCAGGCAACGAGCCAGCAAATAGGAGCAAAAACAACAACAAGTATTGACGCATGATTCAAAAATAATTTTCTGTCCTTCTTAAGAAAACGCTGTGAATTTGACTACCTCCTATAAACGAAGAAAGCAATGCAAAATGCACTGCTTTCCGCCGCTATATTTTTTCTTATATTATTTTGCGCTTCCTGCCGGCTTTTCGGAAACGACACCCTCCAACACATCTTTAATTTCCACTCTCTGGCCATCTCTGTAAGGAACAATCCAGGCGTCTTTTACACCCATTTCACGCATATACTTTTTGAAAGTGTCAGCCTCCCAGTAATCACGAAATATCCCGATTGTGAGTCTTTGTGGTTCACCATCTTTGGCTTCCCCGCCAAAATTCGGATTATTCTCGAAATATTTAGCCAGATTCTTATTTTTAAAAGCGCCAATTTGAACTTTAAAGACCACGCCTTTTGAAAAATCCATAGCGTTTGTAACAGGGTTTTCTTTCAGTTCAGCTAACTCAGCCCGGGCTGAAGTAAGTTGTCCTCTCATTTGAGAGAGTTGATCTTCAAGCTGTGCTATTCTTGCATCCCTATCGCTGATGGTTAGCTGCATCTGAGAGACCTTTTGGTTGAGGGATGCAACAGTATTGTCGGCCACTTGCTTGTCTTCTGTTAGTTGCTTCAGGTTTTGTGGTGCTTTTTTAAATTCCTTGGCCTTCTTTTTCCACTCTTTCTTTTCCTTTTTCGAAAGCTGTGCAAAGCTCTGCGTCGAACCAGCTATCAACGCGAGGCAGAAGAATAATACGATTCCTTTTTTCATTCTCGGATTGGTTAAATCACTTTAAAGGTACAAATATTTTATTAATATGCTCATCTAGTCAAGGCTGCCAACCATTTTCTCTGGTCTTACCCATTCATCAAATTGTTCAGAGGTTAGGAGGCTTAATGCAACAGCAGCTTCACGCAAAGTAATATTTTCTTTGTGGGCTTTCTTGGCAATCTTAGCCGCATTCTCGTAGCCGATGTGAGTGTTCAGGGCCGTAACCAGCATCAGGGAATTCTCAAGGTGTTTATTAATAACTGCAAGATTAGGCTCGATACCCACGGCACATTTATCATTGAAAGAGACACACGCATCGCCCAGCAACCTTGCAGATTGTAAAACGTTGGCAGCTATCAAAGGCTTGAAAACATTTAATTCAAATTGGCCGGTGGCTCCGCCAATGGAAACGGATATGTCATTTCCAATAACCTGGGCGCATACCATGGTTAGCGCCTCGGGTTGTGTGGGATTCACCTTTCCGGGCATTATTGAAGACCCAGGTTCGTTATCCGGAATAATAATCTCGCCAATCCCACAGCGCGGCCCCGAACTCAGCATCCTGACATCATTTGCAATTTTCATCAAGGATACAGCCGATCTTTTTAAAGCCCCCGACAACTCAACCATTGCATCATGCGCAGCCAAAGCCTCAAATTTATTTGGCGCCGTTATAAATGGATAGCCTGTTAGCTCGGCGATCTTCTTTGCTACCAATACATCATAACCCTTTGGTGTGTTCAGACCAGTGCCAACAGCAGTACCTCCAAGAGCGAGTTCACGGACGACTTCTAATGCGTTTTTTATGGCACGCATACTATTATCTATTTGTTGAACATATCCGGAAAACTCCTGACCAAGCGTTAAGGGTGTTGCGTCCATGAAATGTGTTCGCCCGGTTTTTACAATGTCTTTGAATGATATCGTTTTCTTTGCCAGCGTATCACGAAGTGCCATCATACCTGGCAAGGTAATCTCCATAACTTGTTTGTAGGCTGCGATATGCATTGCCGTCGGAAAAGTGTCGTTAGATGATTGTGACTTATTGACGTCATCATTGGGATGGAGCACCTTTGTTTCGTCGCTAAGTTTTCCGCCACTCAGAACGTGTGCTCTGTACGCAACAACTTCATTAACATTCATGTTGCTTTGTGTTCCTGAACCGGTTTGCCAGATTACCAGCGGAAATTCGCCGTCAAGTTTTCCCGAGAGAATTTCGTCGCAAGTTTTTCCGATCATATCCCTTTTCTCGGCACTTAAAACTCCAAGCTCAAAGTTTGCGAGTGCTGCCGCTTTTTTGAGATGCGCAAATGCGTAGATAATTTCCTTGGGCATACTGGCCTCGGGTCCAATCTTAAAGTTATTACGGGATCTTTCGGTCTGAGCACCCCAGTATTTATCTGCTGGTACCTGTACTTCTCCCATTGTATCTTTCTCAACGCGGTAATTCATGACATTATTGGGTTTGAGACAAAAATAGGAAAATGGGAGAAAATTCAATCTGAAAGATGCAAGCATCCACAGAAAATGGAACACAACGCAGCAAGGTACATGCAGGTAGCATTGGTACAGCCCACCAGGAGAGTCGCCGGCTTTGTGCCCGCCTGGATGAATTGTATCTTTGTGGTTACATATGAACCGGTTAGCGTCCCCAGGAAAGGCAAAAGAAAAGCTGTATTTTATTGCAATTGTGCCACCAACACCTATTTATGAAGAAGCGCTTCAACAAAAAGAATACTTCAAGGACAACTATAACAGTAAAGCTTCTTTAAATTCTCCACCGCACATTACCTTACACATGCCTTTTCGATGGAAGGAAAATGAAGAAGCGAAGCTTTTTGAACTATTGGCGCAGTTCACCAGGGATATTCAGCCTGTAGCAATTAAACTAGATAATTTCTCCTCGTTTCCCCCGCGCGTAATCTTTATCAACGTAGAGATGAGTCCTGAACTTGAAACCCTTCAAAGGGATCTGCAGCGTTATTGCAGGCGTGTCTTGAACCTGTTTAATGCTAACTACAGGGCGCTTCCCTTTAAGCCACATTTAACCGTAGCATTTCGAGACCTCAAAAAACCCAACTTCCTAAGGGCTTGGGATGAATTTAGAACGAAAGATTTTCATGCAGAGTTTATCGCCGATAAGGTTACGCTGCTGAAGCACAGCGGAAGGGTTTGGAAAGTACATCAGGAATTTACATTACGGTGAAAGTAAAAAGGCTGTGCAGATGAAGCCCATTTTGTAATTCCTAGCCTGGATGTCACAATGGCCAGGTCAAACTAAAACAGTACCTGCTCAATTTGGAGAATGCCGGATTCCTCCTGTATGGATTGCCAGTAAGGTTGATCCCTTCTTAAAGAATCCTTTTTTGACTAAGTCAAAAACTCCGAAGATCATCTTGCCAGTATAAATATATTCCAGCGGAATATGGTGCTTTCTTTCAAAACCCTCTATAAATGCGAGCAATGCAGCCGTTGATTTTGCATATCCGCCAAAATGATAGTCTATGTTGATCTCCCAGTTTAAATAACTGCCTCCTAATCTTCTTACTTCGTCACTCAAATATTCTCCGTTCTTTAAGGATGAAAAACCAAAAACTTTTCTTTCACCACATTGTCCTTTAATCAAACCAGCAAGCGTTCCTCCGGTTCCGACCGGGCAACACAAATAATCGAAATTGAAATCTAAACTTTTGGCAAATTCTTCGACACCAGCCACTGCCAATTCATTGCTTCCTCCTTCGGGAATAAGGTAAAAATCGCCAAACTGGTCGTGCAGTTCATTAATGAATTGCGGTTTCGACTTCTGGCGATATGTTTCGCGCGAAATGAAGTGCAATTTCATGCCATGGTCTCTGGCGAAAAGCAATGTTGAATTTAGGGGTAATACCTCTTCCCCTCTGATTATTCCAATACTGTCAAATCCCAATTCACATGCGGCTGCCGCAGTTGCATACACATGATTCGAATATGCACCACCAAAGGTTAGCAGGGCCCTGGAACGTTGCTTTTGCGCATCGATAAGGTTGTTTTTTAGCTTCCACCATTTATTCCCGGATACAAAGGGATGATTTAAGTCTTCCCGCTTTACGAAAAGACGAATTTCGGAATTAGTAAGAACGCTATCATGGACTTGCTGGATAGGCGTTTTGTTGTATGAGAGCAATTGTTTTAAACTTAAGTTTTAAAAGTATCGCAAAAATATGTGCTTTAAAAATTGCAGTAGCCCAACTGTAGCCCTAATATTGTTAGTTGTGACTAACTAACAATATTAGTTGAAGGGAATGGAACGGGAAAATTACTTCAGTGGAAGGGGAGCACAAATCAAATCAGAAAATCGATTTTTGAAATCGCGGTATGTGACCAATCACATTGAAGGGTTAGATGAACCTTTATTTTCATCACCATCAACCCAAATCTTCTATGAGGCTCCAAAAAAGATTGTAAATAAAGTTACAAGTCCTGATCTGGGCATGATGTATTCTGTCAATCCTTACCAAGGTTGCGAGCATGGATGCATTTATTGCTACGCACGTAATACACATGAATATTGGGGGTTTAATGCTGGCTTGGATTTTGAATCAAAAATTGTTGTCAAGCGCAACGCAGCATCCTTATTGACAAAATTTATTCTTAGGCCAGGCTGGAGTCCTGTACCCATAAGCCTAAGTGGCAATACGGATTGTTACCAACCACTTGAGCGGAAGTTAGAAATTACACGTGGCCTGCTTAACGTATTCGCTACCTATCGGCATCCTGTCGGACTGATTACGAAGAATAGCCTTATCCAGCGCGATATTGACCTATTAGCGGATCTGGCAAAAGACAACCTTGTCCATGTTTATCTCTCCATAACCTCACTGAATGAGGACCTGCGAAGCATAATGGAACCTCGAACGGTGAGTACAGAAAAAAGGTTACGCACAGTTGAGGTTTTGGCCAAAGCCGGTATTCCCGTCGGAATAATGAATGCTCCTATTATTCCTGGATTGAATCATCACGAGATTCCCGAAATTTTGAGGCTTGCCGCAGACCGGGGTGCACAAACGGCGGGGATGACAATAGTCAGGTTGAATGGTTCTGTGGGAAATATTTTTGAGGATTGGCTTCGGAAAAATTTTCCAGATCGGTTTGATAAGGTATGGAATCAGATCTGTTCTATGCATGGCGGGCATGTTAATGATTCAAAGTTTGGAAGACGTATGACAGGTGAAGGAAATTTTGCAGAAGCCATCCATCTGCTATACCGTGCATCCAGGAAGAAATACTTCAAGGACAGAACTATGCCGGCCTATGATCTTACCAAGTTCAGGCATGGCGGTAACCTGAGTTTATTCTAGAAAGACAGTAATTTATCCTGCGAAGTTTTTAAAGAAGGCAACAATAGTTTCAATGCCAAGTGTGAAATTCTTCACACCGTAATGTTCGTTAGGTGAATGGATGGCATCGCTATCAAACCCAAAACCCATAAGGACAGTATCAAGGCCGAGCTCTTTCTTAAACAAGGCAACAATTGGAATACTTCCACCATCGCGTGTCGGAATTGGAGCTTTGCCAAAGACCTCTACGAATGCTTTGGCGGCGGCTTTATAAGATACCGAATTGGTCGGTGTAACAGCGGGTTCACCGCCATGATGCGTGGTAACTTTTACCTTGACATATTTTGGTGTGATCGACTCAAAATGTTTAATGAACAATTCTGTAATTTCAGTGCTTATCTGATCAGGAACAAGGCGCATGGAGATTTTCGCGGAGGCCTTAGCGGGCAGGACCGTCTTCGCGCCTTCCCCCGTATACCCACCCCAAATTCCATTCACATCAAGTGCTGGTCTTATGCCCGTTCGTTCCAACGTTGTATAACCTTTTTCACCTTTGACGTCTTCAATACCAAGTTCAGCCTTGTATTTTTTCAAATCAAATGGTGCCTTATTGATTGCAGCGCGCTCATCACTACTCAACGCTGCGACCCTGTCGTAAAATCCAGGAATGGTTATCCTCCCATCTTCGTCCTGTAGGGAAGCAATCATTGCACAGAGTATATTAATAGGGTTAGCAACGGCGCCACCATAAACACCGGAGTGCAAATCGCGATTTGGACCTGTAACCTCGACCTCCAAATAACTCAATCCCCTCAAGCCAGTAGTAATTGACGGATTATCAAGAGAAATAAGCGCGGTATCTGAAATAAGAATAATGTCTGCTTTTAGTTTGGCTTTATTTTCTTTTACAAAAATACCCAGGTTATCAGACCCAACTTCCTCTTCACCTTCCACCATAAACTTTACGTTGCAGTGAAGTAATCCCAGCTTCATCATTGCCTCAAAGGCCTTTATGTGCATATAGACTTGCCCTTTATCGTCACAGGCCCCTCTTGCATAAATCTTATCATCTTTAATTACCGGCTCAAATGGCGGTGAGTTCCAAAGTGCTAGGGGATCGGGTGGTTGGACATCATAATGACCATATACTAAAACCGTGGGCAACGAAGGGTTTATTGTTTTCTCTGCGAAAACGATGGGATGTCCCAACGTTTCGCACAGTTCAACTTTGTCTGCGCCAGCTTCCTTTAGTTTTGTCACAAGAAATTCTGCTGCCTTCCGCACATCCTGCTTGTTACGACTGTCAGCGCTAACTGAAGGGATGCGCAGCCATTCCATTAGTTCGGCCAGAAAACGATCTTTGTTTGAAGCAATATATTCTTTAACCATCATGGGTGAATTTAGTGTTCGCAAATTATGATTTGCGGCATAAGCCACCAAGAGTCCGGAATAAATACTTGAAAATGAATTTACAAAATCGGGTGATTGCGAAGGTGTTCGATGTGTTTTCTGTAAATGAAAGGAGATGCAGGAGCTTAACTGCTTAGTTTTTCCATTCCAGTGTATTTATTATGTGCATAATATCTTTCTTCATATACTCAATAGCAGGAGCAAGTGAATCATTGGCCACCTTGGTATTGAAATACAGAGCACCACGCATAAAATTCTTTGAGGAGTCGGTAATGGTGAACTGGAACTGGCTTGGCACTTCACCTTCTATCTCTGCAATTACCGCCGTCTTCCCGCTTGGTGTTTTTGTAACGACTTCGCTTATTGCATACGCTTTAATCTGATGCTTTGCAGTTAATGTATAGGAATCATCCAGGAATTCTCTAAGCAATTTCTGGCTGTGAACTGATTTATAGGTGATGTGTACATTTGCTTTAATGTCGGGATAATAAATTTCAATCCAAAAATTTCCGCGGATTTTTGAAGTGTCTGCCAGCAACAAAGCGTGCTTGGAGTATTCGAACAGATAAGGCAAAGAGTCCGGAAGGGCTACGTAGGCGTGCTCAGGCAGAATAAGCCGATTATAACCCAAAGGCTTTGGTAAATACTCCTGCTGACAGGCCCCAAAAAATAAATATAGTATCAGCACGACCAGCCGGAAGTAACTGGGCTGCATTACATTACGGAGCCTGCTCATGAACTATCACCCTCACTCTTTTGATTCTGTTACCATCTACCGATTCAATAACAAATGTAAACTGCTCATAATTGATTTGGTCACCGGCCTTCGGAAATTCACGCTTCAATTCAATGATTAGTCCACCTAAAGATTCACTTTTGCCTTTGACTTCACGGAAAGTTTCTGGTTCTATGTCAAGTGTTTTGCAGAAATCACGAAGTATTGTTTTTCCATCAAATAGAAAGGTTTTGCTGTCTATTTTCTTGAAGTGGTGCTCAACTTCGTCAAATTCATCATTGATTTCACCAATTATTTCTTCGATTAGATCCTCTAAGGTTACCAGGCCCGTTGTACCACCATACTCGCCTGTAATGATTGCCATATGCACGCGCTTTTCCTGAAAATCTTTTAATAATAAATCAATCTTTTTCGTCTCGGAGACAAAGAACCCAGGCCTTAGGAGCGATTGCCATGTGAATCCTGTCTGAATTTCCAGGAAGGGAAGAAGGTCTTTTATGTACAAGACACCTATAATTGAATCCAGTGTGTTTTCGTAAACTGGAATTCTTGAGAAACCGGATTTGTTAACAAAATCCATGAGTTCATCATAGGTTGAATTGGCATTGATCGCAGAGATTTCAGCGCGGTTCCGCATCACCTGCCTTACGGTCAATTTTCCAAAATTGGCAATGCCCTTAAGGATATCCTGCTCACCTTCGGAAGTTCCCGCTGTATTTGCTACTGTCTCTTTTGCCTGGTCAAGCACATCGGCCGATGGTATTTTCTCTGTCAAATTCCTGGGCCATAAGGTCTTAAACTTTGAAATTAAGACTGAAACCGGTATCCAGATTGGCATCAATAATTTCCACACCTGAGCGGAAACCAGGGCAAACTGTATGTTTTTCTGCCTGCCATATAATTTTGGGAAAAGATCTCCAGTCAGCACAATGGCGAGTGTAATCAAAACAATTATGATCCTTAACGGCCATTCGGTTTCTCGACCAGCCCATTGAAGAATTGAGATGGTTACAATGGCTAATTTTGCCAGGATGTTCGTAGCAAGGAGGGTGACCAATAATAATTGCGGGTGCTCCAATATTTCGACAAGGTCCTGCTCCCTCCTGCTACTGCTGCGCCTGCAACGGTCCAGATCTTTTGATTGAAGCGAAAAGAATGCGGCTTCAGAGGCAGATATTAATGCGGAGGTGATTACCAACAAAGCGATAACGATGAGGACAATTGGATGTGATGCATCCAGAACCGCGACGATATTTAGTAATAAGGTTTTACTGGGAGGCTCGTCCACAAAGGTCAGCGTTGGTGGAACATCAGAACGGCAAATCGTCCGTACTCGTGTCAGCAGCAGCGTTTGCCCGGACATTGTCCGATGAGCTGGGCTCAGCAGGAGAATAACCCGATCCTGAGTTTCCGCCACTACTTCCTTTGGTAGAAAGCATGGTCATATTATCTGCCACAACTTCAGTGGTGTAGCGTGTAACCCCTTCTTTTTCCCATGAGCGAGTACGCAACTTTCCTTCAATATAAACCATATCCCCTTTGTGAAGATATTTTTGGGCGATTTCCGCAAGCGAACGCCAGACTACGATGTTATGCCATTCAGTAACCTCTTTCTTTTCTCCAGTAGTTCTGTCTTTATAGCTTTCTGACGTCGCCAATGTGAAGTTGGCTACAGTAGCTCCGTTTTCTAAATTCCTTACTTCAGGGTCTTTCCCTAACCGACCCACTAAAATAGCTTTGTTTACGCCTGACATATCTGATGTTTTGTTTACAAATAACGACTCTCTTAACTGAGAAAAACAAAAATACCAATCTTCGCTCAACTATAAAAGGTGGCTGTCAGTCAAAAATCTGCTAATTAGGACAGGTTTGGGTATTTCAGCAATTTTCCTAGGTGAATAAAATTTGGAGCCGTCTTTTGACAAATTGGATAATCCATGCCGTGGGACGAGTATGAACTTTGAAAGTATAAGCTGGTGGGTCAGCGCATGTTTATATAACCTGGAAACTTTGATCGCATCATACCGGATCCCCATTTGATGTATTGTGTTGAGCTGGACAATAAGATCCTGAATTTTGGTTGGTTTGGACTTTTCGATGAGGAAGAAATCATATAGACCATGCCAGATATCCTTTTCCTCTCTTTTTTTCATCAATATTGATTTCCCCTTCTGTATTACCAGATAATAGAAGTATCGCTTCCTGGGTGCCTTAAGTTTTGCTTTGACGGGTAATGCGTATTGCAAGTTATTGCGGGCAGCAAAACAATTGGAGCTAAATATACAATGATCGCATGAGGGATTTTTAGGCGTGCAGTGCAGGGCCCCAAACTCCATTATGGCCTGGTTATAAAGATCTGGGCGGCTCTTGCTGATGAGCTTGCCCGCCACCTTACCGAAGATTTTCTTTCCATCCGGGCTATTGATCTCTTTATCAATCCCAAAAACTCTTGACAATACGCGAAAGACATTTCCATCAACGACCGCCACACGTTCCTTGAAAGAAATGGATGCAATTGCCGCGGCAGTATAATCACCTATCCCGCGAAGTTTTTTCAGGGATTCAAAGCCTTTGGGAAAAACGCCCCCATGATTATTGACCACTTCCTGTGCGCATTTATAAAGATTTCTCGCTCTTGTGTAATAACCCAGTCCTTGCCACAGGCGAAGCACATCTTGCTCAGATGCGGCGGCTAGTGACACCACGGTAGGAAATTTTTCTACAAATTTTAAATAGTAGGGTAAACCTTGTCCTACGCGTGTTTGCTGTAGGATAATTTCAGAAAGCCAGATCTTATAGGGGTCCTTTGTCTCCCTCCAGGGAAGATCCCGCTTGTTAAGTTCATACCATTTAACGACTTTATCGGAAAAATATCGCGTGTCCATCTTGCTGATTATCAGATTTTTTCAATATTCTTTTTTAATTATAGGGGTAGCATTTAAATTTGGCCACCCGAAAAAATTTCGACCTTAAACATAACACTGTGACGAAAGCAGACATTATTAACGAAATCGCTGAAAAGACCGGAGTTGACAAAGCTGATGTCACTGCATCAGTAGAAGCATTCTTCAGCGTTGTTAAATCATCCATGTCAAATGGTAATAACATCTACATCCGTGGTTTCGGCAGCTTCATTAACAAGAAGCGAAAGAAAAAGATCGCCCGCAACATCTCTCGCAATACTGCCTTGGTAATCGATGAACATTTTGTGCCTAGTTTTAAGCCCGCTAAGATCTTTGTCAATAAGATCAAGAACAGTGACAAGGTTAAGCAACTGGAAGTAAAGTAGGGTTATTGGCTCTTGGGTACTAAAGTTGTTTCAGGAGTGGCGCAAAATGAGCGCTTTTCCAGCTATTTATGCTAAAAACAAGGATTATATTAATTGCCGCCAGTGCCATCCTAATCTGGCTTATCTTCCTGTTGCCAAAAGTAGTGGTGGATAACGAGGATGAATTGGGAAATAATACTGCCGATTCGAGCTCGTTGCAAACAAACAGCCACCCACCTGCGCCGAAGGAGATTCTAGCCGGTATCCGAGATCTTAGGCTTCAAATCCGAGAAAGTACGGCGAATGAAAAAAATGCTATCTTTGCCGACTCTTTATCAGACCTATACCAAATTGCCGGAAAATCTGACAGTTCGGCTTGGTTTGCTGAAGAAGCTGCGAAGTTCTTCAATAATGTTGGAAGTTGGATCAAGGCCGGTGATCAGTTTTACCAGGCTTACACCCTTGCCCTTGATCAGCCAAAGCAAAATTATTTTGCTGAGAAGACCCGCGAGTATTACGAAAAGGTGCTGGATGAAGATCCAGACAACTTGGATGTAAAGACTAAGATGGCCATGACTTATCTTAGTTCTCAAAGTCCGATGCTGGGTATAACCATGCTCAGGGAAGTATTGGGAACCGATCCAAATAATGAGTTGGCTCTTTTTAACCTGGGGATGCTTTCTATTCAATCCGGCCAATATGACAAAGCCGTGGAACGTTTAGAAGCATTGGTTAAGATCAACCCAGCGCATGTACAGGGTCACTTGTTGCTTGGCATTGCTTTAATGAATACTGATGAAAGACTTAGGGCAAGGGCAGAATTTGAAAAAGTGAAACAAATGGATAGGGACCCAGCTGTACAAGCTACAGTAGATTCTTATCTGAAGGATTTAAAATAATTGTTTAACCACTCCCGCGTCACCGGCAAGGATAAATCCCAGACGGGGCAATGGAGTAAAAAAATTAAAAAAATCATATATGCCAAGCGGAAAAAAAAGAAAGAAGCACAAAATGGCAACGCACAAGCGGAAGAAGCGTCTAAGAAAGAATAGGCACAAAAAGAAATAATCGGGTCTCTGATTAATTTGCTGGCATTTTGCCAGTCTGTACACATCGTTTATTTTAATCCAAAAGTGTTTTGAGTAATGAACTAATTATTAGTGCCACTCAGGACGGATGTCGTATAGCCCTTCTCAAAGACAAGACGCTTGTAGAATTCCACAATGAGGAAGAAGGAAGTAAGTTTACAGTAGGCGATATTTATCTGGGCACCGTAAAAAAGGTTGTTCAGGGACTCAATGCAGCATTCATTGATGTTGGCTACGATAAAGACGCTTTTCTTCATTACCTTGATCTTGGTGCAAAGTACAGTTCACTTCAAAAGTTCACCAAACTTGTACTGGCAAAGAAGATTAAAGGTGGAAAATTAGACAGATTTAGGCCGGAACCGGACATTGACAAACATGGGAAAATCACCCAGCAATTGTCTAAAGGTCAGTTAATCCCCGTTCAAATCGTCAAAGAGCCAATTTCAACGAAAGGGCCACGATTATCCTGTGAGTTATCCCTGGCCGGGAGATACCTGGTATTGGTGCCATTTGCCAATGCTGTAAGCGTATCCAAGAAAATTACGAGTGGGGAAGAACGCAAGCGTCTACTTCGCCTTATTCAATCCATCAAACCTGAAAATTTCGGCGTAATTATCCGCACCGTTGCGGAAGGCAAGGAAGTAGCAGAACTTGATCGCGATCTGCGTACTATGGTTAAAACCTGGGAGGAGGGCATGGAGCGTTTAGCAAATGCAGCGCCATCTGAAAAAATTATCGGAGAGTTGGATAAGACATCGTCATTGTTGCGCGATATGCTTAACGAATCCTTTGACAATGTGCACATCGACGATAAGAAAATATTTGAAGATGTTAAGACCTATATCCGGACGATCGCACCTGAGAAGGAAAAGATCGTAAAGCTATACACCGGGAAGTCGAAGATCTTTGAACACTATGGAATTGAACGACAAATAAAATCTGCTTTTGGGCAAACCGTGAGTCTTAAGGCTGGAGGATACCTGATCATTGAGCATACTGAAGCGTTGCATGTAATTGATGTGAACAGTGGCAATAAATCCAACCGGGAGGAAAATCAGGAGACAACAGCGCTTTCTGTCAATATGGAGGCGGCGAAAGAAATGGCCAGACAACTGAGGCTGCGGGATATGGGGGGGATAATTGTTGTCGACTTCATTGATATGAAGAACCCCGATAACAAGAAGCTTATCTTCAAAATCATGAAAGATGAGATGGCAGACGACAAGGCAAAATCCACTGTATTGCCGCTTTCAAAATTTGGATTGATGCAAATCACGCGGGAGCGCGTGCGTCCCCAAATGAATATTGCGACAAAGGAAGTTTGTCCTGCATGCAACGGTACCGGAAAGATTACGGCATCGATCCTGGTCTCGGATCTAATCGAGAAGAATATCGAGCATTTATTGGTCAAGCAAAATGAAAAAAATCTGGTTTTAGCCGTTCATCCTTACTTGCATGCCTACTTTACCCAAGGTTTAATATCACAACGTATGCGCTGGTATTTTAATTATAAACGGTGGGTAGGATTAGTGAAGGATACCTCTATGGCCATAATGGAATATAAATTCCTGAACAAAGAGGGTGAGGAGATTCAGTTGACTTGATTCTATGATGAATAAAGCAATATAGAGGAGGCATTATTTCATGTCTCCTTTTATTTTGTCCTTATGGGTTCAGGGATTCCATTAACCAGTGATTTTACACTGTCATGATTTCAATCTCTTTCTTTTTCATGAAGGCATCTATTTTAGAAATGAAGTCGTTGGTCATTTCTTGAACCGAGTCTTCAGCGTTTTTTATATCATCTTCAGAAGCCCCTTTGATTTTTTTCAAATGCTCATTCGTTTCCTTGCGGATATTGCGAATGCTTATCCTACCATGTTCGCATTCATGGCCAACCTGTTTTACAAGCTGCTTTCGCCTTTCTTCAGTTAGTATTGGAACGTTGATGATGACTTGTTGTCCATCGTTTTGCGGATTCAGTCCCAGGTTTGCATTTGTGATAGCTTTTTCAATTTCAGGTATAATATTCTTCTCCCAGGGTTTGATGAAGATGGTGCGCGCATCTGGCGTAGTAAGTGACGACACCTGGTTTAGCGGCGTCATTGCACCATAGTAGGAAACCATCACACCATCAAGCATGGCAGGATTGGCTTTGCCGGCCCTGATCTTTGTGAGTTCGTGCGCTACATGATTAAGACCTTTGTTCATAAGGTCCATGGCTTCTTCCAGGTATAACTGTATTTCATCCATGATTATAGACGTTAGACTTGAGATTTTTTATTTGCTTGGGGTTCTGCATAGTAACTTCCGCATTAGCTAATTAGGGTTCCCGCCTCTTCACCATTCGCAATCTTGAGGAGATTACCTTTCTTATTCATGTCAAAAACAATGATTGGTAATTTGTTTTCCATACACAACGTAAAGGCCGTCATATCCATAATATTTAAGTTTCTTTCATAGGCCTCCTGAAAAGACAATGTCTTATAGCGAACTGCATCTGGAAATTTTTCCGGATCTTTATTGTAGACTCCGTCAACGCGTGTTCCTTTTAACACGATATCTGCCTGTACTTCAATGGCGCGCAAACTCGCAGTGGAATCGGTAGTAAAATATGGATTCCCAATCCCCGCCCCAAAGATCACTATTCGCCCCTTTTCAAGATGCCGGATCGCTCGGCGCCTGATGAAAGGTTCGCAAACTTGCTCCATCTTGATCCCTGCCATCAGCCGGGTGTACAAACCATGGCGTTCCAGAGCGCTCTGCAAAGCCATTGCATTGATTACCGTTGCGAGCATACCCATATAATCTCCCTGTACCCGATCAATCCCCAGGGACTCAGCCTGGCCTCCTCTAAAAATATTTCCACCTCCAATCACAATCGCAAGTTCTACCTTTTGGTCTCTCAGCGTCTGGATTTCTGCACAATACTGCTCCAGCATTATCGGATCGATATTCGTGCTCTTGCTGGGTCCCTGTAAAGCTTCTCCGCTGAGTTTGAGAAGGATGCGTTTGTATTTCATTCAAGATATTATTAAAAGTGTCGCAATATATTCAGAACCCTTAAGGATTGGAAAACAAGAGGCCGCAAAATCCGATCTGAAAACTAAATAATCTCTCGTGGAAATTCAAAACTCAATCAACACCTGGTTCTTTTCAACGCTGTCACCCTTTCTCACCTTCACGGACTTAACTGTTCCTTCCCCGCTGGCCTTAATAATATTCTCCATTTTCATTGCCTCAAGTATGAGTAATGCATCACCAGGGGAGACTGTGTCTCCCGGTTGCACCCGGAGGTCTATAATCAGTCCAGGCATGGGGGCCTTTATCGTATTAATCTTTCCGGCCACTGGGCTGTTCAGTCCCATCTTTTCAAGGAGCATGTCAAATTTGTCTTTGACGTTCACCGCATAAATTCTACCATTTATCTTAAGTGAAAATGATTTGGTAGCAGAATCCATATTTACTACTTCAGCGTTGTAGCTTTTGTTGCCAGACAGAATGTGGAAATATCCATCCGAAATTTCCACGAGGTTCCAATCCAGCGGAGTACTATTTACTTGTATACCCGATTCATTAACCGTGATCTCAAAGGAACTATTATTCACCGAAGCTTTGTACATGAATGGCTGTATAGGTTATCCATAAAGGTGCAAATTTTAATCCTTCAAAATATCAGAAAAGAAAATAAAGTGTTCCGGCAGCCAAGGGCCTGGAGGAAAATCAAATGGATGCTTCCAAAAGTATTTGAGAAAAAATGGCCATACTAAGAAATGTGCGCTTACCTTTGGGAGTCAAAGACAAGGGGTGCCATAAAACAACGGGCTGAGATTATACCCAAAGAACCTGATGCCGGTAATGCGGCCGAAGGGAAGGCAAGGTTGAACGTAAGCGGGTACATTCCCCTGTGTGCTGCAAGTTTAAACCAATAAAAATGTTCAAATTAATTTTTGCAGCCACTACAATGTTGTGGACAATAGTTGCTTCCGCGCAGGAGTATTCCATCCACGGGAAAGTGGAGCATGCAAGTGGAGGCCTGCCACTGGCCGGGGCGACATTCGAGGTAAAAGAACTCAAACAGATAACCGTGACAGATGAGTTTGGAAACTTTGCGATGACAAAATTACCAGCTGGCGAATACACCGCTTCTGTCAGGTTTCTTGGCTTTGCAGAACAAGTTCAAAAGTTCACACTTGTGGAAAACCTTGAAATAAATTTTGTCCTTGAAGAAACGCAGCAAATGACCGATGAAGTGGTCGTATTTGCCACGCGCGCAAATGAGAAGACACCAGCAACATTTCTCCAGATAGACAAGCTGGCTATCCAAAAACAAAATTTTGGTCAGGATTTACCCCTGCTGTTGAATTGGACACCCTCATTGGTTTCCACATCTGACGCCGGGGCAGGAATTGGATATACTGGATTACGCATCCGCGGGAGTGATGCATCCAGGATAAACGTAACGATAAATGGGATTGCACTTAATGACAGTGAGTCACAAGGTGTCTTCTGGGTGAACACGCCGGATCTGGCTTCTTCTGTTCAAAGCATACAGGTTCAGCGTGGTGTGGGGACCTCAACCAATGGCGCCGGCGCTTTCGGTGCAACTGTTAATGTATTAACGGATGCGCTTGTTGATAAGCCTTATGCAGAAGGTGTAGCTTCCGCCGGCTCTTTTCATTCACAACGTTATACGTTCAAGATTGGAACAGGTCTTGTTAACAATCGATGGTCTTTTGACGGAAGGGTATCAAAGATTAAATCCAATGGATATCTGGAGCGGGCAACTTCCGATCTCAATTCCTATTATATAAGTGGCGGGTATTATGGAAAGAGCACGATTGTAAAAGCAATTATTTTTGGAGGGCATGAACAGACATATCAGGCATGGTATGGAATAGACCCGGCAACTTTGGAAATAGACAGACGCTTTAATTATGCTGGTGCAATCTATGATAGCGAAGGAAATGTCGTCAGGTTTTATGACAATGAAGTGGATAATTATCTGCAAAATCATTACCAATTGCACATATCGCAAAGACTTTCTGAAAATTGGAATGCTAATATTTCGGGCCACTATACTCATGGACGTGGATATTTTGAACAGTATAAACAAGACGAATCTTTTTCCGCACTTGGATTGGCGAACGTAACAATTGGTGATTCGACCCTGGAATCCAGCGACGTTGTTGTGAGAAGGTGGCTGGATAATGACTATTATGGAAGCACGTTCTCTATTGACTATACCAAAGATAAAATGAATCTTATCATTGGAGGGGCGCTCAGCCAGTACGCTAATGCGCGCCATTTTGGAGAAATAATCTGGTCCGCGATTGCCACAGCGTCTCCAATAAGATATGTCTATTATGACGGCGAATCCGGGAAGACGGACTTCAATATTTATGTTAAATGGAATTATTCCATAACGGACAAGCTCAATTCCTTTGTTGATCTTCAATATCGCGCTGTGAATTATGAAACAACGGGAATAGAGGATAACCAAATTCCATATATGATAAGCGATCAATTTAGATTCTTTAATCCAAAGGCCGGATTCACGTATACGCTGGCGGAAAAAAACATGTTGTATATTTCCTATGCCATCGCCAACCGAGAGCCTAACCGTTCTGATTATTTGGATGGAATCGAAAGGCCAACAAGCGAGCAGCTTGGAAACTTAGAGTTGGGATGGAAAAAGAGTACAGCAGCATACATTCTTGAGGCGAACTATTATCTGATGAATTACACGGATCAGCTTGTTCTTACAGGGGCTGTAAGCGATACAGGGTACCCAATACGGGCAAATGTGGGAAAGAGTTATCGCACCGGAATAGAACTTTCAGGTTCTGCTAATTTGTCTTCTAAAATCA
Organism: Cyclobacteriaceae bacterium; assembly: GCA_029858965.1. Taxonomy (GTDB): domain Bacteria; phylum Bacteroidota; class Bacteroidia; order Cytophagales; family Cyclobacteriaceae; genus Chryseolinea. The sequence continues at coordinate 63,647 of JAOUDZ010000007.1, forward strand.
ATTGGCGTGGAAATATCACATGGAGCGTAAATAAGAATAAGGATTATGCAGTTCTGGATGAAAACAATAATGTAACCAACCAAAACACAACAATAATTCTTTCACCTTCCTGGATCGGGGGAAGCGAATTTACCCTGGCGCCACTTAAGAATTTCCAGGCTTCTTTGTTGAGTAAGTATGTAGGACAGCAATTTCTTGACAACAGCGAAAGTGACAATGTTAAACTTGATAGTTATTTCGTTAATGATATCAGGCTGTCTTACATATTTCGCCCTACAGGGTTAGAAGCGATTGAATTGGGGCTGCTGGTGAATAATATCTTTGATGTCGCATACTCGTCTAATGGATACGGATATGGGGGAGTACCTTACTTTTTTCCACAGGCCGGGACAAATTTTATGGCGATGTTGAAGGTCAAAATTTGAAGTGGCTATCCGGTGCTTCCCCGTTCTTTGATTTGGGATTCCTGTGTTGATGGACACTTATTTTACCCGTAATTTTGCCATACATTGTCTTTTTGGCAGACTTTTGGATTTGGTTCAAACCTTGCTGGTTTCTTCTGGTAATAAATTTTTAAAAATATGGGTATAGGAGCAATCGTTATCACGGTGTTTTTTATGCTGGTAGGCTGGATAGTGAGTTCCAGACTAAAAAGCAAGTTTCACAAATATTCTCAGGTACATCTCAACAGGGACTTAAGCGGGGCAGATGTAGCCCGGCTGATGCTGGCGGATAATGGAATTAATGACGTTCAAGTAGTTTCAGTGGAAGGGAGTTTATCAGATCATTATAACCCGGCAAACAAGACGGTAAATCTAAGCCCTGACGTTTACAATGGCAGAAATGCTTCTGCCACAGCGGTAGCAGCCCATGAATGTGGTCATGCAGTTCAACACGCAAAGGCATACAGGATGCTTGAATTGAGGTCCGCATTAGTGCCAATCCAAAGCATAAGTGCTAAAATTATTAACATAGTTTTCATGGCGATGATGTTTGGAGCCTTCGCCGTAAAAGGTTTGCTGTCCTTTGATACTGCACTCTTGGTTATCATTGCCTGCTACGGAGTGTTTGCACTTTTTGCATTAATAACCTTACCGGTTGAATTTGACGCCAGCAAGAGAGCGCTGGTCTGGATTGAGGCGCGTGGGATCGTTACAAAGCAAGAGCATGATATGGCAAAAGATGCACTGAAGTGGGCAGCGATGACGTATGTAGTTGCCGCTATTGGGGCAATCACAATGTTGCTTTATTATGTCATGATCTTCATGGGCAGAAGGGATTAGTGAGAAAAGTAGAGAAGAGAATATTTTAGGCCTCAGGAGTTGCCCTCTGGCCTATTTTTTTTGTCACCAGTAATACAATAAATTACGGTATGAATTTTCAGTTAACAGAAGAACATCTGTCTGTGCAGCAGGCTGCCAGAGATTTTGCGCGGAATGAATTACTGCCAGGGGTCATAGAACGGGACACGCATCAGAAATTCCCAGCAGAACAAATGCTAAAAATGGGTGAGCTTGGCTTCCTGGGAATGATGGTAGATCCCAAATACAACGGTGGAGGAATGGACTCCCTATCCTACGTATTGGCGATAGAGGAAATTTCAAAAATTGATGCATCTGCCTCTGTTTGTATGTCTGTTAACAATTCCCTTGTATGCTGGGGCTTGGAGAGCTTTGGAAACGAAGAACAAAAAGAAAAATACCTGAAACCACTTGCCGAAAAGGGTATTGGCGCTTTTTGTCTTTCTGAGCCAGAGGCGGGATCAGATGCAACAAGCCAGCGGACAATGGCAGAAGATAAAGGTGATCATTATTTGCTGAACGGAACAAAGAATTGGATTACAAATGGGAATAGTGCGAGTGTCTATATTGTTATCGCTCAGACTGATCCGATAAAAAGGCACAAAGGAATAAATGCATTGATTATTGAAAAAGGGATGCCGGGATTTGTTGTGGGTAAAAAGGAAGACAAAATGGGTATTCGTGGATCTGACACGCATTCTCTCATGTTTACGGATGTTAAAGTGCCAAAAGCGAATCGCATCGGCGATGAAGGTTTTGGTTTCCGCTTTGCGATGACCACCTTGAACGGAGGCCGGATTGGTATTGCTGCACAGGCCCTGGGTATTTCATCAGGGGCTTATGAGCTTGCATTGAAATACGCAAAAGAGCGAAAGGCATTTGGGAAACCACTATCCGAGCATCAAGCGATACAATTTAAGTTGGCAGAGATGGCTACAAAAATAGATGCCGCACGCCTGCTGGTGCATCAAGCGGCCTGGCTTAAAGATCAGAAGAAGGACTTCGTGAAAGCCGCAGCTATGGCTAAGCTGTATGCATCTCAAACTGCGCAAGAGGTTACTACAGAAGCAGTCCAGATTCACGGCGGATACGGTTACGTAAAAGAGTTCCATGTCGAACGCCTTATGCGAGATGCTAAGATTACCCAGATTTATGAGGGGACCTCGGAGATCCAGAAAATGGTAATTTCTAGGGAGTTGCTGAAATAATAATTTGGCAGGACACTTTTGAAGTGTCAGCGACACAACCAATGGTTAGGTTAACTTTTTTCTAATCGGGTTTAATCTCAGGCTAAAATGGCAGGAGGCCCATTGCCGCAAGGAACTGCATCCTTTCTTAAACAAGTGGATGGAATGTTTATGGATACGTAAATTCACCGAAGGTACTTCGCACAGTTACTTGTTTATTTTCCGATGCCTCAACACGCCCAATAACCTGAGCAGCAATATCGAAATGATTGGCAATATCGATGACTTGCTGTGAAAATTTCTCCGGCAGATAGATTTCCATCCGGTGACCCATATTGAATACTTTGTACATCTCCTGCCATGGCGTGTTACTCTCTTCCTGAATTATTTTAAAGAGTGGCGGGATCTCAAAGAGATTGTCTTTAATAATGTGGAGGTTATTATCTATAAAATGCAAAACTTTAGTCTGTGCTCCTCCACTGCAGTGTACCATTCCATTGATTTCGCTGCGCAATGTTTTCAACACTTCAATGATGACGGGGGCATAGGTGCGCGTAGGAGACAAAACAAGTTTCCCCAAATTTAAAGGTGCTCCTGGCACTTCGTCTGTAAGCTTGTAGCGACCTGTATACACTAAATCTTCGGGGATGCGTTGATCATATGATTCAGGATACTTTTTGGCGTAGTCTTTGTGAAAAATATCGTGGCGAGCCGAAGTAAGGCCGTTGCTCCCCATGCCTCCATTATAAGCATCTTCGTAAGAAGCTTGCCCATAGGAGGATAATCCAACAATAACATTGCCCGCCCCAATTCTTCCATTGTTAATTACCTGGTTCCGTTTTAGGCGGCTTACAACGGTACTGTCAACAACAACACTGCGCACTAAATCGCCCAGGTCAGCTGTCTCCCCTCCCGTGCTTAAAACTTCCAGACCATAGTGACGCAGCATTTCAAGCACCTCCTCAGTACCATGGATAATGGCAGAAATAACCTCTCCGGGAATCAAGTTTTTATTGCGTCCAATGGTAGAAGAAAGCAGGATGTTTTTTGTTGCGCCTACACAAAGCAAATCATCAATATTCATGATGATAGCGTCTTGTGCGATGCCCCTCCAAACAGAGACATCACCAGTTTCCCTCCAATAAATATATGCCAGCGAAGATTTTGTACCGGCGCCGTCAGCATGCATTACAGTACAGTATGCCGGATCATTTCCCAAATAGTCTGGAACAATTTTGCAGAATGCTTGTGGGAATAGTCCCTTGTCAAGCTTGCCAATGGCCTGGTGAACATCTTCTTTTGAGGCGGAAACTCCGCGCTTGGTATAACGATCGGACACAGTTACTTCGAATAGTTTCAGTCGCAAATGTGCGAAATAAATTCAAAAGCGTTCAGAAACCCTTTTGGCTTTTCACACTATTCTATCATCGCTCCCAGCCTCATTTTCTTAAATAGCTCCCAAATGATAATCCCGACGCACACGGAAATATTGAGAGAATGTTTTGTTCCCGCCTGGGGAATTTCGAGGGCAACGTCGCATTCCTTCACTAATGATTCACTTACACCATTTACTTCGTTACCAAACACAAGACAATATTTACCAGAAGGAGATGGCTGAAAAGTATGCAAAGGGATACTTTCCGTAGTTTGCTCAACAATTACAATTTTGTACCCTTGAGCCCTAAGCAGGGCAACGACATTCTGGGGGTTTTCAGCATATTCCCAATTAACCGAATCCGTTGCCCCCAAAGCTGTTTTTTGAATTTCCCGATGTGGGGGCTTTCCGGTAATCCCCACGAGAAAAATCTTTTCGATTGTAAAAGCATCGGCTGTTCTAAACGCTGAACCTACATTATGCAGACTGCGTACGTTATCCAGCATAATGCAAATCGGAAGTTTTTTGGCTTCCTTAAATTCATCAATCGTTATCCGTCCGAGTTCTGCAAGTCTTAGTTTCTTCATTGGCCCTAAAATTAAATATTAGCGGTAGATTATTACCCAGTATTATGATCATTGCTGCCCAAAGGGATATTCAGCTTTTTTATCCGAATATCTGGAAAGTCTGCGTGGATAGGTTGAATTTAAGGCAGCTAAGTCCGTATTTGTATGGATGAAAGCAATTTTTTTCCTGATTTTCCCTGCACATCTTTTCATCTCGTCGGCTGTGGGCCAGGATCAATGGAAGAATATCTATAGGGAAAGTGCGTGGGAAGAAAGGGACAAATGGCAACGGGCCGATGAGCTGATTCGGAGGCTTGCTGTAAAAGAAGGAAGTCAAGTGGCGGACATCGGATGCAATGAGGGCTATATGACCGTTAAGCTTTCTGGCGCTGTGGCTGGCCACGGGAAAGTTTATGCTGTTGACATAAATCAGTCCAAATTAAATTTATTGAAATATCACCTGGCGGATCGGAATATATCAAATGTAATTCTTGTGAAAGGTGACTATGATAATCCAAAACTACCAAGCAATGCTTTGGATGCTGTAATTATTCTAGACAGCTACCATGAAATGGATGATCACGATGAAATCCTGAAGCATATTAAGGTGTCTCTGCGATCAGGCGGGAGGGTATTGCTTTGCGAGCCTATCGCTGAAGATCGGAGAAAACTCGCGCGCAGTGAGCAGGAAGAGAAGCATGAGCTGGGGATTAATTTTGCATTGGCGGATTTAAAAAAAGCAGGATTTGACATTGTATACCAAGAGGACTCCTTTGTTGATAGGTCCAAGGTAAAAGGAGACATGATGTGGGTAATTGTTGCCGTGAAAAGATAATTACGACAGATGCCGGATTGCCGGACTTATTCTTACCCCAACGCACTAGATTCTGGGTGCTAAAATTTTAAATTTGGTGAATTATGGCCACTATTATCAGTCCAGCAGAAACCCCGTTGATGAAACAGTACAACGCCATCAAGACGAAGTACCCCGGTGCACTCTTGCTGTTTCGGGTAGGTGATTTCTATGAGACATTTGGCCAGGACGCTGTAACAGCAAGCAAGGTGCTTGATATTGTACTAACAAAGCGTGGGAGCGGTTCAGCATCAGAAATTGAGCTTGCCGGATTTCCGCACCATGCCCTGGATACTTATCTTCCAAAACTCGTTAGGGCTGGGCACAGGGTTGCTATTTGCGATCAGCTTGAAGATCCCCGTGGCGTGAAGGGAATCGTGAAACGGGGTGTCACTGAGCTGGTCACGCCAGGTCTCTCCTTTAACGACAACGTTCTTGAACGGAGGCAAAACAATTTTCTTGCCTCTGTTTTCGAAAGCAAGAATACATATGGCGTCTCTTTTCTGGATGTTTCTACAGGGGAATTTTATGCGGCACAGGGTAACGTAAATTATGCGTTAAAAACTATTCAGGGGTTCGCGCCTTCGGAAATAATTTTCAGTAAACGATCGCGGGCCGATTTTGAAAATCTCTTTGGTAGTGAATACAGCACCTATGCCTTAGATGAGTGGGTATTCGGGTTTGATTACGCGTATGAAAAGCTAACCAGCCAATTTAAAACGGCATCCGTAAAAGGTTTTGGCATTGATGGGATGGGAGAAGCGATAATTGCTGCGGGAGCAATTCTGCATTACCTGGATGAAACCGAACATAAAGACACCGCACACATCGCTGGAATATCGCGTATCGATGAAGATAACCATGTATGGCTCGATAAATTTACTATCCGGAACCTTGAAATAGTACAAGCCCAACAGCCAGGCGGGGTTCCATTGATAGAAATTCTTGATCATACCCTCACACCAATGGGCTCGCGCCAGCTTCGGAAATGGATGATTTTGCCGTTGAAGGAAAAAGAGGCTATTGCTGAGCGACTGTTGATAGTCGAAACATTTTTTCAGGATGCCTCGCTCGAAGAAAAAATTGCAGAGTCGCTAAAACAAATTTCGGATCTGGAGCGACTGATCTCGAAGGTGGCTGTCAGCCGAATTAATCCGAGGGAGCTGCTGCAGCTAAAGCGATCGCTGCGTTGTATTTCACCAATAAAGCAAGTATTGAGTTTGCACCCATCTGTCGAACTAAAGAAGCTGGGTGATCAGCTCCACCTGTGTGAATTCTTGGTACAAAAAATTGAAAACGAACTTCGAGAGGATGTACCGATTGCCAGCAACCTTGGCGGATTGATCAAGGAGGGGATTGACGCTGAGTTGGATGAACTTCAAAAAATTGCTTTTTCCGGGAAAGACTTTCTGCTTCAGATTCAAAAACGTGAAATTGAAAGGACAGGAATCAGTTCATTAAAAATTTCTTACAACAAAGTCTTTGGTTACTTTCTGGAGGTGAGCAATGCGAATAAAGATAAGGTTCCGACAGACTGGATACGCAAACAAACGCTTGTCAATGCTGAACGCTATATTACGGAGGAGTTGAAAATTTATGAAGAAAAAATACTCCATGCAGAAGACAAGCTTGGTGTTATCGAACAACGCATCTTTAATGCGCTGATTCGGGATGCTGCGGACTTCATACCGCAAATCCAACAAAATGCGCGTACACTAGCAACCTTAGACTGCTTACTTTCTTTTTCACTTACCGCAAGAAGAAACCATTATGTCAAGCCGGAAATTAATGAATCACTAATTCTTGATATTCGCGGAGGGCGCCACCCAGTAATTGAGAAAAGATTGCCGGCAGGAGAATCGTATGTCCCAAACGACATTTTGTTGGATAGCGAGACGCAGCAATTGTTAATCATTACGGGACCGAACATGGCGGGTAAGTCGGCTTTGCTTCGGCAAACTGCGCTCATTGTGCTAATGGCTCAGATGGGAAGTTTCGTACCAGCCGATGCAGCTACATTGGGCATTGTTGACAAGGTATTTACACGGGTGGGAGCGTCAGATAATCTGTCACGCGGAGAATCTACGTTTATGGTGGAGATGACGGAAACGGCCAGTATTCTCAATAATCTAAGCGATCGCAGCCTAATCTTAATGGATGAAATTGGCCGTGGGACGAGCACTTACGATGGTGTTTCCATTGCATGGGCGATCGTAGAATATCTCCATAATCACAAGGATTTTAAGCCGAAGACTCTTTTCGCCACCCACTATCATGAGTTGAATCAGCTGGAAGAGGACTTAGTACGGGTGAAGAACTTCAATGTATCAGTAAAGGAAGTTGGAGACAAAATCATCTTTATGCGCAAGCTTAAAGAAGGAGGCAGTGAGCACAGCTTCGGAATTCACGTAGCACAAATTGCCGGTATGCCAAATAAGGTGGTATTACGTGCAAACGAAATTCTTCATTTTCTGGAGAAAGACAAAAACAAAAATCAGCAGGCAAAAAGAGCTGAGGATATCCCCAAACCAATTCCCCAATTAAATTTGTTTGAAGGCGATCCCCGTTTCAGTGAAATTCAGGAAATGCTTAGCAAGGTTGACATTAATGCACTAAGTCCTGTGGAGGCTTTATTGAAACTAAATGAAGTAATTTCAATATTGAAAAAGAAGTAGCTATTTTCTGCGTGCTCCTTTTCTAAAAGTGTGTCTTTTTTTGAAATCTCCGTTCTTTTTTTGGCGCGGCTCATAGGCAGGGCCTTCCCCGATTTCACGCGGTAACGGCATCTTGGTAATCGTATCACCAATAAGGGTTTCAATATTATAGAACTTACCCTGATCCCGCTCGTTAATGAATGTAATAGCGGTACCGGTTGTTTCAGCGCGGGCTGTACGACCAACACGATGGACATAGTCTTCCGGGTCAGGCGGAACATCATAATTAATGATGAGGCTGATACCTTCTACATCAATACCCCTTGACAGAACATCAGTACCGATAAGCATATTGACTTGTTTGTTTTTAAAGGCCCTCAGAAGAGCTTCTCTTTCGGGTTGCTCGAGGTCGGAGTGAAAAGCCTTTGCATGCAAGCCGCTGCGATGGAAAGCGGCGTCAAGCTTCTTCACATTTTCTTTTGTAGAGGCAAATACGATAACGCTATTCCACGTTTTTGATTTTAGAATATGTTTAATCAGCGCCAGCTTTTGCGTATCATAAACAACGTAAGCTTGCTGAAGAATTCCCGCAGCAGGTTTTGCAATTGAGATGTTTATCTCTTTGGGGTTGTTTAGAATTTTAGTAGCCAGGGTCCGTATTTTTGGCGGCATGGTAGCGGAGAACAAAACAGTTTGTCTTTTTTTCGGGAGGTAGTTTATGATTTTAACGATATCGTCATAAAACCCCATGTCAAGCATTCGGTCAGCTTCGTCTAATACCAGGTGCTCCAGATGGTCTAATACGATCTTGCCGGTGGCCAGCAACGCGATGAGCCTGCCAGGTGTCGCAATGACAATATCAGCACCCTCCTCGAGGGCTTTTCGTTGTTGATCCCAAGTTGCGCCGTCACCACCGCCGTATACAGAAATAGAGCTTACACCGATGAAGTATCCGATTCCCTCTATCTGCTGGTCTATTTGCTGCGCTAGTTCTCTTGTTGGTGCTATGATCAGGGTATTGAGATGACGCTTTTCAGCCCTAACAATCTTGTCCATAATAGGCAATAAATAGGCAGCTGTTTTACCGGTTCCGGTTTGGGCACAGGCAATCAGATCGTTCCCTTCAAGAACAAAGGGTATAGCTTGTTCTTGAATAGGGGTAGGGGTGCTAAAACCCATAGACAGCAATCCTTCTAAAAGTTTTGGGTCAAAATTAAAATCCTGGAAAGTCAAGGCGTGAAAATATTTACAATAGTAGTATGTTTAGGCGCGTACCTCGTACAGCTTTGAGATGACATGTTGCGGTCCTAATGATTTAGTTATACAGGGTGAAAGTAATCATGAAGCCAAGTTAATTTTCTCCTCTTCATATTCTTTTCTCAGGGCTGCTGCCTGTTGTTTATTCTTTGAGTTCCTGATATGCTTTGGTACTTCTTTTAAATCCCAGATTAATCCGACTGCGGCCAGACCTTTCAGTATATAGTAAGTTATATCAATCTCCCACCAGAAGAATCCTTGTCTCGCGGCTACTTCATAGTAGTGGTGATTGTTGTGCCAACCCTCACCTAGCGTAAGGAGTGCAAGCCAGATACTATTACGCGATTCATCATTTGATTCATAGCGTTGGGTTCCAACCTTATGCATGATAGAGTTAATAGAAAAAGTTGCATGATATAAGATTACAGTACTTAAAAAGAATCCAATAAACAACGTTGAAAATCCCGCGGCGGTAAACATCATGGTTATGCTGCCACCGTTTACAATTCCTCCTAATGCCGTCACAATAACGGCCAGGAGAACGGGCGCAACAAGATAGTGTTTGTTTAGCCAAACCAGTTCCGGATACTTGGCATAATCACCAATTACCTTATAATCAGTTTCTTTGAAGTCCGGACCTACAATCCAACCAATGTGTGAATACCAGAAACCGTAAATTTTCATTGAATGCGGATCTGAAGGGGTGTCACTGTGCCGATGGTGATGTCTATGATGGGCGGCCCACCACAATGCTCCTTTCTGAGCAGTAGTTTGGGCCATAAAAGCAATCACAAACTGAAACCACCGCGATGTCTTATAGGATTTATGCGCAAAATACCGGTGATAACCACCTGTGACCCAAAACATGCGGAAAAAATATAAAAAAGCACAAACCATCCAATCGAACAGGGTTGCTCCTGTTACAAGGGCACCCAAAGGAAGTAAATGCACTATCGCGAATGCTATTTCCTGCAAAAGAATGGGCTTTCTCCGTACTTCCGGCGTCATTGCTGAATTCGTCATAATACCTTAACCAAAAAATCAGAAAACTAGTGCCGTTAATTCACTGTGCTGCAAAGGTAATATTTTTCGCCGTCAAGGTTCCAGATGATTTTCACTGACGTGAGACAAACGAGTGTATGGTAGCGTGTTACGCATGATAAACAAAGGATAAATTGATTTGTTATCAGAAGCATCTTCGTACCTTTGAATAATGTATCCTGAACAAGCTGTAACCCTCTACCGCCCCCTGCTGCATAGAATTGCATACAATATTGTGCGTTGCAAGGCTGACGCCGAAGATATTGTACAGGAAACATTTCTAAAATGGCTCAGTATTGGGCCAAAAAAAATAGAAGATACCAAAGCATACCTCGTTACGGCGGTAAAAAACAACTGCCTGAATCACATTAAGACCATTCGGCACAAGAAAGAGGAACTGCTGAATCAAAACAATATCGCTGAAATCATTGGCCGCTTTAAAGAGAATAACTTTTCACACCTGGATCTCGAAATAGATCTGGCGAAAGCGATGAAAGTACTTCAGGCAAAGCTGGAGCCTTTGGAGCGTGCTGTATTTCTGCTTAAGGGGGTATTTGACTTTGATTATGAGGTATTACAGGAAACACTCGATAAGAAGAAGGAACATTGCCGGCAGTTATTTTGCCGCGCAAAAAAGAAATTAAGTGATGAGACTTCAAAACTGAATTTTGAATTGCCTGATGCGGCAAACCTTCTTGAAAATTTCAGGAATGCCTGCGATTTTGGCAACGCTGCTGACCTGATTAATTTGCTGAAAAGCGACGTTGCTGGCGCGTTAAGCAAAAAATCCTGATTTTTTTTAATAAATCTGTCACAAAACCTATTTCATGTTGTCTTAGGAAAAACCAGCACTTGGTTTGCAGACATAATGTTGAACTTTTAACTTAAACCTTTCATGGCTGTCATTTTGGTATTTTTCGTAGCACATTGGTATTTATCACTGTTCTTTCAAACTTTCTTCCTGCACCGTTACGCAGCGCACAAAGCATTTACAATGAACAAGGCCACTGAAAAAGTATTCTTTGTTCTGACCTGGATTTTTCAAGGTGCCAATTATTTGAGCCCCTATGGATACGGCGTTATGCACCGAATGCATCACGCCTTTGCTGATACTGAGGATGATCCGCATTCACCTACCTACGATGAAACCATCTGGAAAATGATGTGGAAAACCAAGACGATTTATTCGGATATAGCAAATCGGAAATTAATCCCGGAACAGCGTTTTACAGAGGGTGTTCCGGTTTGGGAATCTTTTGACAAGTTTGCCAGGTCATGGCCGTCGAGGCTTTTTTGGGCGGGAATTTACATCGCTATGTACGTCCAGTTTGCCAATGTGTGGTGGCTATGGTTATTGTTGCCCATTCAATTCCTAATGAGCCCAATTCACGGGGCCATCATTAACTGGTTTGCCCACAAATACGGATATAGAAATTTTGAAGTAGGTGATACGTCGAAGAATTTCCTTCCTGTTGATTTTCTTATGATGGGAGAAAGTTACCACAACAATCACCATAAGTATGGGTCACGCCCGAATTTCGGTGGTATCAGGTGGCATGAAATTGACCCTACGTATCAGGTGATCAAGTTGCTGGATAAACTGAAAATTATCCACATTGTAAATCGCAAAGAGATACACCTGGAAAATGTCCAGAAGGCTGCCTAAGTACAGTAACTAAAAAAAAGCCTCAGTGGGAATCCATTGAGGCTTTTTTTTGCTTGTAGATACTTGCACGTTATTTCAGTGGTGAGCCGCACAACCAAAGGAACGGACGCCGCAAAGGTTGTTAGGTTTTCGACACTTCCAATTCATCAGGCATCTTAATTTCCGTCATTTCGAAAGTACTTATCTTCATCGAATACGTCCTCGCTCTCCAGTGTCTTGGGGATAACGCCTATCTCCAGTATCTTAAATTCAGTTCTTCTGTTTTTTTGGCGGCCTACAGGGTTATCCGTTCCGTCAGGATTTGTATTCCGTGCGATTGGCTTCTCTTCGCCGTATCCTTTTGCGACCAATCTATCTGGGGCAATGCCATGTTGTACGATATATCGCACTGCCGATTCCGCGCGTCTTTGAGAAAGCTGGAGGTTGTAAGAATTGTCATCTATACTATCTGTATGCGATCCAAGCTCAATTTTTATTTCAGGGTTATCGATGAGGAGCTGAACAAGCTTATCAAGTTCAGTTGCGGCATCCTCTCGAATATCATACTTATTAAAGTCATAGTATATGTTTTCCAAAGCGAATATTTTGTTGATCTCAATTTTGTCTAAAATGAGCAGCGTGTCTAAAACGATATTGGTGACGAGGTCTTTCAATGTGGAGGGGTCAACAGATTTCCCTTTGGTAGTATAGGCCTGACGTTTAACAAGGTATCCGTCACTTTCTCCTACCATATTATAATCTTCATTTTCGTATACCCGAAACAAGAATTTACCATCGTTGCCGGTTACAAAATCCTGCATCAGTTCACCCCGCTCGTCCAGCATGCTTACTTTGGTATTGGGCAGAATCTGCCGCTTGTTTTCTTTGTCCTGCATATAGGTAATACCTTGAAGGTAGTAGTTGACTACCTTCAAATTTGGGTCCTCGTTGACAAAGGTATAGATATCATCGTCACCCTTTCCCCCTTCCCGGTTTGACGTGAAAAACCCTCTGTCGGGACCGAACAGAAAGATAGCGAAATCATCACCAGTTGAATTGATGGGCTGGCCGAGATTCTCTATTACAGTTTTCGCATTCGCCCGCTTTACGACAAACAGGTCAAGACCACCGTATCCAGGATGCTCATCCGATGAAAAATAAAGCTTAGCATCCTCGGCCATGTACGGAAAATTTTCATTACCCGGAGTGTTGATCTCAGGCCCCAGATTTCTTACGCGAGAGAATCTTCCTCGTGTGTCCATTTGTGCAGAATACAGATCAGTACCGCCGTAGCCACCTTTCCTGTTAGAGGCAAAATACAGTGTTCTGCCATCCGGGCTAAATGCCGGCGCAGAATCCCATGCCTCTGGCTGATTGATATTTATTCTGATGGGGTCAGACCAAATATTGTTTCTGTATCTTGATATATACAAATCGACATCATTCGTTCCTTTCCGTTTTCCCGAATTCCCCTTTGCAAAAATCATTGTTTTGCCATCTGGGGAGAACGTTGCACAGCCATCATTTATACTTTCAGAATTGATTCCGGAAGGTAGCGCCGCCACTGTAGCCAGATCTACATTGGCGCCACGGCTGGCAACTTTGTAAATGTCCGTAAAAGGAGTGCCTGTTGCTTCATAAATCTTATCATTGGTTCGTGAGGAGGTAAAGTACAATTCACCATTCAGAAATACTGGGGAGTATTCCGCTGCCGGCGTGTTGATCAACTCCATGTTTTTGATGCGGTAATAACTTGGTTTTTCATCAAGCTTTGAGAGGTAGTCCAGGCCATCAATCTCACCCTTGGCACGGTCTTTCAACGCGTTTATTGTAGTTCTTGCAAGGAGCTCTTCAAGCTGAGCTTTTGATTCGGCATATTTTCCATTTGCCTTTAGGGATTGGGAATAGTAAAATTGAATAGAGTCCCTGTCAAGTCCGCGGCCGCCGGCATGTGCGTAATAGGGTTCAGCTTCTTTAATACGGTTTGAAAGTCGGTATGATTCTGCAACAAAATAATTAGCCTGGCCATTGTTGGGGCTTCCAGCCAATATCTTTTTGTATATCTCCAGGGCGTTTTGATACTTTCCGTATTGAAATGCCTTGTGCGCTTTCTTCTCTGCGCTGCATGCCGTTAGTAAAACGGGGACTAAATAAACTAAAAATTTTAACCTCATGATCTCGTATAGAAATTGCACTAAATCTACAAATAATTAGCACTCAACTGGCTACTTTTTCCTTTGGTAAATACCGTTTCAACCACGTCATTTCTGCCGGGACTAGCCAATGGGTTTCTAAATCACCTTTCTGCTTAATGAGGTTATTAATGACCAAGGTTTTCTTGTTCCAGACACCTTCATAATACTTCCTCTGTAAATCAGCCATGTGAATGGTGACTATTTCGCCATCCTTCTTAATCCCTACCATCGTTCGGTCAAAGAAATCCATGCCCAATCTATTGCCCAAATCTTTTATTGTTCTTACAGAATCGTCAATCGAGCACCCGCTCACGCCAGATGAATTTTCGTCTGCCGCCAGGATAATAAACTGATCCATACGGACCTCAAATGAAGAACTTAGTGGAATACCGTGTACGCTCCATCGTTCTGTAAACGCAGAAAGAACCTCCGAAATTATGGCAAGTTCCTGGTAATTAAACTTTCTTTTTGCCTGGTAGATCCAGATGCGGGAATGGTCTGAGAGGGACTTAAATGGGCTAAACATATTGGTATATTATGGTTTTGAAGATAAACCTTGAGATTCTGCAATAAGTTCGGCGAGATCCTTCACTTGAACCTCCCCTTCACGTTCCTTGCTCTTGATTCCATCGCTCATCATGGTCATGCAAAATGGACAGGCGACGGCAATGGTTTTTGCCCCAGTGAGCAGCGCTTCTTCCGTCCGCATAATATTGATGTCTTTGCTTCCCTTTTCTGGCTCCTTAAACATCTGTCCCCCGCCGGCCCCACAACAAAGCCCTGTGGAGCGACATCGTTTCATTTCTACAAGGTCTGCATCCAAGGCTTCAAGCACTGCCCTTGGAGCCTCATAAACGCCGTTTGCGCGGCCCAGGTAACAGGAGTCATGATAGGTGATCTTTTTCCCGTGGAATGATCCTCCTGCCTTCATCTTGATTCTGCCTTCCTGGATTAGACCCTGGAGGAATGTTGAATGGTGGATTACTTCGTAGTTGCCTCCCAATTCAGGGTATTCATTCTTAATAGTGTTAAAGCAGTGCGGGCAAGCGGTAACTATTTTCTTCAGGCTATACTTATTCAAAACCTGGATGTTGTTCATCGCCTGCATCTGAAAAAGAAATTCATTTCCTGCCCTCCTTGCCGGGTCACCAGTGCAAGTTTCCTCAATGCCCAGGACTGCAAATTTAACCTGAACCGCATGTAATATTGCGACAAAAGCTCTGGTAACACGCTTGTATCTTTCATCGAAGGATCCTGCGCAACCCACCCAGAAAAGAATTTCAGGATTTTCCCCCTTTGCGGCCAACTCAGCCATGGTTGGGACAGTATATCGTGGTTCTTCCATGCCTATATTTTTTTGTCGTCAGCCCAATTGAAACGGTCGGCAGGTGAAAATTTCCATGGAGCAAAATTTGTCTCAATATTTTGAAACATTGAATTCCAGGATGCAGGAGAGCCGGATTCTTCCATTGCTACATATCGTCTGAGTTCAATTATTATTTCCAAGGGATTAATTAGCACGGGGCACGCTTCGACACAGGCATTGCAACTGGTACATGCGTTGATTTCTTCTTTTGTAATATAATCGCCAAGCAAAGTTTTTCCGTCACCTAATCCAGCGCCTCCTTTCTTCAGGCTTCTCCTCACCTCCTCCATTCGGTCGCGGGTGTCCATCAGAATCTTTCGCGGTGAAAGCTTTTTTCCGGTCAGGTTAGCCGGACATTCTGATGTACAGCGGCCACACTCTGTGCATGCATAAGCCGACATGAGGTTATTCCAGTTGAGATCATTAATATCTTTAGCACCAAATCTTCCGGGGGCTTCAGTTGAAACAGCAGGGTTTGATGTTGTCAGGCCAAGCATCATTTTCACCTCACCTGTAACAACGGGCATATTTCTAAGGTGACCTGCTGCTTCGATATTGGCAAAATAAGTGTTGGGAAAGGCCAGGAAGATATGCAAGTGTTTCGAGTAGGTGATAAAGACTGCAAACCCCAATATCCCAACAATATGAAACCACCAGGCCGACCTTTCCAGAATTATTAGCGTGGTAACGTTGAAACCACGCAATATCGGCATCATGCGACTGCTAAAGAAAAGTGTTCCTGTAGCGGTATAATTTGTGTTATTTTCCTGCAATGCCTGGTCTGATGCATTCATGATGAGAATGGCAAACATTAAAGCAATCTCCGTTATGAGGATCAGGTTGGCGTCGAGTCTTGGCCAGGAAGTCATTTCTGATGACCAGAACCGTTTGATTTTCAAAATATTTCTTCTGATGAGCATAACCAGACATGAGAGCAAGACTGCAACCGCAAGTGATTCAAAGATGTTCATCAATATATTATAAAAACCACCGAGGTAAGGAGCAAAGATCCTGTGCGTCCCCGCGGCACCATCTATTATAAACTCAAGAACTTCCAGATTAATAATCAGGAACCCGACATAAATAAATAAATGAAGGATGGCCGGGATGAATCTTTTGAACATTTTTTTTTGCCCAAAAGCCACCAAGATCATGCTTACAAATCTCTTACGTGTGTAGTCATTGATTTTGTTTTCCTTCCCCAGATTGATATTTGCCTTAATATCCAAAACCCTCTTCCGAATAAAATAAATGGCGATCGCAAGTGCGGAGATGAAGATTAACTGTTGAACCATACCTTAATGTAAAACTTAAAAGTAATCCCGTAATCCAGGAATCAATAAAAAGTGCTCCTTTTTTGCACGGAGTTTAAAATTACATACTTTTGTGCCTCATTTTCCGGTGATGTAGCTCAGTTGGTAGAGCAAAGGACTGAAAATCCTTGTGTCGGGGGTTCAATTCCCTCCATCACCACTTCGACACTAGCCTCCCATTCGGAGGCTTTTGTTTTTCTGTTACAGCAAGTCTATTTTAGTAATTTAGTTAAGTTTTTCTACTTCTTTGTGTCCTTTTTCGCCTAAATAAAAACGAATGGGTTTGCTCGACCTTTCTGAAAATTCTACCCGTTTGTTCAACATCTACTTTGCTGAGGTTGCTCTTGGACTAATCTTTTTTTTTATCTTCAGGCATTTTGGAACGCTGTACAGGAGAAGATTTCTGCTGACATGGTCATGGAGTTGGATGGCATATTCCGTGTACTCAGGCACCTCTGGGATTATATTGATTTTCTTAATAGAAACGCAATCATTATTTCGTGACGCCCTGAGCATAATTGCTCAACTCGCCTGCTTCCTTCAGATCATCATGATCCTTCGCGGTACTTATGAACTTATTTATGAGAAGGCATTTTCGAAAAGGAAATTTAGAATTATTTTTTTGTTCAGCTTTGGGCTGGCACTTTTTTCAGTAACAGCCTTTGGTCAGGCCGGTCCATTTTCTCGCTATTTGGTAAGCTTTGGGAGCAGAGCTGTCATCACCGGGTTGGGTTTCTTAGTGGCCGGAATAGTGGTATGGACGAATAAGAAATTTTCAAAAGGCTTTGGACAGCAGCTGCTGTCAAGCTCCCTTATCCTATTTAGTGTTTATCAACTATACGATTTTATGATAAGGCTGCTTAATATTCTGGGGACAAGACTGCCCGGGTTTGAGCTTTTTGGCATCGTTGACCTCTTGTTGATTTCCCTGATGGGGATGAGCATGGTTATGTGGTTCCTGGAAGATGAGCGTGGGAATCTTGACAAAGAAAATAAGGAATTAGATAGCTTTTTGTCCAGCACATCGCATGACCTTCGTACGCCAATAGCTTCAATACTCGGACTGACCTATCTTGGTAAGTTAGAATTAAAGGAAGAGAAAGCTCGATCCTTCATGAGCATGATCGAAGAACGGATCAAGAAGTTGGATTTGGTCATTAGCGATATCCTCAGTCTGTCAAGAAGCAAGAAAATCGATTTGAAAATTGAAGAACTTGACTTTGCCAGGTTGCTTGAGGAGACGATTGCTGATATACGATTTAACAAAGGCGCATCTGCAATTAAACTTGAATATCAACCGGATCCGAGCCATGTTTTCAGATCTGACTATAATCAAATGAAGATCATTTTGAATAATTTAATGGCGAATGCTGTAAAATATCACGACCTCAAAAAACCCAATCCTTACATCCGTGTCTCCTTCAAAAGAGTAAGGAATGTAGTTGAAATTGCAGTTAAGGATAACGGAAAAGGTATTTCAAAAGAGAGTATACCTAAGATATTTGATATGTTTTATCGCGACTCGCCCGAAACAGAGGGGACCGGTCTGGGGCTCTATATTATTCAGGAAGCTTTAATCAAAATTAAAGGTATTATACTCGTTGATTCTGAGCTTGGAAAAGGAAGCATGTTTAAGATTGTACTGGATAACGCGTAATACTTATTTGAAATGTTTTAACAGCACCAATTCTTCTTTTTTTAAGAATCGCCATTCCCCTCTGCTAATGTCCTTCTTATTCAAACCCGCATATACGGACCTGTCCAGTTTGACCACCTTGTATTCAAGGGACTCAAAGATTCTTCTGACCACGCGGTTCCAACCGATGTGAATTTCAAGCCCAATAGTCTTTCGATCATCTGATATGATTGCCAGATCGTCTACCGTAGCACGTCCTTCTTCTAACTTAACACCTTCAAGAACGCGCTGTGCATCGGCTTTTGTTAATGGGCGATCTAATTCCACTTTGTAGATTTTCTTCACATTGTAAGATGGGTGCATGAGTTTCTCTGCCAGGTCTCCATCGTTTGTAAGCAAGAGCAGGCCTGTGGTATTCCGGTCCAGCCTGCCAACCGGATATACTCGCTCTTTCACAACATTTGCAATCAGATGCATAACGGTGTTTCTTTCTTGCGGGTCAGCAGTTGTTGTTAGAAATCCCTTGGGCTTGTTTAGTAATATGTATACCGGTTTTTCAGCGTGTAAGACTTTACTTTCATGCCGCACCTCATCTCCGGGGTTTACTTTGTAGCCCAGTTCTGTAATGGTTTTCCCATTCACTGAAATCAACCCCATCTTGATAAGTTCATCTGCTTCCCGCCGAGAGCAGACCCCACTGTTTGAAATGAATTTATTCAGACGAATTTTTCCAGCTTCTGGCGAAATTTCCTTCTTTTTCGGGTTTCCTTTCAACTCATGCAAAGCTGGGTTGCTGCGCGTGTATTTAACATCCTCACGCTTATAAGGTTTCCTTACCTGCTTGTCCTCAAATTTTTTGTACGGCTTATCCGATTTTGAGTCAGAAGGAGGTGCAGCACGTTTATCGCCATAACGACCCTTATCGTTGCTGTCAAATTTTTTATACGGTTTATGCTTGCTAAAACCACCCGAAATTGAGCCGCTTTCTTTCCCTCGGTGTGGCTTTTCCTCCCTCGAAACGGCCGTAGTACCTGATCTCCTGGTAGCAAATTTCTTATACGGTCTTTTGCCTCCTGCCTCTTCCGAGATGTCTTTCTTTTTTCTGCTATCCATTCTGCTGCCACCTTGATAAGCAGGGGCGCCAGCATCTTTCTCTCTTCTACGCGCTTTATCAAAGAATTTTCCCGTTTCCGATGAACCTGATCGCTCATCTTTTCTCTTACTGCTGCTATCCTGCTTCTTGTGGAATGGCCTTTCATCTTTTGTTGACTTCTTAAAAGGCCGATAGTCAGATTTGCTGTCGATGTGTTTACCTGCTGAGCTGGATCTTGAAGATGAGCCTCTGCGGTCTCCCTTTGGGGTAGATGGATTATGTTTGCGCATCCGGGTCTTTTAATTCTGGATTCTCGCCGATACTATTTACTTCACCCGCAAAGTCTTTAGGTACCGGCAACTCAACAAGATCATTGATTCCAAAGTATTCCATAAACTTCAGTGTTGTACCGTAAAGCATAGGTCGCCCAATAGTTTCCCCCTTACCTGTAATTTCAACTAGCCCCTTATCAAGAAGTTTCTGAACAGCATAATCGCAATTAACGCCGCGTATATTTTCTATTTCGGTTTTTGAAATGGGTTGCTTATATGCAATAATTGAAAGTGTTTCCATTGCCGATGTGGACAAACGCTTTTTGGATTGTTGCTTTAGCATGATGCCAATGCTGGCTTGGTAGGCAGGTTTCGTTAGAAATTGATAACCCCCAGCGGCCTTAAATAGCTGGAAAGAGAATTCATCCGTCTGAAATTTTTCCTCCAGTCGTTGAATTGCGCCCACGATATCTTCTTCAGGAACATCTGCATTGAACATTTCTGAGAGGCATGCCTTTAAATCCGATAGCTTTATCGGGCTTGGTGTGCAAAATATCAGTGCTTCAATATGGTTCTGTAAAAAGTCCACGCGTATGAGTTTCTAAAGTGAATAATTGCTTGACAGGCCGGAACTGGTACCATTATTAGCCTTCGATAAAAGAATAGCCAAAAGACTAGTCCTGTTGCATCATCTTGGCTTCGATAGATTGTGTTGTATGCGGCACAGCAATCAATCTTTCTTTGGGGATAAGTTTACCCGTTACTGAGCAGATTCCGTACGTTCCATTCTTTATCCGAACTAATGCGTTCTCCAGATTCATGATATACTTCTGTTGCCGAGCAGCAAGCTGGCTAAGATTTTCTTTTTCGGCGGTTTCTGCTCCATCTTCCAACACTTTTGTATTGCCACCAGAAGTTGCATCGGTTCCTTCGTCATTGTTGCGATTCAGTGTTTCTTTCAATATTTTGTATTCATCTCTGGCCTTTTCAAGTTTCTTGTGGATCAGGGCTTCAAACTCGACTAACTCTTCTTCAGAATACCTTGTTCTATCGTCTCGCGAAGCTGCTTTCGTTGGTTTATGGGCAATGGGACGCTGGTTGGGTACTGGAAAAATGTTTAGTTGCGGTGGAGCCGGTTTTTGGATTGCAACAGCAGGTTTTGGCGGGGCAACGCTCTTCGTAACTTCTGGTCTCACCTTTGGCTTAACAACCTTTTTTGCGGCAACCGGTTTTGCTTTCTTCTTGATGACCTTTGGCTTTGCCACCGGCTTAACTTTTTTCTTTACCGCGGTCACTTTTTTTGAAGCTGCTTTTTTGGATGCAACAGTCTTCTTAACCTTAGCTTTTGATACTGCCTTCTTGGCCACAACTTTTTTCACTTTCTTAGCTTTCTTAGGGGCGGCTTTCTTGGTTTTTGCCACTTTTTTGACTTTAGCAGTCACTTTTTTCACTGATTTGGAAATTGACTTCTTATTCTTGGCCATGGTATGTTCCTCCGTTTGATAAAAGATGCGCAAAATTATGCGCTCAAGCCCGAAAACAAAAGATATTGCCCAATTAATTCCCGAACCCGTATTCCGGTCAAATTTTCCATTATTTATCCCCTTGCTCTTCAGGTTGAAATGATCTGAATAGCTATTATTCTAGCCCATACCAGCAATTTCTGGTAACCGGCAGACGGATCCAGCGGAAAAAAAGGAAGTCATCCGCCAAGTGCGGTGCCAGCAAACATTGGGCGAGGATATGACTGGGTCAAAACAGAACAGGCTGCGATTTGCATCAGCAACAGGAAGGCATTCTTAATTCGGTCGTTCCTGGTGCAGGCGAACTCCATAATGGGGAGTGTGTTCTTGAACGGGGTTAAATATTCTTTTGCCAGTGGGGAGTAAATCTTGTTGAGTTGCCTATCCATATTTCCTTCAAAAGTGTGCAGCAATTGCGACAGGGATTCGATACGTTATAGTTTTCCCGGCTGTGTCAAATACCTCAAACCAAACCATATAGTATCCAATTCGAGCTTTGTTGCCATCATCCCGGTCACCATCCCAACGCAATGTACCTTCTGAACCAAGGACTTCATTGTTGGCTACGCGTTTTATTAGATGGCCCTGATCATCATAAATCCTTATGTTAGCGACAAACCCACCCTGATCAAACTTAAAATGAATTTGCGTAAAGTCAGGATTGCCAGCCAGCGGATCGAATATTTCCGGCTCTATATGTATTGATTCAGCCAATAGGGGAAATGTAGCTTTTGCATTTGAGTTGAGGTACCCTGGCGTGGCAAACCCTACAAGCGAGCTCGCCGATTTCCAGTTTTGCGGATCGTTGGTAGCGCCAGTGAAATTAATCCGTTCCAGCGATACACCTTCGTCATCATTGATGAATACTGTGTGCAGGTTCTTGTTGTAATGAAAGGCGTCAAGAACGTGTTGTTGATCATCCAGTAATGCTACAGTTCCCTCATCATCATTAAAGGCAGGCAAATCATCCACGACCAAAACTTGCGCTTCTGGCAATTGTGGATATTCACCTTTTAATGCATTGAGATTTTCGGTCAAGGCCAAGTAACCGCCCGGATGCAAAAGAAGATCCAGGTTGGTTACGAATCTTGCATTTGCTGGTGTGCCATTTGCAATGTTTGAGATGGAATAGTTTTTGAGGTTAATGAATTTGGAAGATGTGTTTACAATTTCAACGAAGTCAACACCCATAGGCCTAGGGTTGAATAGAATTTCATTGATAACAATTTCGCCTGCATCAGCCGATTGAGGAATTCCAAAATGTGCACTGTTTCCGTCTGGATGAACCGCATTGCCGGTGCAATCATATATCGAATTTACAGTAATGCTGTAAACAATTTCTTGCTGAAGATTCCGCGCCAGGGAAAGAATGATACTGGTCAATGATGCATCCGCAAAAGCAAGATGGTCTACCGCAATGCCAGGGTTAAGAACAAAGCTGGTTACTTCAGGCAATAATTTTTCAAGCTTTTCATCGAAGGTTAACTTTAGCGATGCAGGTGATAGTGGAATGGCTGAGATTAGCCTTGGACCTGTGAGGTCAGGTTTGTTCGCCCGTACCGAGTTTTGCTTTCCCGGGGTTCCGCCACTCAGGTCCTCGGAAGCAATCCAGTTTTCCTTTTCACTACAAAGGTTTTCGGTGTCAATCAGCTCTAAGGACCATCCACCGTTCTTCTTTTCGTTGTCTTTATACCAGCTATCACTATAGCGCAGCGAATCGATGGTTACCCCGTTCACATCCTCCAAAAGCAATAAATCACCATCGTTATTTAGCGATGGAAAGTTAGATGCTCCCCATGCTTTTCCATAAGGGGTAAATTCCGTTGCTGAGGAGGACAGAATTAAGTACTCGCCAGGGAGCAACACCAAGCTGGGTAGAATCAAAGTGGAATTGAGATCGGTGATTTTCCACCCGGATAAATCAAATGCAAACTCACTGCGGTTGAATAGTTCTACGAACTCTGTCTCTGGCAGTCCGGCTTTGGGGGTTGGATCGGCAAGTATCTCAGAGAAAATAATGTCCTTTGGATTAGCAGCGATAGACTCAAAGAAAACAAATTTACTGCTGGTTGTATTTATCAAGTTTCCATTGGTATCTTCAATCCCCGTAACGGTAAGGGTATATGAGAATGCTGGAGAGAAGGGTTTCTCAAAGAAGAGCACTACTTCTTTTCGGTTTTCCTGGAGAACTGCCTGCGACGGATTACCCAGGCTACTGTTGACGCTGTAGTTCGTCACGTTTTCAGTCGTTGCCTGATCCAGATTTTCAGAAAACACCAACAAAAGTTCATTTGAGGAAACGACCTCTATCATGTTGAGTTCTGGCGGAACGCCATCCGGATGCGCATCTCCTGCAACAAGAAAGTCGTCAAAATAGAACTTGTCCGAGCGGGTTGCGGTATACGTGCAAAGCACTCCAAAATAGTATGATGATGTATTGGTCGTGTCCTGCACGCTCCCCTCTGAAAAATAATTACCCATGGCTCCAAGATCCGAAAACAATTCCCACGAGCCGTCAGTAAAGCGCGTTACTTTAATCCTTGTTTTGGTCCCAGACAGATTCAATAAACCATCTCTGCCATCGATGATTTTAGAGTGCACAGTACCGGTCTGTTTGTATAAACTTACATCGTCGGTGGTATTTCCAACGAGTACATAATATCCATTCAAAGGTCCTGCCAAATTGGGTTGGTCGGACACCAGATAAACTTGAGCATAGTTTGCGTTTGAGGGATTGAAGTCCAGCTTTAATACGAATTCCCATGTTGCCCCCAGCATAGCAGTGCTCGGTACTGATAGATAGGCCATACCAGTCATGGGGTCCGCGTTGAGCCTCAGCGCACCGTCGAAGATAATGAAGTGAGAATCCATACCGGACCATTCGGGTGACCTTGTAAAATCTCCATCTGAGAAATCATCAGTGAGCTGAGCGAACATTTGTTGGGTTATCATTAGGAAGGCAAACGTTAGGAAAAATACTTCCGTAATCGTTTTCAGGATTGAAAACCTGCATATTTGTAGGTTAGATTTCATAAGCACAACGGGAAAACACTATTTTTGCAGTCTCTAAATATAAACAAAAAATGAAAATTGCAGTAGTAGGCGCTACAGGGCTTGTGGGCCAGGAAATTCTTAAGGTTATAGAGGAGAGGAGCTTTCCTTTCGATGAACTTTATCTCATTGCGTCAGCCAAATCGGTTGGCCAAACCATTGCTTTTAAGGGCAAGGACTACGTAGTAAAAAGTATTGAAGAGGGTTGCAAGCTAGCTCCGGATATTGCGATTTTCTCCGCTGGAGGAGGTACTTCCCTGGAGTGGGCACCAAAATATGCCGATGCGGGATGCATTGTCATCGATAACTCCTCTGCATGGAGAATGGATCCGACAAAAAAACTAATCGTGCCCGAAATAAATGGACACGAGCTTTCTATCGATGATCGCATAATAGCAAACCCGAATTGTTCCACCATTCAAATGGTAATGGCATTGGCTCCACTGCATGTTAAGTACGGTTTAAAGAGAATAGTAGTTTCAACCTACCAATCCGTTACAGGAACGGGGAAAGATGCTGTTCAGCAAATGATGGACGAAAGAAATGGCATAGAGGGACCAAAGGTTTATCCCCATCCAATTGATATGAATGCACTGCCGCATATCGATTCATTTCTGGATAATGGGTACACGAAGGAGGAAATGAAGATGGTAAATGAAACGCACAAAATATTAGGCGATAAGACAATTGGAATTACCGCGACTACCGTGCGAATACCTTCGGTAGGAGGCCATTCTGAGGCGGTAAATGTTGAGTTTCACGAAGATTTTAATTTAAGCGAAGTGCGATCTGTCTTGGCTACCACCCCGGGGGTGATCGTCCAGGATGATCCTAAGAACAACATTTATCCAATGCCAATAAATTCACACCATCGCGATGAGGTTTTTGTAGGGAGAATCCGTCGTGATGAATCACAGCCCAATACGCTTAACATGTGGATTGTTGCTGACAATCTTCGCAAGGGTGCAGCCACTAATGCGGTTCAGATCGCTGAGTTCATGATGGAAAAAAGTCTTGTTTATTAAACATGACGTATACAGACAAGTGAGAATAGCCACCACAGGGTGGCTATTTCATTTCAGGACTTCTTGCCCCAGCCACCTCCACCTGGCGTCTTAATGACGAATCGGTCTCCTGGATTGACTTGCAGGCCATCAACACCCTTCAGTTTTACTTTCTTTTTATTGCTACGCACAATAAATTGTTCTCCCCGCTTACCCGGCTGGCCCCCTTTCATACCATATGGGGCAGCAAGGCGATGTTGCGAAAGGATGTTTACTTCCAGCAATGCTTTAAAATAGAACTGCCTAATGATACCATTCCCGCCACTCCATTGACCACTACCTCCTGATCCTTTCCGTATTTCGAATTTGTCAAGCCTGACCGGATATCTAAATTCAAGGATTTCCGGATCAGTGATGCGCGTATTGGTCATGTGCTGGTGGACGGCATCAGCTCCATTAAATCCAGGACCGGCACCTACGCCACCACAGATAGTTTCATAATAGGCAAATGTCTCATTGCCAAAAAGAAGGTTATTCATCGTTCCCTGGCTGCATGCGGCGAGATTGAAGGCTTTCAGCAGTGTATCTGTTAGACGTTGGCTTATTTCTGTATTCCCAGATGCTACAGCTGGTGACCGATTGTTGTTGTTTGAAAATGAAGGATTAAGCATTCCCGTTGGAATAACGAGTTTGATATGTTGCAGTAAACCTTCATTAAGCGGCACCTGCTCATCGGTCAGCAGACGAAGTACGTAGAGGACAACACTGTTCACTATAGCTTTTGTAGCATTGAGATTTCCTGCATGAACAGGCGCCGATCCTTTGAAATCAATACGAAGAATTTGTTTCTTTTTGGTTATTGTAACTTTGAGTTTGGAACCATCATCAAGGAATTCTTGTGCTCTATATGTTCCCGACAGCTTCTTTATTTTCTTCAACATCAAATCGGACGCATATTTACGAAGCATGCGCATGTAGCGGCGAACTTCTTCCGGGCCGAATTTTAGGCATAGCGCTCGCGTTGCTTCGGCACCCAACATCACCGACGCCAATGCACCATTTATGTCTGCCAGATTCTCTTGAAGTGATCTTGTTGGATAAGGTGCGGCAGTTAGTAAGCCCTTAATTTTTCCCCATTGCGGAATACCGTGTTTAACCAGGAAGGTAGGTGAAATCACTACACCCTCTTCTTCCAGTGAACTTGCATTGGCCGGCATTGATCCGGGGGTTTTCCCTCCGATTTCAGCGTGGTGGGCACGATTTGCAATGAAGGCAAAGAGTTGCTTTTTGAAAAATACTGGTTTGATCAAGGTAATATCGGGAAGGTGTGAACCACCGAATGCGGGATGATTTGTAATAATGACATCGCCCTCTATCATTTTAATGCGCTTCATCACGGCGCGCACGCATACACCCATGCTCCCAAGATGGACGGGAATGTGCGGGGCATTAACCACTAAATTCCCTTTTACATCAAGCAAAGCACAGGAGAAATCCAACCGCTCCTTAACATTTACTGAAAAGGATGTGCGTTGCAATAGCGCTCCCATCTCCTCAGCAATTGCTGTAAAACGGTTCGTGAAAAGTTCAAGTTTGGCTGCTTCCGTTGTATTCTTTTTCACTTCATGGACGCTAACTTGACTGATACTTGCATTTTGTTTTTCGTCAAGTCGAAATCGCCAGCCATCTTCTATCAAGACAGTCGAATTATTACTAAGGACAAGTGCGGGTCCCTTGATTTGGGCGCCAGCAAGCAGGTTCTCCCATTTAAAGACCGGGCATTTCTTCCAGAGACCTGAAAGATAGATTTCTTTTAACTTCTCCGGTGTTGGAGCGTATGACTTCTTTTTCACAGCGACTCCAATCTCCTTTTGTTTGGCTGCGGTAACAATCATTCTAATAGACTCAACCTCAATGTCTAGTTCACCGAGCCAATGACCATAAACTTTTTTGTATCGATTGATGAAATACTTTTTGACTTCAAATTTGTTGGTGTATTCAATGTCCAAGGATGTTTCCTGACCTTTCAAACGGAGAAATATCAGTCGGCTTTTTATCATGATATGATTACTGTCTTTACTGTCCTTTTCCAGCTCATCCAATGCTGCTTCGTATAATGCTTGATAATCGGTGTCCAGTTGATGAAGTATATCCGAAAGGTTTTTCAGTATTTGTTTTTCTTTTACACTCTCTCGCTGGGCGCTACCGATTCCGTATGCACTCAAGAGTCCAGCGTCATAGGGGATGATAATTTGATTAATACCAAGCAATGCAGCCAATGCGCATGCATGCTGGCCCCCGGCGCCCCCAAAGCAGAGTAAAGCGTAGTCCGTTGGATCATGTCCCTGTTGGATCGAAATCCTCCGTATTGCTTCTGCCATCTTTTCATTGGCAATTGCAATGAAAGACTCCATGATTTCTTCCTTGCGTACTTTCTTGTCTTTTTCTTTGCTGAATGTAAGAATCAATTCTGCCAGCGACGTTTCAGCGTGCTTGCGGTAAATTGGGATGGGGAAATTCCTATCATCCAGTCTTCCCAGCAGCAAGTTCACATCCGTAATGGTGAGTGGTCCGTTTTCACCGTAGCAAGCCGGGCCTGGTGAAGCGCCTGCACTGCGCGGACCAACAGTTAACCGATAACCATCGAAGCTGCAGATTGATC
The DNA here is from genome assembly GCA_029858965.1 of Cyclobacteriaceae bacterium. Lineage (GTDB taxonomy): Bacteria > Bacteroidota > Bacteroidia > Cytophagales > Cyclobacteriaceae > Chryseolinea. The sequence continues at coordinate 91,641 of JAOUDZ010000007.1, forward strand.
CACCCCCTGCCGCGATGGTCTCAATGGCCAGGGATGGGGACAATATTTTCAAGTCACCTACCCTGCAATCAAAGCGATATTCCGGCCTTCCATGACAACGCGACACATCCGTGCTGGTGCCGCCCATATCAAACGTAATTATGTTATCAATCCCTGATTCTTTGGCTTTTGCCAAAGCACCAATGACGCCACCAGCTGGGCCACTAAGCAGACTATCTTTTGGCCTGAAGTCCTCAGCCGGCAGAAGTCCTCCCGCACTCGACATTACCTTTATGTTTGAGAAAGCTAATCCGGATTGTATTGTTGAAATGTATTGGTCAACAATTGGCTCCAGATAGCCATTAACAATAGCGGTCTCTGCGCGAGGTAGAATCTTGATCTGTGATGAGAGTTGATGTGAAAGCGAAACATACCGCAATCCTGTATTCTGAATTGCGCGACCTATGAGATTTTCGTGAACCGGATTTCTATAACTGTTTAGGAATGCGATGGCAACGGAATCTATTTTTTTGGTCTTAAGAGCCATCGTGATACGATTGATTTCATCCTCACGCAAGGGACACAGTACCAACCCATTTGATTCGATGCGTTCATCTACTTCTAAAACCAAACTGTAAAGCGGAATCTTTTTCGCGATCGACAATGCAAAAATATTTTGGCGCTGTTGATCGCCGATACGAACCAAATCTTTGAATCCCTTCGTAACTAGGAATGCGGTCTTTGCGCCTTTCCTTTCCAGCAAGGCATTTGTGCCGCGGGTAGACCCGAGCCTCATCTCCATGGCAGGAAAATTTTGAGTGAGTCCAGTTTCAGTCAGCAGCCGCGCAGCAAAAACAGGAACTTCTTCGCGCGTTGAAATTTCTATCACTTCTAAGCCGGTTTTCCTGGAGAAGGCTTTGTCCAGCATGATCTCATTCAACGAAGGATTAAAAGCTGTAATAGTGCGTGTCTCATCACCTATGCTAATCATGAACCCGTTCAGGAAATTAGCAGACAGGTGTATGGGCAATTCGACTTTTAGTTTTTCTCCAGAAAGCGAAATAACCTTTGCACGCAATATGCCGCTGCTCAATACCTTCAATCGCGTTAGATTACCGCCCGGGCTTATGGCGATACAATCCGTAAATGTTCCACCGGTGTCAACCCAGATTTTCCAGCGCAACGAATTCATGGCTTTTGTTTTTGGATTGATTCAGGAGTGGCATAATACAATTATAGAAAATACTGTATGAAAGCATAGAGGCCCAAAGCGAGCATTATGATCCCTGGTATTCTTTTTAGTATGATGCTCTGTTGAAATCCGGAAGCAACTTTTTTGGCAAGATAGGCAAGCAGAATAAATAAGGTTAGCGTTCCTATGGACACACCAAAAAGATATCCCTGAAGGCCGAAGGTGGTTGTCAGATTAATCCATTGCTGACTATTGAGGTACGCTGTTGTACCTACCCAAAAGGGTAATGCGAGGGGGTTCAAGATTCCAAGGAGGAGCCCGCGTCTGAAACCACTATTATTAAATTTCTCCGCGAATTTTGATGTTTTCCTTATTGACCATAAATTAATTATTCCCAGCAGGGTCATTACTATAGCTGTGATTAGTTGAGCATTTTCAGCAATCAATGGCGACGATGTGATGAGTTGTTCAAACTTGACTGCCAACCAGGCATATGGGTATTCGATGATGGCAGCAGCAAGACCAAAGCGCCACGCAATTTTTATTTTGTTTTCAATACCAAGTTGAAGAATAGTAAGGTTTAATGTTCCTGGGGGTATGGTGCCGACGAAACTAAAAAAGAAAGCAACAGAAAAATTTAGCAGTACAATCATGTTACTTCAGCGCAGCTTTGAATCTCCGATAGTAACGAACAGCCTCCATGAACGGCATGTATGCCACACCGAGTCTCGAGTTTTCACGGGCGATAATAAATATATCGTTCCAATGTTTAAAAAGGACAGAAAGAGCCCTGTGCAAAGTGTAACCGGGCTGATAAATATGTCCTGGTTCTGCCCCACATCCATTCAACTCCATAATTTTTATATTTCCATTGTACAAGTCGTGGAGACTAGCGCAACGCAGATCAAATCTTCCAAAATAGAAGCCTTCAACATGTTTGCTGATATGATCGAATGTTTCCGAAAGTTTGGGGTTAATCAAGTGGCTTCCATCCAGAAATTTTGTTCCTAAGCAATGGTTTCCGATGGAAATTAATTCAAGTTTTTCACCTGCTCCCAGAATTTCATTTAAGCGATCACAATAAATTTCTTTTAGGTTCTGCCACTGCAGTTTTGCCCTGTCCTTTTTTAGAATAAGATTTTGCAATGAAGATTTTCCATCCCCAACAACGGTGAGCATTTCCTTTATCACAATAGAGGTCACGCTTCCTTTTTTGTTTGTTGGCAGGCGTGCATAAAAAATTCCAAACTCAAGTGGTAAGTTGACAAGTTCTTGTATTAGGAAATCAGCCTTGGTTTTAGAAAGGTACACTTCAATATCCGCTTCCGTTTCAATTTTGGCCACCATAAATCCCCGTTCCCCCAAATCGGGCTTGAATATTACCGGCAATTGAAAGCCTTGCTCCTGTATTTTTCTGATGATTTCGTCTTTTGTGGCGGGCATTGAAATCAAGATGGTATTTGGCAGATATCGTTCGGGGATTTTTTTTAAAACCTCATATTTAGATTCCCCAAACATACCTCCCATCGCTATACCCGGGTTTGATGCTGAGAAGAAAACCAGGGACCTGGCACGTAGTGACAGCCACATGTAGTAAATGAAAACGGGTAACTGAATAATACCGAACGGCCAATATTCCCAACGCCTAAGTTTTATAATAAAGTTACTGTGGATGAATTTCTCACCAAAAGACATTCCCAAAGTGATTTCGACAATTAGTGAGACATTGGAACCGTTGTTTCCCTGTAACGAATTGTTGAAGCGGCTATTCCAAAATCAGGAGCAAGTTTTATATATGGTGCAATCTCCCTGACGCCAATCTTCATGATAGCCATGTGATGTACAGCATGTTCAATATTATAAACCAATTCGCGGGTTGCTGTTGTTTCTATGGTCTGGAAATCATCTTTGTCTAAATCATAACCTACTTCAAGATGCAAGGGTCTATCAGACAGGGTACAGACAAAGTTTTTGATTTGATCAATTGTCGCGAGGGCGATAAACTTGTCGGTCTCTATCAACTTATTGTGTGCGCGCTTGTCGTAATTTATGATTCCCCTACTAAAGCCATTTTCAAGACATATGAAAAATTCCAACGTGTGACGCAGGTGCTGGCCGATCGTAGATTTACTCAGCGTTTCGGCCGGCTTGACGTAGTCCTTCTCAAGTATCTGAGTAACCAGATCTGTGAGTTGCTCCAATATGTTCGAACATGCCCGGTCTAATTGCATCATTGCGTAATATTTTTCGAATTTAACGCAAAAGAAGCCATTTTCAAGTTCTGGGAATTACTGTAAAATTCTTTTCCAGTTAAGGTCACCTGCTTCCTTTAGTCTTTTCTCGTTTTTTTTCCAGTCCTTCAGTGTATTGTTGCCCCAGAAGTTATAAAATAAGTAGAGCTTACCATCCAGGATTGTATAGGTTTCCGGGTCGACCTTCACTTTTTCGCCAGACTCTCCCATAGCGTAAGCGCACCATCCTCCGTACGCCGGCTCGTATTGGCCGGGCGCAGCTTTGAATTTAGCAAGATTAGCCTGGGAGGCAAATTGATAGGTGATTCCATTATAGACCATGGTGATATTCTCCTTTCCTGCAATGGGGCTCCGCTCAAAGTAACTAACAGGATCATATCCTTCCATGGCCATATTATTCTTGATATTGTAGTGTTTTTTCCGGATTTCAGTGCCCTGGCAAAATGCATACCCGATAGTTATTACTAGAATTGCAAAACTTAGCGATGGTCTCATAATGCTGTTTATAAGGAAAGGATACAAATATGGGTTATATTGAATTTCGATATTGTCGGGGGCTTTACAAATCATCAATTGACTTTTGCAATCTTCAAATAAATCAATCCAATTTAATATGATTCGCTCATGAAAATCTGCGCTGCTCTTTTCATAATGCTGAGCGCTAATACGCTTGCGCAAAAGGCCAATTTGGTGCGAACAGCCAATACTTTCTTATCGTCTCTTCCGACAGACCTAAGGGCAAAAGCCCAATATGAACTTTCTGATGATGAGCGATTAAACTGGCATTATATACCAAAAGAGAGGAACGGTGTGCCGCTGCGCGAACTCAATACAGTGCAGCGTAATGCGGCGTTGGACCTCCTAAGATCTTCGTTAAGTTTACAGGGCTTTCAGAAGGCAACGGCAATAATGGCATTGGAAAACGTCCTGATTGAGGTTGAAAACCGGGGACCCAATGATACATTCCGGGATCCCTTAAACTACTATTTTACCATATTTGGTAACCCTTCAAAAGACTCTCCTTGGGGTTGGAGGTTTGAGGGGCACCATATCGCATTGAATTTCTCTTCCAGCAACAACCGGATTGAGTCGTCTACACCGTCCTTTTTTGGGTCTAATCCGGGGATTGTGCTACAGGGAAAAGAGAAAGGCAAGCAGGTACTAAAAGAGGAGACCGAATTGGGGCATAAGCTTGTAAACGCGCTGACAGCAAAGCAATTAGAGACCGCATTGATTTCGGAAACACCCCTTCCGGAAATCGTGTCCGCTAATAGCCGCAAAGCAATGCCTTTGAACCCTGGTGGACTGTCCTACGCGGCAATGACCGATCAGCAAAAAGACATGCTAATGAAACTTCTGGAAGTATATGTCCAGAATTATGAATTGGGCTTTTCTCACAAGTTGATGGAAAAAATTCAAAAGGCTGGGATTGAAAAACTAAGTTTTGCCTGGGCAGGGAGTCTGAAGGCTGGTGAAGGTCACTATTACAGGATTCAAGGGCCAATGCTTTTAATAGAATTGGACAATACGCAGAACAATGCCAATCACGTCCATTCCGTCGTACGAGATCTTACGAATGATTTTGGGGAAGATATTTTGCGGGAGCATTATGAAAAGGAGCACACTAAAAAATGATCACATCAGCTGCTGTTGATGAATAAACTTGGGTCAATCTACTTCAAACGCTAGAGAGCATAGCTGGTGAATCGAATCCTGAAGACAGGTTCTTATCTGCAAACACAGTTTCAAGAATGCTCTTTGTGCGATGATCATAAGTATGATGATGCAAAAAATGTTCATACTGAACCTCCGCCATTTCATGGCGCAGCATTGGTTTGTCCAAATAGAACTTAATAAGGTCTATAGCTTCATCAATCCCTCTAAAAGTAAATTTTGCTGGATCAACTTTCGAATACTCATGGACGGAAGATCGGTAATCGCAGATCTGGAAAGCACCGATTCCCGCAATTTCAAAAAACTTACAATTTACTGATTCAATCTCTGCATAGTGAAAATTGTTGAATACGATTTTTGAGCCGAAGAGCAGCTTTGCTTTTCTCTCACCCAAAATCCATTCATTGCGGAAATATTTATCAAGTTCGGGCAGCGAAAATCGCCTGTCTTTTTTACCGAATAAGGTAACACGAATTCCGGAATCAATTAATTTTTTGATTATTTTACTCCTATACGGGTATTGATGTCCAAAAGTCAATACGTCGATATTTGTTTCTTGTTCAAGTTCAGTCCTATCTACTGTTGGTCTTAGGTGTACACGCGGATTAAATGCTTCAGCCAAGTATTTTACATTTAATCCCATCTTTTGTTTCATGAAACTAAGTATGTATGGATCCTTCGTAAAAAAGTAATCATATGGAGAAGCGAATATTTGTTGATGTTCGAATGTTGTCAGCGCGTCGGGGTTAATCTGAATAATCGGAGTATGTGGCTGTTCTTTTTTGATAGCTTTAATGCAAATAGGATTAATAAAACGATAAGTTCCAACGACCAAATCAGCTTTAATATCAATTACTTTTTTTGCTAACTTTTGAAATATGTGTTCATCATATATTTTGAAATATTTAATGGCATGATAGTTAATAGAATACTTTACAGGTATAACTGCTGTTAAATCAACAATTGAAACTTGATGGCCTAGAAACCGAAATGAATCGGCCAAATGATATTCTAAGGTATCAAAGCTTTTACTTCCTATTATAACCACTTTCATGTTTCTCTGAGATATGTTCCATCCTCTAAAATATCAATACCTAACCAAAAAGATAGAGATACTCCAAGAATGGGGAACCACATTTATTGCAACCCTTGCTCAAAAATAGTTAATTTAGAACGATATTCTTGCCTGCCTACCATACCTTAAATTGAACTAGGGATCTCACCACACAATCGAAAAAATAATAACCGGAGACAGCAAGGATTATAAAAGAAGGATTACGATTGTCTAAACACTTGGAGAGAATGAAAACCAGATTATACTAGCTATAAATGATGCGATCCAGAAAATCAATAATATGCGTAACCTCCTTAACGTACGGGTAGCCGATGCCTGATCATCCTGTGTTGTAGAATCTTTGAAGGGGTGGTAAGGATCTTCCATAACAACAAATACGATAACCAATGCTCTGAGTTAATATCTGGAGAGTGGTTATCGAAAAAAAGTTTAGATAAAGAACATAAATCCCGCAATAAGGGTGACAAATTTTAGTATAGTATGTGAGCAGTAATCTTGTTAACCTGGGTGTCTGTCTTTTGAGACAAGAATGGGGTTCAACTTGAAACAAAGAATCGGGCATTCTTAGCGAAACCACCAATCGATTACCTTTCCGTGTGATTTCCTTTATTTTGGTAGTCTCTGATCTAAAATTGTGTAATTGATGAACCTAAATCAGAAAGTTTTCGTATGTAGTCTACACAGCCGGTTGCTGAAAAAAAGGCACAAAGTAGACCTGGCAAACTGACAAAACTTCTTTTCAGACCCTTTTTGCCCGATTTTTGTTTATTCTGATATTGATTAACAGTTATTAAATATATTGTGTCGTATGAAAAGATTTGGATCACTATTTATTGCAGCTGTGCTGGGGAGTGTATGTACGGTTGCATCATTTCAATGGTTGAATAACGATGAGACAGCAGCAACCAAGCTTGAGTATCTTTCAGGCGTACCTACTGCGAAGGTCGCCTACAGCGTTGATGAAAATGGGAAAGCCTATCCATTAGATTTCACGGCTGCAGCGGAAATGGTAATGCCTGCAGTAGTATATATACAATCAACGCAAGACATGGATAATACCAGGGAATTGCAGTCGACCGATCCACTGCGCGAATTCTTCGGACCGAGGGCACAAAAAGGACCAAGCCGTAGTTCAGGGTCAGGAGTGATCATCAATGGCAGCGGATACATTGTTACAAATAACCATGTGGTGCAGGACGCCGACATGGTGGAAATAACGTTAATGGACAACCGAACATTTAAAGCAAAGGTAGTCGGGACTGATCCTGATACGGATTTGGCGGTGGTTAAAATCGATGAAAGTGGATTGCCATTTCTTTCTTTCGTTGACTCTGACAATGCGAAGGTTGGCGAATGGGTGTTGGCGGTGGGGAACCCTTATAACCTCAACTCCACAGTTACTGCCGGCATCATTAGTGCAAAAGGTAGAAATATCAATATTTTACATCGCAATTCTGGAGAAGGCAGCACTGCGATAGAATCCTTCATTCAAACAGATGCTGCAATTAATCCCGGAAATAGCGGAGGTGCGCTGGTTGCATTAAATGGTGGTTTGCTTGGGATAAACACTGCCATTGCAAGCCCAACTGGATCATATTCAGGGTATGGTTTTGCAGTACCTTCCAATATCGTAAGTAAGATTGTTGATGACCTCATCAATTATGGTGCAGTGCAGCGGGGATGGCTGGGGGTAACGATTGGAAGTGTAAATAGCGAGCTGGCAAAAGCAAATGATCTGCAGGTTAATGAAGGTGCCTATATTTCTGGGTTCGCTGACAAAAGTTCAGCTAAAGAAGCTGGCATAAAAGAGGGAGATGTTGTCATTCAGATTGACGAGACACCCATTAAATCAAATACGGCGTTAATTGAATACATTGGTCGTCATCGTCCTGGAGACAAGGTAAATATGCTGGTAAACCGCAAAGGAAAAGAGCTAACGATTCCTGTAGTTTTGAAGAGTCGAGATGGCAAAACCGGGCTCATTAAACCGGAAGAAATTGATGCCGTTTCGGCGCTTGGGATCGAACTTGAAGAGATTGATGGAAAACTTCTTAGAAAGCTTGACCTTGATCATGGTGTTCGGGTCAAGGAGCTGAGGAAGGGTAAGGTTGGCCGATACACAGAAATGCGTGATGGTTTTATCATTACAAGGGTTAATGATATTCCAGTGAATTCTGTAAAAGAATTTGAGAAGATAATAAAAACGAAGAAAAAGGGCGATCTGGTTACTTTTTCGGGGACATACGAGGATTTTCCGAGAGAATTTAACTATGCTTTTAGAATGTAGAACGCTTGTAGAAAAGGAATTATGAGGAAGCTGTTTAGTAAAGGCGAACGTGTTCGCAGCAAGATTGACGGATAAGTGATGGAGGTCCTAAAG